>ONRL01000295.1 GCA_900320225.1 uncultured Lentisphaerota bacterium
GAAGTGAAGCCGAATGTCGTAGTACGAGGCATTTGGATTTGCGTTCGGTTGGGCGTGGTAGTAGCGCCACAGTTCGCGTCCTGCGTCGAGGACGGCGCGGGCTTGCTGGGACATCTGGGACAATGGGGACGGCTGGGACTCGTCTCGCGTCCCAGTCGTCTCGTCCGTCCCGGCTATCCCGGTAAAATCAAGCTCCCTCTGATAGGGCACGCTCGCCGAGCGCGCCGCTCCGCGCCCCGCCAGCCAATCGCTCATGAAGTGGCTCTTGAAGGAATCCTTCGCCCCCACATCTTCCTCCATAAACGGAATCCAGTGGTTCACGCCGTCACGACCGCTAATGCGGTTCTGCCCATGAAAGAGTGTTAAAGCAAGACAATCCGCCTGAAACTCCAGGTCAGTCTTCCAGTTGTCGATCGGGAAAAGAAACTGGTCACGATCATTTAACCATGTTGCCTCAACCGATATGCGCACGGCAAAAGCCGTCGTTATGCCAATAATGTTATTGACGGTTATTTCATGAGTGCGTCGCTGAAGTATGTCATTAGGGGAAGGTTGGCTGGTGATGAATGTGCCATTTTGGTTTTGGAAATCAGAACAAGTTGTCCGTAAATGTCCAATCAGCCTTCCTCTTTTATCATGCATGGTCTTCAACCAATCCATCCACAAACGTCCCTTGTCAGGGCACATAATAACGTGCTTGCCTGAAAATTCTCCATTTCGATCATAAACATCTGCAGTCACAAAGGGACATCGCGCCACGGATGTTCCTTCGCCGTGACACGGCGACACGGTGTCGCTACCGCGAAGTTCCCACACGAAGAAACCAATTGGGAACTTGCCCTTTACATTGTCGAACGTGTCTGCAGGCACAAGAAAACACCTTTCAATCCGTCCGCGAAATTTCGCTCGAAACATTCTAAAATTAGGTGCCGTCAAATGTTTCAACTTTGAGAACTGCCCGACGATGCAGCCTGGAATTTCATAGGATATACGAGCAAGGAACAGTGCAAACAATTCGTTAGAGGCTGCGCCGATGAACGATTTGTACTTTTCACTGACCGCATGCCGTACAGCAACCCCTGTCTTGTTCTCTCCCGTACCTGTTTTCGCCTTTACCGTTCCCGCCTCCGCATACGGCGGGTTGATGTAGATGACGAGGCGCTTGCGTTTCTCGGGATCGTCGATGATTTCTTTCAGCCCCTGCGGTAGCTTGTCAAAGGAATCGTTAAGGAAATCGAACTGGAACACATGGGAATCAAGGAGGGTCGCACCGAGCTTGATGCGCTGGTGAATTACGTCGACGTCCTGCTGGTCGAGGGTGGACACCCACACGTTGTACTTGTTCGTGAGGCCCACCTCAAGGTTGCCCGTGCCGCAACAGCAGTCCCACACATAGTGGTCGTCCTGCCAGTTCTCGCCAAGGACGGCGGCGAGGTAGTCCTGCGAGAGGGAGACCCATTTCTGAGGCGTGAAGAAGGAGCCTTTCCGCTCGCGCACATCCTGCGGCACGAGAAGGTCACGCCGGTTGACGATGTAGTTCCAGTACTCCTTGCGGGGCGGCCGCCTGTAGCGGTTCCAGAAGAGACGGTGCGCCTTCTGCCCGTCGGAGAAGGAGATTTCCGAGAAGAGCTGAAAACCAAGCGCGTCCGAGCCCCGTGCCTGACGGTAGTGGTCGTTCATCAAGAGGACATTGAGGCGGTCGGTCACGGCGGCGTTGTCGGACGAGAAGATATCGGCGAGAAAGAAGTCCGCGTCGATGATGCCGTTCTTCTTGGCGGCGACCCAGTCCGGCATGAGGATCGTGGGCATCACCGTCTCGCGCCAGCGCTGGTAGATGTGTGTGAAGTTGTTCTTGGTGATCTGGACGGCCGCGCTGGAGCGCGGCCCTCCCGCGTGGAGATTCGCCTTGATAAAGTGGCGAAGCTCCGACCCGTCTTTCGCGAAATCGAATTCGAGCGTGGCGGATTCAAGGATGCGGATGACGCGCTGGTAGAGATCGCCGAACTCGCGTGTCTCGTGGTCAGATGGGGCAACGTTCCAGTTGAAGTCGTTCTGGTAGAAGATGGTAAGAATGAGCTGGACGAGCGCGAAGTCGAGCGGCGCGTCCATGCCACGCTTCGCCTCCGCCCACACGACGGACTCGGCGTCGCACAACGGGAGGTCGGTTGCGGCAACCGCCGCGCAGAAATCGACCTTCCCGAGAATGTGTGAGCAGTCGAACGCGTCGAACCAGTCGGCGGCGACCCTGTTCTTCAGCTCCTCCTCCAGGATGGCGGGAGGATAGAAGACGTCTGCCGTGGGACACGGTGTTCTGCTTGTCGTCGTGCGCATCATTCGCTCTCCTTCGTTGCGGCGGTCGCGGGGCGACCGCCCTACCGGTTTGGCAGCGCGGCCGGAGTCCGCGCCCTACCACTGCGGCATCGTGTGCCGCCACGAAGGAGACGGTTGGGAGAATGTGCGAGACTACAAAAAATGCGTGCCTCGTCGATCTCCCTCATCGGAGGCCTTGGCGTGCCCGTACATGAAAGAGATGACAAGAGCACGCAAGACGGTATAAAACCGTCTGCGTGACCTCATCAAGCTCCGTTCATGTACTCGTACATTTGTACGATTGAAACCGCCAAGTTTCCGATGAACGTCGTTTGCGTGTCAGCGCAAAATACCGAATTCGCCGAGACGGGATTTCTCCCCCGCCCCGGTTAGCTCCCGCCGCGCACCCGCGCCGCGAAAACATCCACAGTATACCAAAAATCCCCCACCCTGCGGCGGAGGATTTTCGTTTGCTTTGTACAGTGAACTACGGCCTATGGACGATTCTGAGGAGGCGTGACGATGCGGATGTCGTCGAGGCGCGCCTCGTACGTGCCGGGCGCGAAGCGGCGGTCGGCGCGCACCATGATGCGGACGATCGTCTTGCCCGTGTAGAAACGCAGGGGGATCGAAACGTCGGTCCATTCGCCCGGCGGCAGGCTCTTCCCGACCGGCAGGCCGCGCAGGATGCGCGCCTGCGTCTTGTCCGAGAACGCCAGGTCCAACGTGACCGTGCCAGCTGATTTTTCGTCCGTCGGCTTCATGCGGTACTTGAGACGCGTCGTCGGCCACACGGGACTCTCGCCCTTCCAGATGTCGGCGTAGACGAACGCGTACTTCGGATCCTTCAGCTCCGCGCGGAACAGCAGCTCGCCGCCCTCCACCCGGCAGCACCAGTCGCCCTGCCCGCGCACGCCGCCCCAGCGCGCGACCGTGTTCTCGATCGGACGATTCGCCCCGCAGTCGATCGTCACGTCCACCGGCGGCGCCTTCGGCAAGAGCGATTCCGGCATCGGAAACTCGCCCGTCCGCACGGCGCGCAACTTGGCCGCCGGATCCTTTAGAATGCATTCCTCGAGGCTGGACGAAAAACGAAAATCCTCCAGCTCCAGACGCCCCGTCCGCGCGATGATCGGCCCCGAGAGCGAGTTCGCCATCTCGAATACGCCCAGCCCTTTCCCCTCCGCGATCACGCTCGGCTTCGGCACCCACAGCTGGCTCGCGCGGAATACGGCCGTACCCTTGTCGCCCGGCGCGAAGTGGAAGCCCGCGCTTTCCTTGCCAGAGGCGGTCTCGTACGGCGTCACCTGCACGAGCGCCGCGTCCACGCGACTGCCTTCGTCCTGCTCCAGCTCCACGCCGCGCGCAATCGTGTCGGCGCCGTGCATCACCACCGTCGCGCGGTTCTTCCCGCGAAACGCCATGCCGTCCTTGGCGGCGAACACGAACGTGCCGCGGATGCGCTCGTCCGCGCAGTCGGTGAACACGTGCGCCTCCAGACGGCGGCGCATGTTCCAGCTCTGCACGGGGATGTTGACGCCGCCCGACGGACATTCCGCCGGTGGCTTTCCGTTGACGTGCGGCAGGTTGAACGCCAGCCGCTGGGAGTAGTGCGGATTGAAGAGCGTCTCCTCCAGCCAGCCCCGGCGCGACGAGTTGCCCACGACGAGCATCTTCTGCCACGCGACGCCGGAGAGGTACGCGATGCGGTGTCCGCCCGAGGGATGCGTCGCGAATCCGGGTCGAGGACCGGATTCTCGGGATACCACACGAGCACGCCGCGCAGACCCGATTTCGGCGCGAGCGAGATGAACGGCGCGCCGTTCTCGTCGCCCCTCCCATAGCGGACGAGTAGCACGCTGCCGCCTGCGGCCGTGTGGTGTGGCGCGGCCGAAGAGCCGCGCAGCTCCACACCCGCCGGCACGGTCACCGGCCCCTTGAACGAGTACATCCCCGCTGGCACGTACACGGTGCCGCCGCCCTTCGCCGTGTCAAGCGCCCGCTGGAGCGCCGCCGCGTTGTCGTCCGCGTTTGTCGAAAGGCCGAAGTCCGTCGCGACCACGAGGCGGTCGGACGCAGGACGCGGCCAGGCCATCGGCACGTGCCGCACCGGCTCGCCATTGCCGTCCTTGACGACAATGTTGGAAAGCAACTTGCCCTTGTTCACGGGTGGCTTGCCGCCGAAGTCGCACGCGAGGAACTGCACCACCGTCGCGAAGTTCGTTGTCATGAGCGAACTCTGCGCGCAACGGTCGAAGCGCGTGTCGTACACCGCGAGGCCCACGCCGTTCACGCGGTCCACCTCCAGACCCGTGGCGCAGTCCGTGAAGACGCTTTCGTCCATCACGGCGCCACCTTCAGCCGCCACACGTATTCCCAGTCGCTCCGTCCGTACCAGGCGCCGAGCGTGTCGTGCGCCTTCAGCCAGTCGCGCAGACGCCGCTCGTCCGGCGCGCCGGGGAGGCCGCTCGCGGACCACACGCGCGGACTCACCTCCACGTCGATCACGCGTCCGATGTCCGTGGTGGAATCCACCGCGAAGCCTGTCTTGAGCGCGCAGATGCGCACGTCGCGGAACGTGTGCAGCTCGTTCGGTTCCGGTCCGATGGCGACCGCCTGCCAGGCGTTCACGAACGTGCAGTCGCGGATCGTCTGGTGGTCGGGCGCGCGACGCGGCTTCATCTTCGCGCGTACGGTCCACGGGTAGGGCGTCGGCGCGTCAAGCGTTTGGTCGGGGTAGTGGAAGACGAGTCCCTGCAGCGCGCTAGACGTTCCCATGCAGATGGCCGGCTCGCCGTTCTCGTCGCCGCGCCCCGCGACGATCGCGAGGACGGTGGACTTCCCGGGCGCGGACGCGGAGTAGTCGCCCTTGAGGCACGTGTTGATCGGTAGCACCACGGGCGAGGCAATGCGGTAGGTGCCGACCTTGAGGAACAGCGTGCCACCGCCCGTCGCGCCGATCGCGTCGAGGCGGCGCTGGATCTCGGGTGCGGCGTCCACGCCCGCGGCGGGCGGATCCATCACGGCGTCGGCCACCACCACTTCCCACGTGGGGTTCGCGGTCTGGATGACGGCGGCGGCGAGGAGACAGGGCAGACCGATCATGACGTCACTCCCCCATCTCGAACACGAGCGTGCCGCCTGCGAGGATATCCGCATGGCGGATGACGGGGCGTGCGAGGGGCTTGCCGTTGAGTGTGACGGATTTCACGCGCTTGTTCGCGGTGGAGAGGTTGTTGGCGCGGATGGTGAAGGTTGCGGTCGCGCAGGAGCGCGACCCTCCCAGATTCAATTTCACTTCGGGGAGTTGCGGGGCGCCGATCACGTACTCGCCGCCGCAGGGGTTGAAGGGGTAGAAGCCCATCGCGCTGAACATGTACCAGGCGCTCATCTGCCCGCAGTCGTCGTTGCCCGCGAGGCCGTCGGGGGCGTTGCGGTAGAACTTGTCGCACACCTCGCGGATGCGGTCGGCCGCCTTGTCCGGCTCGCCCACGAGCGGGTAGAAGTAGATCACGTGGTGGCTTGGCTCGTTGCCGTGCACGTACTGTCCGATGAGACCGGTCACGTCGAGGACGAGTCCCGCGCCCTCCACCTTGTCGGGTGCGGTAAAGAGCGAGTCGAGCTTCGCGATGAACTTGTCGCGTCCGCCGTATGCGGCGACGAGGCCGTCGGGGTCCTGCATCACGTGCCACGAGTACTGGAAGGCGTTGCCCTCGGTGAAGTCGTTCGCGGTGCCGGCGCCGTGGCCGAGGCGAAACGGATCGAACGGATCGCGCCACTTGCCGTGCGTGTCGCGTCCGCGCACGAAGCCGATGGAGGCGTCGAACACGTTCTTCCAGTTCTGCGCGCGCTTCGCGAAGAACGCGGCGTCCTCCGCCTTGCCGAGCTTCGCGGCCATCTGCGCGGCGCACCAGTCGTCGTAGGCGCACTCGAGCGTGCGCGAGACGCTTTCGCCCTTGATTTTGTCGAAGGGGTAGTAGCCGTACTGGTCGAGGAGGTCCCAGTTCTCCTTGCGGCGGTTCGGGTGGGGATTGCGGAGCGTGTCGCGGATGGCGGCGTAGACGGCGTCCCAGTCGGCGGGGAAGCCCTTGAGGTAGGCGTCCACCAGCACGGGCACGGAGTGCGTGCCGATCATGCACTGGTTGTCCTTGTCCCAGAGCGTCCAGATCGAGAGGAAGCCGTTCTTCTTGTAGTCGGTCATCATTGAGGTGACGAAGTCGGGCACGAGCTCGGGACAGAGAATCGTGTAGAGCGGGTGGGCGGCGCGGAAGGTGTCCCAGAGGGAGAGCGTGCCGAAGTCGCGCGGCGCGCCGACGTCGGAAATGTTGTTCGGCGAGATGCAGAGGTGGTAGAACGACGTGTAGAACGTCTTCTTCTGCTCGTCTGTGCCCGATGCCTGTACGCGGGCGAAAAGGACGTTCCACTGCGCGCGGGCGCGGGCGTGGACGGCGTCGAAGTCCCAGCCCGGGACCTCGGCGGCGAGGTTTGCCTGCGCGCCGGCGACGGACTGCGACGAGAGGGCGACCTTCATGAGGATCGTCTCTCCGGGCTGCACGTCGAAGTCGAGCACCCAGCGCGTCCCCTTCTCGCGCGGATCGCGCGGGGCGAGCTTCGTGCGCGCCTTCACCGCGTGGTCGAACGCGATCGTATAGTACCAGTCGCGCCGGACCCAGTGGGAGGTCTCGTTGTGGCCGGTGACGGTGCGATCGTCGGGGAAGTCGATCTTGCTCACGAGGACGTGCGTAGCGAGACGTCCTCTTCCGACGATGCCCCACTGGAGGTCGAGGAGCACGTGGGCGGGGCCGCCTTTCGCAAAGGTGAAGCGGTAGAACGCGACATGCGGTGCGGCGGCGATCTCCGTTGTAACGCCCGTTTCGGGGTACGTTACGGCGTAGTAGCCGGGCGACGCCTTCTCCGCTGACTTCGCGAACTGGTAGTGGTCGGCACGCACGGCGGGGCCCGTGAACGGCTGGACGAGCAGGTCGCCGAGGTCGCTGCATCCCGTGCCGCTGATGGCCGTCTGGTTGAAGCCGTAGAGTTTCGGGTCCTCGAACTGGTAGCCGCCCGTGTAGGCCCACTCGCCGGTACCGGACGCGGGGCCGGGCTGGACGAG
>ONRL01000142.1 GCA_900320225.1 uncultured Lentisphaerota bacterium
TCTGGCAAGTTCGGCGTTCTTCAGCACCGTCAGTTCTCAAAGATCGAGCCGCGTCCTCCGGGGTTGCCCCTGGGGGGTGGCGAACGGGTGAGTAGTTTACCAAATCCCCCGACGCCGCGCAAGGGGGTTTTTGAAAAAAAGTGAAAAAAGTTTCGCGGGGGCCGTTTGGGAGGGCCTTCCGGCCGCGCAGGAGCGCGGCCCTCCCGCATGGAGAGCCGCCATCTTGGCGGCTCAAGACAGGGCAGCGAGGACTTCCGGAAGGAGCTGTTTCTTGCGGGAAAGCACGCCTGGCAACAACAAGACGCCGGCCTTCCCAAGGCGGTATGGCAACGCGCGGCGCACCGATTCGTCGCCGCGGAAAAGCAATTCTGAGTTGCCGCGCACGGGATCCGTCACCATCAGCGCGGCAAAGTCGAGTGCATTCTCCTTGATCGTCTTCTCCAGCGCCGCAGCGAGTTCCGGCATGTGGGCGTGGAAGACGGCGAGCTGCGACTCCTCAATCTGCGCAAGGACGAATTTCTTGCCGCCCTCGCTGTAGAGCTTCGCATCGCTTGCGACCGCCTGTTCGGCCGTCATCGAAAGGAGCGGCGAGGCCACCGACATGAGGCCCTCCATGATTGACGCGGCGGTTTCTCCGCAGAGCTTCTCGAGCCACGCGCACATCGCGCGGTCTGCGTCCGTCGTCGTGGGCGACTGGAAGAGAAGCGTGTCCGAGACGATGCCCGCAATCAACACGCCCGCGACTTCCTTCGTCGGACGCTCCCCCGCGCCGCGGAACATCCGCGCGACGAGCGTGCACGTCGACCCCACGACGTCCGCCGTGTACTTGATCGGATCCTTCGTGGCCGCGAACGCGATGCGGTGGTGGTCGACGACCTCGATGACGGGTACCTCCTCCAGTCCGGGAATGCCCTGCTCCGTCTCGTTGTGGTCGACGAGGATCATCCGCACGGGCGGCGGCTCCGCGAACGCGCGTTTGAGGACGGTACCGACGAGCATGCCCTTCTCGTCGACGACGGGGAAATGGTTGTGCGCATTGCGGATGGCCGCCGCACGCACGTCGTGGACGCGGTCGTTCGACGCGAGCACGTGCCCGCAGTGGTGCAGCGGCGCCTTGCCCACGGGGATGGAGAGATCCGCGCGGGAGATGAAGAGGGACAGGAGCTTCGCCGGGGAGAGCATCCCCACGAACGCGCCGTCCGCCGCACGCACGGGCAGCGACGACTCGCCGGATTTCTCAAGCGCGCGCAACGCGTCGACGAGCGGCATCCCCGCGTCGATCATCGGGACGTCTGGATCGACAAGCTCCCGTACGCGCACGTAGACGTCGCGGAGCGCGCGAACCGGCTTGAGGTGGAAGTGGTCAAACACCCACTTTGCGCGCGCGGGAAGGCGTCCGGCGCAAATGGCCTCGACGTCGTGCATGCCGGTCCGCCGCCGGAGGTCCGCGAGCGCATACGCGCTCGTCACCGAGTCGACGTCCGGATTCCTATGTCCGCATACGTATGTTGTCATGGCGCCCGTATTATACCACAATCCCACGATGCAGCCCGCGTTTTATGCTATACTGTTGCCATGCGCAAATTACGCAAGGACACAGGAAAGGTCGTGCGCGCCGTCTGCATGCAGTCGGCGTTGGGCGTGTTGGTGGCGTTCGGAGCCGTCCGCACGCAAGCGAGCACACTTCCGCAGGAGTGGAAGGACGCCTTGTCGGTTCCTGCCGGATATGCGTTTGCGCGGCACGTCGAACATGTGCGCACGTGGGACTTCCCCGACTTCTCCGTGGATTTCTACCGACAGGCGAATGGACCGGGCACGGTGCAACGCGTGTTCGTGGCGGTGCCGAAGGGAGGATCGGGGAAGCTGCCGGCCGTGGCCGTGCCCTTCTACTATCCGGAGGCGATGCTCGGATTCGACCCCGCGACGGGCGAGGAACTTCCGAAGTTCAAGGGCGTGACGATGCTCGCGGACCTCGCGCGGCGCGGGTTCGTAGCCGCCACGGCGGACGCCTACCACCTCACGTACCGCACGGACGCCACCGAGCCGCGCGACGACTTCAAACGCTGGAAGAAGGCGGCCGAGGCGCTCGCGCGCGACTGGCGGCGCTGGACCGGCGTCGGCAAGCTGACGGCGGACACGCGTCTTCTGATCGACCTGCTCGCCGCCGACCCGCGCGTGGATGCGGCGCGCATCGGCATCATCGGCCATTCACTCGGCGGCAAGATGGCGTTCTACGCCGGCTGCCTTGACCCGCGCGTGAAGGCGATCGTGACGAGCGACTGGGGCATCGACTGGGACGGCACGAACTGGAAGGACCCGTGGTACTGGGGCGCGGCGCGCGTCGACGCGATGAAGGCGGCGGGGCGCACGCACGCCGACCTGCTTGCGTACGCGGGCGGCAAGCCGTTCATGCTCATCGCCGGCAAGTACGACAACGCGGCCTCCGCGCGCGCGGTGCTGGACCGCGTACCGGCCTACCGCGCACATCCGGAGCGATGCGTCGTCCTCGACCACGCGCGCGGGCACCGTCCGCCCCCGGACGCTCTCGAAGCCGGCTACCGCTTTCTCGAAAAACATCTCAAAATCAAACAAACAGACAAGGAGCAAAAATGAAGAAAATCATTCTCGTGGCGGCGCTGGCCGCCGGACTCGCGGCGGGCGCGGAAACGCGCGTGGGCATCATCGGCTGCGACACCTCGCACGCCATCGCGTTCACGAAGCTGATGAACGTGGACAAAGACCCCGACTGCGCGGGCTTCCGCGTGACGGCGGCGCACAAGTGGGGATCGCCCGACATCTTCAGCTCCACGAACCGCTATCCGAAGTACATCGCGCAGTTGGAGGAGATGGGCGTCGTGATGAAGCCCACGATCGCCGACCTGCTGAAGGAGGTTGACGTGGTACTGCTCGAGACGTGCGACGGACGTCCGCACTACGCGCAGGCCCTGGAAGTGTTCAAGAGCGGTAAGCGCGTGTTCATTGACAAGCCCGTGGCGGCGTCGCTCGCGGACGCGATCAAGATCGCCGAAGCCGGCAAGAAGCTCAACGCCAAGTGGTTCTGCTCGTCCGCGCTCCGCTACGTGAAGAACGCGCAGGCCGCGCGCAACGGCAAGTTCGGCAAGATCCGCGGGGCGGACTGCTGGACGCCCAACCAGTTCGAGGCGACGCAGAGCGAGTTCTACTGGTACGCGATCCACGGCGCCGAGCCGCTCTTCACGATCATGGGCACGGGCTGCGTGGAGGTGCGCTGCACGGGCAACGAGACCGAGGACGTGGCCGTGGGCACGTGGTCGGACGGCCGTCTCGGCGTGATGCGCGCGATGAGCTACAAGAAGAAAGGCGCGGCGCACGGCGGCATGATCTTCCCGTACGGAAAGCCCGTGGACATGGGTACGTACGAGGGCTACAAGCCGCTGCTCGTCGAGATCCTGAAATTCTTCAAGACGGGCGAGGTGCCCGTCTCGGCGGAAGAAACGATTGAAATCTACGCCTTCCTCGAGGCGGCCGCGCAGTCCAAGCGGAAAGGCGGCGCGCCCGTGAAGATCGCCGACGTGATGGCGGCGGCGAAGAGTAAATGAGCGGGGCACGGGCCTTTTCCCCGACGCGCGCTTGGCCCGCCACAGGCGATGCGGGAACTGGCGCGCTGACCTGAGACCGGAGACCCGAGACCTGGCGGGGGGTGACATGAGACATTGAGACCAAGAGCGGGATGGCCGCCAAAGTCTCAATGTCTCATGTCTCAACCAGTCTCAATGTCTTACTGTCTCGATGTCTCACCAGGTCTCAGGTCTCATGTCTCAGGTCTCCCCCTTCCCTCCCCTCCATCCCCAACGACATCACACAAGCTCCGCCTTGAGCGCCTCTTCGGCGCGCCAGGCGTAGTACTTCTTCAGCTTGAGCTTCGCGGCTGCGGCCGCGTCGCAGAAGAACCAGCAGTCGGGGTGCATCTGGAGCGCGCTCGCGGTGCAGAACTGCGACACGCCGCCCTCGACTGCGCCCTTCACCGCGTCCGCCTTGTTCGCGCCGAACGCGAGCAGCACGATGCGCTTCGCCTCCATGATGGAGCCCACGCCCATCGAGAGCGCCTGCTTCGGCACGTCGGACATCTTCTTGAAGAAGCGCGAGTTGTCCTTCACAGTCTGGGGCGTGAGCGACACGAGGCGCGTGCGGCTCGCGAGCGAGCTGCCCGGTTCGTTGAAGGCGATGTGGCCGTCGGACCCGATGCCGAGCACCTGGAGGTCGATTCCGCCCGCCTTCGCGATCGCCGCCTCGTACGCCTTCACTTCCTTGCGCCAGTCCTTCGCGAGGCCGTTCAGGACGTGCGTGTTCTTCTTCACGATGTCCACATGGTCGAAGAGGTTCGTGTCCATGAAGTAGCGGTAGCTCTGGTCGTGCGTGGGCGGGAGGCCCCAGTATTCATCGAGGTTCCAGCTCTTCGCCTTCTTGAAGCTGATCTTGCCGGCGGCGCAGTCCTTGATGAGCGCCTGGTAGAGCGGCACCGGCGTGGAGCCGGTCGCGAGGCCCAGCACGGCGGTCGGCTTCGCCTTCAGCAGGGCAGCCACGAGGTCGGCCGCCTTGCGGCTCGCCTCTTCCTTCGTCTTGCAGATGATGATTTCCATTTCTTGCTCCTATTTTGAGTTTGTCTATGAAAGGGAGGCACGCATCGCGGCGCGGTCGGCCGCGACGCCGGTCCAGAGCTCGAACGACTTCGCGCCCTGTCCCACGAGGAAGTCGAGTCCGTCCGTGGCCGTGGCGCCCGCCGCGCGGGCCGCTGCCGCCGTGGGCGGGAACGTCACGGTGGGCACGATGTCGAGCACGAACTGCCCGGGGTGGAAGCAGGCGGGCGGCAGCGCGCTCGGCTCGCCGGGATGGAGGCCCATGGGCGTCGCGTTCACCACGAGCTCCGCCTGCGCGGCCGCGGCGCCCCAGTCGGGTCCGCACACCTCCACGGCGGTGCCGAGGTTGAGCGCGCGCAGCTTCGCGGCAAGCGTCTCCACGCGCGCGGCGTCGAGGTCGGCGAGGACGAGCGACGCGGCCTTCTCGTAGCAGCTCGCCGTGGCGAGCGCGCTTCCGGCTCCGCCGCAGCCCACGATGAACACCCGCTTCCCCGCGAGGGTGAAGCCGTGGCCGGCGAGGCCCTCCACGAAGCCGATCACGTCCGTATTGTAGCCGGTGATCGTGCCGTCGGCCTCGAACTTGAGCGTGTTGCACGCGCCGTAGCGTACCACGCTCACGTCCGCGTGGTCCAGGAGCGGAATCACCGCAAGCTTATGCGGCACCGTCACGTTGAGGCCCGCGTAGCCCTCGCGCTGCTTCGCGCGCACGAACGCCTCGACGTCCTCGGGCGCCACGTCGAACTTCTCGTACGTGCCGTCAAAGCCGATGGCCTTGAAATTGGCCTGGTGCATCTTCGGCGACAGCGAATGCGCCACCGGATGCCCGATCACCGCGAATTTCACACTCATTCCTTGATCCTCCTCACAGCCGGGCGAACTCCTCCCAGCCCTGGCGGACGGGCGGGCCGTCGAGCAGGGCGTTGGCGGCGTCGTTGTCCGTGAAGCGGAGCTTCTCGCGGTCGAAGGTCAGCACGGGGGCCGCGAGGCGCTGCGCGAGCGCGCCGAGGGCGAGGACCTCCGAGAGCGGGCCCGCCACCGCGAAGTCGCTGTTCGCCTTCTCCTCGCCCTTCACGGCTCGGATGAAGTTGAGATAATGTCCGCTCCTGCCCTTCGGGAAGTCCTTGAGCATCTTCTTCACCTCGGGGTCGCGCGGGCTGCCGCCCGCGACGAGCTGGAGCGGAGAACCGTGGCTCGCGCGCGCGAAGACGCGTCCGTCGGCGAGGTAGAGTTCCGCGCCGTAGTCCTTACGCCGCCATTTCTTGTCCGTGACCTTTTCCGGCAGGGCGGGGAAGTTGCCCGCGCCGTCGCTCCACTCGAGCGTGCATTCGGGAAGCCCCGGCCCGCGCGCGGGAAACACGTAGCGGATGGTGGAGGCCATGGGGTAGACGACCGGCGTGCGGCGGTCGTTCTTCACGGTCTCGATGCGACTCGGCAGGCCGAGCCGCAGGAATTCGTGCGCGGCGTCGAAGATGTGCGCGCCCCAGTCGCCGAGCGCGCCCGTGCCGTACTCGTAGAAGCAGCGCCAGTCGCCGTTGATGAAGTTGTGGTTGTAGGGACGGAACGGACGCTGCGAGAGCCACACGCCCCAGTCCATCTCCGCCGGCTCCGCCTCCTCGCCCGGCATCTCGGTGAGCGTGCCCTTCCACTTGAACCAGCGCCGGTTGTTCGCGCACATGAAGGCGTTGATTTTCGTCACGTCCTTGATCGCGCCCGACTCCACGAGCGACTTCATCTGCCAGTAGTTCGCGTCCGAGTGGCCCTGGTTGCCCATCTGCGTGACGACCTTGTGCCGCTTCGCGGCGGCGGTCATCAGGGCGATCTCGCGGAAGCAGTTGCACATCGGCTTCTCGCAGTACACGGCCTTGCCCATCGACATCGCGAGCATCGCGGCCGGGAAGTGCGAGAAGTCGGGCGTCGCCACGCACACGGCGTCGATCTCGGCGGCGTGCTCGTCGAGCATTTTGCGGAAATCCTGGTAGCGCGGCACGTTCGGGTATTCCTTCAGGACGTTCTGCGTGTGGGACGCGCCCATCTGCGTGTCGCAGAGGGCGACCACGTTCACGAGGTCCTTGTAGTACGCGAACATGGAGAAGTCGTGCGCGGCCTGGTGGCCGATGCCGACGAACGCCATGTTCACCTTGCCGTTCGGCGAGGCAGCCGACGCGCGCAGGTTCGGGAACGCGCAGGCGGCAACCGCCGTACGAATAAAATCTCGTCGCTGGATTCTCATGGCGCGTATTATACCACAATTACGGTTAGCGGCGGAGGCGAAGGTTGCGGAACTCGACCGTCATCGGCGGCCCCTGGTGGAGCTGGAGGGCGATGTGGCCCTTCGCCGGGAAGAACTCCTGTCGCGGATCTTCGACCGACGTGGTGCGCACGCCGTTGATCCACACCGTAATCTTGCGCCCTTCCACCTTCACGCGGATGTCGTTCCACTGCTCCGTGCGGAAAAGCTTCTGGAGTTCCTTGCCGTCCGCGAAGCGCGTGACCTGCTTCTTGCCCGCCGCGTCGATCACCACGTCCGCCCCGCGCTCGCCGATGAGGTGCTGTTTCGGATGGTAGAGGAACCCCACGTAGTTGCCGCCGCCGTTCATGTCCGCCTGGTAGCCGTTGTCCCCGATGAACTGCGCGGCGCAGCGCAGCTGGATGCCGCTGTTGGAGCCCTTCGAGAGACGGAACTCCGCGCGGAGCTCGAAGTCGGACAGCTCCTCGGCGGTGTAGACGAGGTGGTGGTTGGGCTTGCAGAGATGCGCCGCCGTGGATTCGCCCACGATCACGCCGTCGCGCACGGAGAAGTACCCGTCCTGCTGACTCCAACCAGAGAGGTCGCGTCCGTTGAAGATCGGACGGAACAACACGGCGTCTACCCCTGGTACGGAACCGCGGCGGTCAAGCGTGTTGAGGATGCGCAGAAGCGCGGCCTGCTCGTCACCCGTCGCCGTCTGCGCGGCCGCGACGAGCGGCTTCGCCACCGACTCGGGAAGACGCTGCCCCGTGAGATGGACCTCGCCGTTCTCAGTGGTGATGGTCGAGACCTCCGGTCCGTCGCCGATGCGGTACGTGAGATGGAGTTCTTTCACCTTGCCCGGCGCAGGATCGCGCGCGAAGCCGCCGCGTCCGGCCAGACGGTTGCCCGACATGATCGAGCGCGAACCGCCCTCCACGAGCGAGCACACCATGTCCATGACGTCGACGGCCGGACGCGCCACGGGCTTGCCGTTGGGGCCCATCACGGCATCAGGCCCGAAATAACCGTACTCGGCCTTGACCACCGTGATCTTGGCGTCGTCCGCTTCGAAGGCACGCGTGGCGAGACGGATGATGGAACCTGCGAGGCGGTCCTCGCGCGGAAACTCCTTCAGCAGGGCGAGCAGTTGCGGCAGGTCCTCCGGATCGCAGAGCGTGGCGAAGGACTTGAACACCTCGGCGCGTAGGCCCGCGTCCTTCGTCGTGCGCGCGAGCGCGATGAAACGCGGCAGCAAGGCGCGCACGCGGCGGTCGCCCAGGACGCCCACGGCGAGGCGCGCCCTCTTCGAATCGGGGCCGTCAACGAGGGCGAGCAATTTCTCCACAACGCCGTCATTCGGGAAACCGACGAGCTGGCGGCGGGCCAGAGTGGACTCGAAGCCCGAGCCCAGCGCCGCGTCCACGAGCGCAGGTACGGTAGCGAGGTCGCCCTTCTGGATCGCGGTCTTCGGCGGGAACGCGGTGACCACGGCGGTGGCGCCGGCGTAGCCGGGCGTGACGGGATACTTGCGGATGCGCAAGGCGGCGTCCAACGCGGCGCGGCGTTTTTCGTCCTTCACGGACGCACGCGCGGCGGCGAGGGCGGCCTCGGCTTCCGGGCCGGGGATGTTCTGCAACGCAAAGAACGCGGCGTGGAAGAGCGGCGGCTCGGCCGCGTCTGTGAGCAGCGCCGCCAACGCGGGCACGCACGCGGCGGTACCCTTGTGGCCCAGTTCCTGGCACGCCGTGACCTTGTCGTTGAGGGTGTTCTCCTTCAACACCGCGAGCAGTTCCGTCTCGGTCATGCGGAACGCGGGCTGCTTCAGCTCGGCGGCCGTTGCAGCCAACACGGTTAGGCAACAGATCAAAATCGCTTTCTTCATTTTTTTCCTTTT
>ONRL01000073.1 GCA_900320225.1 uncultured Lentisphaerota bacterium
TGGCGGCTATTTCACGGGCAGCAGTCCGCTCAGCGCCGGCGCGGAAATCTGCGCCGTGCGCATGACGGACCGCGTGCTCTCGTCCGAGGAGCGCCAGCGTAACCGCTTTCTGGACGGTGCGCGGTTCCTGGGTGAAAGCGCGACCGACGGCGCGCGCGGCTACCGGATCGTGGACGGGGCCATCCAGGTGGCCGTGTCCGCCGCCGGCGAAGGGGTGGAGTTCTCGGACGACGGGGGGGACGACCTGGCAGGACGGCGCGATCACGACGTGGACGCTGCCGGGGGATCGCGTGTCGCTCGCCTACCGCGTGAAGAACGGCACGACCGCCCATCGCGTACTGTTTGCGAAGCTGCCGGACGGCGTGGAGGACATCGGCGGGAAGCTGGCGTTCGCGATGCCGGGCGCGCCCGTGTCGCTTGCCGCGCGCATCGCCCATCGCCCCGCCACGTCGTACTACGTGCAGAACGGCCTGATCGGGCACCTCGACGCGATCGAGAACGGCGGCGCGGGCGTGCACGCCGCCGCGCCGTCCACGTGGACGGACCTCGCCGGCAACCACACGTTCACTTGCGTCAACGGGGTGGCGTTCACGGAGAGCGCCTGGGTGGGCAACTTGAGCCGCTACATCACGACGACATCCCAGAAATCGCTCGTTGCGTTGCAGAACCGGGCATTCACGCTGGAGATGACGATCGCCCATCCGGACAGTCCGGTGAACTCATGGGAGTTCTGGTCCTACTTCGGGGACGGCGACCACCGGCAGATCACGACGGAAATTCGCACGGGGAACAGCAAGAACCCGCTGATCGGCGGAAACCAGTACCGTGCGAACACCTATAATACCGGTTGCGAGATACCGAACGGCAACGGTAGGACAACGTCATGGAATCGACGGCACTATCTGGTGGTGACGTGCGTGGGCACAAACGCGACGCTCTACTGCGACGGCACGAACGCGTTGCACGTGTCCAATTACGGCACGACCGAGCCGACATCGGCTGCGGTGGTATTCGGCGCGAATCACGCGGGCGGAAACATCGTGCAGACGGGCGCGGAAATCTGCTCCGTGCGCATGACGGAGCGCGTGCTGACAGGCGACGAGATCATGCGCAACAGGTTCCTTGACGCGGCGCGCTTCAAGGCGGAGCCGCCGGACGAGTCGTGCGGCTACAAGCTGCGCGAAAGCGACGGCGCGCTGCTCGTCCATGTTTCCGCGCCGGCGGTCCAGATCGAGCCGGCGGGCGTGGGGCCCGTGCGCGCGCAGTACTCGCTGAACGGCGGGGAGTGGACGGACGCGCTGGACGGCTGGGTGGTTGCGGACAGCGTGGCGACGGTGCGCGTCAGCTCCACGGACCGTCATTACGGCCCGACATGGAAGGAACAGTCCCTGACGGTCTCCGCGCCGCAGGCGCTTTCGGTGGAACTCGTGGAGCTCCCGCCGCAAAACACGATCATCATCATCCGCTAGGCATGAGACCGTTGCCAATGTGGGGCGGGAAATGATATACTTGGCGCATGAAACTCAGAAACTTGATCGGGCAGGTCGCCGCGGCGGCCGTTGTGCAGAGTGTGATGGCCGCGGGCGGCGAGCGCGACGTGTCGCTGGCGGGGCCGGGCTGGCGGTTCGCGAAAGACCCCACGTGCGAACTACGTGCCGAGGCTGTTGCCTTTGACGACGCGGCATGGGAGGCCGTGCGCGTGCCGCACGACTGGGCCATCTCGGGTCCGTTCGACGAATCCGCGGACGGCGGTACGGGCAAGCTGCCGTGGAAGGGCGTGGGCTGGTATCGGCGCACGTTCACACTTGAACCGGGCGATGTCGGCGCGTCGGTATTCCTCGACTTCGACGGCGTGATGGCCTCGCCGGAGGTCTACGTGAACGGACAGAAGGCCGGCGGCTGGGACTACGGCTACGCGAGTTTCCGCGTGGACGCGACGCCCTACGTGAAGCCGGGCGTCAACGTGCTCGCCGTGCGCGCCGACACGCGCGACCACCGCTCCCGCTGGTACCCCGGCGCGGGCATCTACCGCAAGGTCGTGATGAAAGTGCGCAGCAAGGCGCACTTCGCTTACAACGGCATTTTCGTGACGACGCCGGATGTGTCGAAGGATGCGGCCACGGTGCGCGTGGCGTGGGAGCTGGAGGGTGGCGTGCCGGAGGGGGCGCAGGTGGAGGTGGCGGTCGCGCAGGAGCGCGACCCTCCCAGTCCCCGTACGGGAGGGCCGCGCTCCTGCGCGGCCGCCGCTGATGGAAAGCTCTCTGTGCGCGTCGAAAAGCCCGCATTGTGGGACGTGGACGCGCCGAACCTGTACGAGGCGGAGGTGAGGCTCGTGAAGGGGGGCCAGACCCTTTCATGCGAGCGCGTGCGCTTCGGCATTCGGACGATCGCCTTTCCCGTGCCGCTGGAGGGTCCGGCCACGAACGACTGGGCGGCGAACGGGTTCCACCTGAACGGACGCCGCGTGCAGTTCAAGGGCGTGGATCTCCACTCCGACCTCGGCCTGCTCGGCATGGCGTTCGACAAGTCGGCGATGCGCCGCCAGCTGCAGATCATGAAGGACATGGGCGCGAACGCGCTCCGCACGAGCCACAACTGTCCCGCGCCCGATGTGCTCGATCTCTGCGACGAGATGGGCATCGTCGTGTGGGACGAGGCGTTCGACAAGTGGGACGGCACGGCGGGGCGGCGTCCCGACCAGAACCTGGAGGAGTACGTGGCGCGCAACCTCCGGCAGTTCGTGCGGCGCGACCGCAACCACCCGTGCGTCGTCATCTGGTCGATGTCGAACGAGATCGTCACGCCCGACTACAAGGGCCGTAACTGGGCGGACGGCCTCACGAAGGCGCGCTGCACGTACTTCCGCGAGCAGATGCGCCTGGAGGACACCACGCGTCCGGTCGGCAACGGCAACATCTGCTGGATGAGCGAGCCGAAGTACCTCAACGAGAACATGTTCGACGACCTCGACATCACCGGCTGGAACTACGGCGCCTGCTACCGCCGCGTGAAGGCGAAGTACCCCGCGAAGCCGATCGTCTACTCCGAATCAGCATCCGCCGTGAGTTCCTATGGATTCTACCCGGAGGTGCTGCCGAAGGAGAAGCACGACTTCGCGCGGAGCGAATTCCAGACGGACGGCTACGACTTCAACGCAATGCCTGACATCGCGGACGTCGAGTTCAACTACATGGAGCAGGACCGCTACGTGTGCGGCGAGTTCGTATGGACGGGGATCGACTATCTCGGCGAGCCGACGCCCTACTGGAAAGAGTCGCGCTCGTCCTATTTTGGCATCGTGGACCTGACCGGCGTCCCGAAGGACCGTTACTGGCTCTACCGCAGCTACTGGAACCCGAAGGCGTACACGCTCCACATCGTGCCGCACTGGACGTGGCCCGGGCGCGAGGGGAAGAAGGTGCCCGTGTTCGTGTACACGAACGGCGACTCGGCCGAGCTCTTCGTGAACGGCAAGTCGATGGGACGGCGCACGAAGGGCGTGATGCCTGAAGGGGAGGGGCGTCCTTCCGCCTACTACGACGTCTGCGCGAAGTACCGTCTCATGTGGTTCGACGTGCCGTACGAGCCGGGCGAGCTGAAGGCGGTCGCCTATCGCGGGGAGACGAAACTCGGCGAGACGGTGATGCACACGGCGGGCGAGCCTGCCGCCGTCAAGTTGACGGTCGAGCCGAAACTCTCCGACTCCCCGGACGAGTTGGTCTGGGTGCAGGTGGACGTGGTGGATGCGAAGGGCGTGCGCAACCCGCTCGCGATGGACCGCGTGTCCTTCAAGCTGTCGGGGCCGGGTAAGCTCCTCGGCGTGGGCAACGGCAACGCGCACGCGTTCGAGGCGTTTACGAAGACGGACTCGCATCCGCTCTTCTACGGGAAGGCCATGGCGGTCGTCCGCCGCGACGCGCCCGGCGCGTTGAAGCTCACAGTTTCCGCCCCTGGCCTGACCCCCGACACGGCCAACATCCCCTGAAAGGAAAATGAAGATGAAAGGCATTGGCATTGCATTGTGCTTAGTCGCGTTCGGTGCGCATGGCGGCGTGAATGTGCTGTCCGACTTGCCATGGTTCGGCGACGGGTTACCCGACCGGAACGGCGCGGACTGGTACGAGGAAGATCCCGCGCCCGAGTTCAAGGCGGAGTTTGTCCTTCCGCCGGGCGTGACCGAGACGAAAATCCATTTCGTCTGCGCGGGCTTCGGGAGCTTCTCCCTTGACGGGTCGTACATGAATCCCGACGGTCTCGACACCCTCTGGACGCCCTACGACAAGACGGTCTACTCCACGACCACGCGCACGATACGCGTGACCGACGCCACGAACACCGTGTTCGTGCGCCTCGGCAACGGCTTCTACAACCTGCCGCCGCTCCGTTTCTGGGGGCATCGCCTCTTCCGCGAGGTGGTGGCGCACGGGCGGCCGTGCTTCAAGATGGCGATCGACGGCGTGGAGAGGCCGCTGGAGTGGCGGTGGCGCAAGACGAACGTCATCCGCAACTCTGTCTATCTCGGCACGGAGATCGACGCGACGCGGCCGGAGGACACGGAGTGGAAGCCGGCGGCCGTCGTGAAGGGGCCGAAGGGTAAGATCGTCGAATGGCCGAGCACGAATCCGGGAATGATTTCTTCGGACGTCCACCACGGCACGGCGCGCTGGCTGAAGGAAGGCGAGGTGCAGGTCGTCGACTTCGGCGTCAATGCATCCGGCGTGCCGGAGTTTATCTTCAAGAACGCGGCGCGCGGCACGCGCGTCGAGATCGTCTACGGCGAGCGCCTCAACGCGGACGGCTCGGTCAATGTCCTCACGCAGACGGCCGGCCAGATCAAGCGCGGCAACGGTGGACCGGGCGCGCCGCATGTCGCCTGCCAGCGCGACGCGTATGTCTGCGGCGGCGCGGCGTGCGAGCGCTTCACGCCGCCGTTCACCTGGCACATCTTTCGTTACGCGGAAATCCGCGGGGCGAAGCACCTGCTGGGCGCGAACGACGCCGCACGCACGGTGCGGTCGATGATCTCGCTTGACGAGAAGGCGCCGGCGGCGAAGGCGTTCGAGACGTCCAACAAAGACCTCGCGGCCATCCACGAGATGTGCCGCCGGACGTTCCAGGCCAACCTGATCGGCGGCGTGCAGAGCGACTGTCCCGGTCGCGAGCGGCTGGGGTACGGCGGCGACATCGTGTCCACGTACGAGGCGTACATGCTCAACTGGGACATGCGCGCAATCTACCTCAAGATCTTGCAGGACTTCGCGGACGAGGCGGCGGATGACGGGTGGCTCACCGAGACGGCGCCGTACGTGGGCATCGCCGTGAAAGGCGAGGGCGGACGCTCGGGTCCGGTTTCGTGGGCGCTGGCCGTGCCGGAATTGATCGACGGGCTCCTGCGCCACTACAACGAGACGAAGGCGCTTGACTACTATCCTGTCTGTACGCGCTACGTCCGCCAGCTGGCGGCGAAGCATCCCGACGGGCTCATCCCGCAGTGCATCGGCGACCATGAAGCGTTACAGCGCGCGCCCGACGGCGTGACGGCCACGGCGCACTGGTATCGGTTCGTCTCGCTCACGGCGGGCTTTGCGAAGCGGCTGGGGCGTCTGGACGATGCGACCGAGTTCGCGGCGCTCGCCGCGAAGATCAAGGCGGCGTTCGCCGCGAAGTACGTGAAGGACGGCGTCGTCGCGAACGGCACGCAGTCCGCGCAGGCGATCGGACTCTACCTCGGGCTTGTGCCGCAGGAGCAGGTGGCCGCGGCCGAGCGGTGTCTCGTGGCGGCCATCGAGGAGAAGGGGTACGGCCCCACGACGGGCATCTTCTCCACGCGGTACATGCTCATGTACCTGTCGGAACACGGGCGCGAGGACGTCGCGCGGAAGATCGTGTTGCACAAGGGCTTCCCCGGCTGGCTGCACATGCTGGACCGCGACGCGACTACGCTGTGGGAGACGTGGAAGGAAAGCGACAACATCTACTCCAACTGCCACCCGATGTTCGGCAGCGTGGACGAGTGGATCCTCCGTTTCGGCAAGTGAAAGGAAAAGCAGAATGAAAGCAATTGTGATGGTACTGGTGGCGGCGGCGTGCGTGGCGCAGGCCGAGACGATTGACGTTCCGCGCGGACAGACGCGGAAGGTCGAGCCGGGGCGCAGGTTCACGGGCGACGTGCTTGTGAAGACGGGTGCGGGCGAGCTGGACCTCACGGGCGCATCGCTCGCGAACGCGGGGCTCGAGATCCGCGAGGGGAGCGTGCGCCTGACAGGCGGCGGCTCCTGCACGGTGACGACGCGCTTCGTGCAGTTCAAGGTGTCCAAGACGCGTCCGGGCAAGAAGGGTCCGCCCGAGTATGCGGATTCCGGCTCGCAGTTCAGCGAGTTCCATCTGTATCTCGGCGGTAAGCCCGTGCCGTTTCCTGAGGGGGCGAGGGCGATCGTGGGGCCCGTCGGCTCGCGGGAGGGGCCGGACAAGGGCATCGACGGCAACGTGAAGACTAAATGCTACTTCAACCCGCTCGTCGTCGACCTCGGCCGGGAGGTCGCGTTTGACGCCTATTCCTTTGTCACGGCGAACGACGCGATCGCGCGGGACCCGGCGAGCTGGACCGTCTCGGCCGGCGTGGCGGACGGCAGCCAGGTGCTGTGGCAGGAAGTCGGCAGCGTGGCGGACTTTGCGGCGCCGAAGGAGCGTTTCGCGGAAGTCGGTCGCACGTTCCCAGTCTCGTTGCGCGACGTGGTGCCCGTCAACTATCCCGTGAAGGTGTGCGGCAAAGGACGGCTCGTGCTGGCGGACGTGAACGAGTCGCTTGAGCGCGTGGAAGGGAACGGATTGATCCAACTGGAGCATGCCACCGTTGCGCTTCCCCCGAAAACCACGTTCGCCGGCTCAGTTTGCGGCGGCGACGTGAAATGACTTTTCTGCATGGCGGAAGGGGGGGGATTCGAACCCCCGGTAGACTTGCGCCTACACAACCTTTCCAAGGTTGCACCATCGACCACTCGGACACCCTTCCAAGCAGAAAAAGTGCGCATAGTATACCGCATTCCCGCGTGCAACTCAATCCGAAAATATGATAAAGTTTCCGGTTGAAGGGCGCGGGGCGCTTTGATATACTATTCGCCACTTTTCGACGCCCAAAGGGTCGGAAGCACCAAGGAGGTGAAAAAGGCAAATGGCTATCCAGCTCAAGCTGAAAAAGAACGAGTCCGTTGAACGCGCGCTCAAGCGCTTGAAGAAGATCCTCGACAAGGAGGGGATCATCAAGACGCTGCGCGACCAGCGCTATTTCGAGAAGCCCTGCGTGAAGGCGCGCAAGAAATCCGCGCGCGCCCGCATCCGGAATCGCTCGCGTCGTCGTTCAGTCGAGATGTAAGTCTCGTTCCAGGCATTTTGCCTTTAGGAAAAGGCCTTCGCCCGTTATGGTGCGGAGGCCTTTCATCTTTATACGGGAGGGTCGCGCTCCTGCGCGACCGCTGGACATGGGAGGGTCGCGCTCCTGCGCGACCGCTGGACATGGGAGGGTCGCGCTCCTGCGCGACCGCCGTTCATTTCATGAGTTCCGCAAGGAAGGGATCCTTGATCTCCACCTCCTCGGGGGTGAGTCCTTCAATCTCGTGCGGGTACACGATCCACTGGTCGAGCTGCTTCACGAAGAAGTCGGGCGTGAAGGAGGTGACGTTCTTCTCCGGTTTCCAGTAGACGCACGCGAAGCGCATGTCGCAGCCGATGTCGGCCATGCGGGCATGGATCGCGGCGGCGGTGCGTCCGGTGTCGAACACGTCGTCCACCACGAGCACCTTCGTGCCGGGTTTGAGCGAGGCGAACACCTGCGCGGCGTGTTCGTCGAACGTCACGGTCGTCTCGCTCGTCTCGATGCCGGTGTAGCTGGAGCACTTGACGGGCTTGTGGGGGAGGGCGAGTCCCTTCACCTTGAGGAACTCGTGCACCGCCACGCCCGGGATCGCGCCTCCGCGCCAGAGGGCGATCAAGATGTCCGGACGCCAGGGACTGTCGAAGATCTGGCGTCCGAGGCGCCAGATGTCGTGGAGGTAGTCCTTCGGGTCGATGTAGACTTTCGTTTCCATGGCGTCTAGTATACTCCATTCCCCCGCCTCCGCGCAAGCGTTCCTTCCCGTTTCGGCGCGAATTTGCTATACTGGTGTACATGAAAACCAGTACCCTGATCGCCTTTGCCTGCGCGGCGGCCTTGAATGGCTTCGCCGCAATTCTCTCAACAGCGCCCAGCGCCGACCCGCTCGTCCGGTTCTGGCGCGAGAACGACGGCAAGTCCGTCCGCCGCCTGCCGGTGGACGTGGTGCCGGAGAACGTGTTCTGGGGCTTTGGCACGCGCGATTTCCCGGACGGCCTGAAGGCCTTCAAGCGGATGATCGACGAGAGCGTGGTCAAAAGCACCTACAACTGCGTCACGCTCACGCTGCGCTGCAACCCGGAGCTGGGCGACAAGGAGACGCTCCTCGCGGCCCAGGCAGTCAACGAGAAAGCCCACGCCGCGGGCATCAAGGTGTACATGGACACGGACCCGCGCATCGCGCGCCGCGAGTTCTTCGCGCGCTGGCCGAATGACATGCAGGGCGTCGCGGTCGTCGTCACCGCCGCGCCCACGAACGGCGTTGCGGCCTTCACCTACACCTTCAAGGACGCAACCGACCACATGACCGGCGGCGCGCGCAACTCCTACCGTCCGGTCAAGGCGCGCGTCGCCGCCTCGTTCGCCGTGCGGAGGCGCGCAGACGGCGTGTTCGACTTCTCGACGCGCCGTCCCGTGGACGTCACGTCCGAAATCGCGGTGCGGAGCCGGCGCGACGCAACCGGCGGCGGCTACATGGACCGCGGCGACGCCGTCGTCTCCGGAAAGGCGGAGGGCCTTGCCGCCGACGAGACGCTGGTCGTCACGCTCGAGGCCGACTACTTCTCCGCCGACCTGTTCTCGCCGCACATCATCCCGTTCGCGCGCGAACTGATGGCGCGCTACAAGGCGCTCGGGGCGGATGGCGGCATGCGCGACGAGTGGGGCTTCATCCCGGACCACGCGCCCAGCCTGCACAAGTTCTGGTGGTCTCCGAATTTCGAGGCCGCCTACCGCGCCGCGTGCGGGCGGAGCCTGATGGACGACTTCCCGCTCATGGCGCTCGGCGCGAAAGGCGACGCCGCCCGCGCCGCGGCGATCGGCACGTTCATGAAGCTCGTCCTTGCCCGCAACGTCGAGATCGAGCGCGATTTCTACGAAACCGACAAGCGCCTCTTCGGCGCGGGCGTGTACGTGGCGAAACACCCCACCTGGCACAGCGCCGTCTGTCCGCAGGAGTACTTCCACAACGGCCTCGACTGGTGGCAGGCCCCGCGCGACTGGGCGCAGGGCGACGAGAACGCGCCCATCTACGCCCTCAACGCGATGGCGAAGAAGTTCGGCGGCCCCGTGTGGCTCAACGAAGGCTACACCGCCACGCCCGAGCGCAACGTCTTCCGCGTGTGGACGTATGCGATGAGCGGCGGACGCCAGGTGTACCACGGTCTCTACAGCGGCAATCCAAAGGAGATGAAGAAGTACAACGACATGCCCTGGGAGGAGAGCCGCGTGCGCAAGGCGGTGGATCTCCTCGCGCCGGGCAACGTCACGGCGCAGACGCGCGTGCGCCTGCCGAACCTCATTTCCCGCGCGCAGGTGGATTCGCCCGTCGCCTACGTGTTCGGGCACGAGCGGCTCGTGGACTGGAGCGGCGACGGCTGGAACGATCACGGCCAGTGGAAGATTCTCGCGCTGATGGCGCAGGGCTGGTGGTGCGACGCCTATCCGGCCAGCGAATGCAGCCTTGGAACGTTCACGGTCGATGGCGACGGCTACCTGCGCGTGGGCCAGCAGCGTTACCTTGCCGTCATGCTCCACAACCTGAGCGCGGGCGAGAAGGGCGCCTTTGACGCGGTCGTGAAAGGGCATGCCCTCAAGACGCGCATCTTCGGCGGCGACGAGGACAAGGCGGTTGCCGACTATCTGCAGCAGGCCGGCGCCGTGCGTCAGCCGCTCGTGAAGGGCGGAACGAAGGCCGGCCACGTCTATCCCGAGCCGGATGGAACCTTGCGCCTCATCGACGGCACGGCGATCCGCATCCGCGCCGACTGGGATCATCCGTGCGGACTGCCCATCGCGGAGACGGTGGAGTCGAACGGCGTGAAGGTGGAACTTGCGGCGGAGGGACTGGTCGCCGTGCGCGCCGAGAAGGGGCAGATTGTGGCGCTTGCCGCCGGCGGTCTCACGCGCGTCCAGGGACCGGGCTTGTCTTTCGCGCTGGAGCGTCCTGAGGACGTGGTACTCCTGAAGCTCGACGGCGAATGGCACGGCATCTGGCAGACGGCCGACGCGAACGGCCCGGTCCCCGCGCCGCTCGCCGCACTCACGCCGCATTGGGTGCGACTGATCCTGCCGTCGCACCTTGCACGCTGATGGGTATTGGTGAACGGGCGGATTTTTGGTATACTATCGCCCGTTTTACACAGATTCGGAGAAGATGATGTTCAAACCTGTATCCAACAAGGTCCAGTTCCCTCAGATGGAAGAGGGAATCTTGAAGTATTGGGCTGAAGGCGACGTGTTTCGGAAGTCGCTGGACCGGAACAGAGGCAAGGAGCGCTACACGTTCTACGACGGCCCCCCGTTCGCGACGGGGTTGCCGCACTACGGGCACCTGCTCGCGGGCACGATCAAGGACATCGTGCCGCGCTACCAGACGATGCGCGGCAAGTACGTGGAGCGCCGCTTCGGGTGGGACACGCACGGCCTCCCGATCGAGGCCCTCGCGGCAGTGCCGCTCGATGGTGCTGAAGTACGTCGGCGAGTGGCGCAAGACCGTCACGCGCATGGGGCGTTGGGTCGATTTCGACAATGACTACAAGACCATGAACCCCGACTTCATGGAGACAATCTGGTGGGTGTTCAAGCAGCTCTGGGACCAGGGGCGCGTGTACAAAAGTCACCGCATCATGCCGTACTCGTGGAAGCTCTCCACGCCGCTCTCCAACTTCGAGGCCGGCAGCAACTACAAGGACGTGCAGGATCCGACCGTGACGGTGCGCACGAAGGCGCTCACGGGTGCCAGTGACACCATCCAGGAGCTGCTCGCGAAGGAGCCGACCGTCTATCTGCTCGTCTGGACAACCACGCCGTGGACGCTCCCCGAGAACCTGGCGATCTGCGCCGGCGCGGCGATCGACTACGTGGCCGTACGTGACCTCACGGACAACGCCCGTCCGGTCTACATCATGGCCAAGGCGCGCCTGCCGCACATCTTCAAGAAGTCCGAGCAGTACGAGACCGTGGCCGAGTTCAAGGGCAACGCGCTGAAGGGGACCACCTACGAGCCGATGTTCCCGTACTTCGCGGACAAGAAGGCGGAAGGGGCGTTCGTCGTCCTCAATGACGACTACGTGACGACGGACGACGGCGTGGGCCTCGTCCACATCGCCCCCGCCTACGGCGAGGACGACTTCCGCGTGTGCAAGGAGGCGGGCATCACCGCGTTCGCCGACCCGCTCGACGACGCGTGCGCCTTCACGGACGCCGTGCCGGAGTACAAGGGCCGCTTCTGCAAGGACTGCGACAAGGACATCATCAAGTGGCTGAAGGCCGAGGGCAAGCTCGTGCACCAGGCGACGATCGTCCACTCCTACCCGTTCTGTGACCGCACCGACACGCCGCTCATCTACCGCGCGATCGACGCCTGGTACGTGCGCGTGGAGGACCTGCACGAACGCCTCGCGAAGAACAACGCCACCGTGCACTGGACGCCCGACTACGTGGGCGAGAAGCGCTTCGGCAACTGGCTCTGGCTCGAGGAGGCGCGCGACTGGAACATCTCGCGCAACCGCTTCTGGGGCAGCTGCATTCCCGTGTGGGTCAACGACGACGACCCGTCCGACATGATCTGCGTGGGCTCCGTCGCCGAGCTCGAGGCGCTTTCCGGCGAGAAGGTGACCGACCTCCACAAGCACTTCATCGACAAGGTCGTGATCAAGAAGGACGGCAAGACCTACCACCGCACGCCCGAAGTGCTCGACTGCTGGTTCGAGAGCGGCTCGATGCCCTACGCCCAGCAGCATTACATGGGCGAAGGCGATGCCTCGTCGTTCTTCCCCGCCGATTTCATCGCCGAAGGCCTCGACCAGACGCGCGGCTGGTTCTACACGCTCATGGTGCTCGGCACCTGCCTCTTCGACAAGTCGCCCTACCGCAACGTGATCGTGAACGGCCTCGTGCTCGCCGAGGACGGCAAGAAGATGTCGAAGCGCCTCAAAAACTACCCCGATCCCACGAAGATGCTCGACACCTACGGGGCCGACGCGATCCGCCTCTACATGATCTACTCGCCCGTCGTGCGCGCCGAGAACCTGAAGTTCTCCGAGAACTGGTGGAACGCCTACTCCTTCTTCGTGACTTACGCGAACGTGGATGGGTTCAACGACGCGGAAGTCTGCTTCCCCGAGAGCGACAACGTGCTCGACCGCTGGATCGTCTCCTCCATGGAAACGCTGATCGCCGACGTGACGGCGGCGATGGACGCCTACGACCTGCAGCGCTCGGTGCGTCCGTTCGTGAAATTCATCGAGGACCTCACCAACTGGTACATCCGCCGCTCGCGCCGCCGCTTCTGGAAGTCGCAGAACGACGGCGACAAGCTCTGCGCCTACCGCACGCTCCGCTACGTGCTCGTGCAGCTCGCGAAGGTAGCCGCGCCGTTCACGCCATTCATCGCGGAGGAGATTTACCGCAACCTGAAGGGCGCGAACGATCCCGAATCAGTGCACCTGTGCGATTTCCCGACGGCGAACGCCGCGGCGCGCGACCTCGACCTCGAGCGGCGCATGGCCGACGTGCAGGCCGTCGTGGAGCTGGGGCGCCGCCTGCGCGCCGACAACGACCTCAAGGTGCGCCAGCCGCTCTCCGTCCTGAAGGTGGCTGGCGGCGACGTGAAGGGGCTCGAATCGCTCATCGAGGACGAGCTGAACGTCAAGGCCGTGCAGTTCGTCGCCGACGAGACGGAGCTCTGCGACGTCTCCTACAAGGCGAACTTCAAGACCCTCGGCAAGAAGTGCGGCCCGAAGATGAAGGCCGTGGCCGCCGCCATCGCCGCGATGGGAGGGTCGCGCTCCTGCGCGACCGCCTGGCCCCTCACGGTCGAGGGCATTGAGATCACTCAGGACGACGTCCTCGTCACGCGCACCCCCAAGGCCGGCCTCGTGGTGGCCTCGGAGGGCGCCGTGGTGGTAGGCCTCGAGACGGCGCTCACGCCCGAACTCGTGGCCGAGGGTCTCGCCCGCGAGTTCGTGAGCCACGTGCAGGCGATGCGCAAGGAGGCCGACTTCGAGGTCACGCAGCGCATCCGCGTGACGGTGGAGGCGGACGACGAGTTGAAGGCGGCGATCGAGGCGCACCGCGCCTACGCGACCGCCGAGACGCTCGCGACGGCGCTTGATTTCGCCGCGTGCGGCGACGCGCCTGCCGTAGACCTCAACGGACACGCCGCGAAAATCCGCGTGGTAGCAGCAGATAAAATCTGATTGCGCATGCGGCCGCGATTCGGTATAATATACGTCATTTCCAAGCCGGGACTGTAGCTCAGTTGGTAGAGCACGACACTTTTAATGTTGGGGTCGCGGGTCCGATCCCCGCCAGTCCCACCACTCCAAGCATGAAAACCAGTGTTTGACGAGTATGTACCTCGCTGAAGGAGAAATGGCATGAAAGCGATCACGTTTGGTTTTGCACTGATAGCGCTCGCCGTCTCAGGGGCGGAGTTTGAGCCGGCGCTGAAGGGCGAGGTGTCAATCACCGGGCCGACGACCGTGCGCGTGGACAGACGCATTGCGCGCGACCTGCCGATCCGGCGCGACATGACGGCCGTCAAGTCCTTCCGCTTCGACCTGCGCATCTCGAATCCGGCCGACTTCATCTCTTACATCTGCTATTTCAAGAGCGGCGGCGGCTGGTACAAGGCCTCGCTCGAGCTGCCCGAAGATGCCGCTCCGGGCGGCTGGAACCCGATAACCGTGACCACCAAGGATACGGAAACTGAAGGGAAGCCGGACGGCTGGAAGAACGTGGAGGCCGTGCGCATCGCGGGGTACCGCTCGACGACGAACGCCGTCACCCTCACGCTACGCAACATCGGGTTCGACGTGTCGAAGCCGGAGGCGTATGTGGTGCAGGGCCGGGGCGGTCCACAGGACGACGGCAGCCGACACGCGTCCATCTTCGTGCGGGCGCTCGAGATGATCGGCGTGGAGGTGCGGCAGGTGTCCGAGGCCGACGTGGCGCCGGGGCTCTTCGACGGCGCTGCGTTCGTGGTGCTGCCGTTCAATCCGCAGATGAAACCGGAGGCGTGCGCCGTGGTGGAGGCGTTCGTCAAGAAGGGCGGCAAACTGTTCGCGTGCTACGGCCAGCAGCCGGCGATCATGGAACTCCTTGGCGTTGCCGTGAAGGGCAACGCCTACCGTCCGTCGGACGGCGGCAAAAGCAATCTGCTCGGTTTCGCGAAGGCGGGCGCGGGGCTTCCCGGCCAGCCCGATTTCCTCGCCCAGGCGTCGTGGATGTGCCGCGTGGTGAAACCGCTTGCCGGGGCCGAGGTGGCCGCGTTCTGGCGGACGCAGGACGGAAAGACCACGGACATGCCGGGACTCGTCGTCTCACCCAACGGCGCCTATCTCTCGCACGTGTGGCTGAATCCGGGCTCGCCGGAGTCGAGCGCTTTCCTCATGGCGGTGGTCGACCGTCTCCAGCCGGGCGTGCGCGCGCGGTTCGAGGCTCGGCTTGCGGCGGAGCGCGCGGAGGAGACGCGCATGCTTGCGGCCACGCGCGCGATGCCCTCGCGCGCCGGCGAGCGGCGTCTCATCTGGTGCCACTCGGCGTGGGGCATGGGCGGTACGAACGACTGGGACTCCTCCTGTCGGTTCCTCCAGAAGAACGGCTTCACCGACCTCGTGGTAAACCTTGCGTGGGGTGGTTACACCTATTATCCCTCGAAGGTGCTGCCGCAGGCGGAGACGGAGCGGGGCGACGCGCTTGAGCAGTGCCGCGCCGCGTGCCGGAAATACGGCATCAAGATGCACGTGTGGAAGGTGTGCTGGAAGATGGGGCGCGCGGTGTCGCCCGCGTTCGTGCAGGCGGCGAAGGACGCCGGGCGCGTGCAGCGGACGCGTGGCGGCGAGGTGAGCGACGATCTGTGGAACTGTCCGTCGGATCCGCACTGCCAGCGGCTTGAGATCGACGCGATGGTGGAGCTCGCGCTCGAGAAGAAGGTGGACGGCATCCACTTCGACTACATCCGCTATCCGGGATCGAATTGCTGCTTCTGCGACGGGTGCCGGAAGCGCTTCGAGGCGAAGCTGGGGCATCCGGTGGCCAACTGGCCGAAGGACACGCTGTCCGACGAGGCCGTGGCGTCCGCGTGGTCGGCCTTCCGCCGCAACAACATCACGCACGTGGTGAAGACCGTCCATGATCGCGTTCGCGCGGCGGGTTCGCGCGTGGAGATTTCCGCCGCCGTCTTTCGCGACCCCGTGCGGGACCCCGAGGTGGTGGGACAGGACTGGCTGCGGTGGTGCGCGGAGGGGTGGCTTGACTTCGTGTGCCCGATGGACTACATGAAGAGCCCGCGCCGCTACGCGGAGCGGATTGCGCGCCAGCACGCCGCGTTGAAGAAGGCGGGTTCGAAGGCGAAGTTCTATCCGGGGATGGCGATCATGTGCTCGCATTTCAACCGTTCACTCTCCCCGCTCACGGTCGCGCAGGAGATCGCCGCCGTGCGCGCGGAGGGGCTGGAGGGCTTTACGCTCTTCGCGCTCACGCGCCTCGCGGAGCGCGTGCTGCCCGTCCTGCGCGAGGGCCCCCTTGCCGCGGACTGAGCGTCCGCCGTTTCCCGTGAACCGCATGCGTGAATCCGCACTTGATTTTCCCCCCTGTTTATGGCATAATAATGTCAATTCATGTTTGGCATCTTTGGCAGAAAAAAAAGCAAAAAGATCGAGCCCGTGGTTTGCGCGCGGGCCGATCACTGCATTTCGCGAAAAAACATCGATCCTGACGCGCTAAAAGTGCTCTATCGCCTGTCGAGTCTCGGATACGTCGCCTATCTCGTGGGCGGCGGCGTGCGCGATTTGCTGCTGGGCCGCCAGCCCAAGGACTTTGACGTGGGCACGAGCGCGAAGCCGAACGAGGTGAAGCGCGCGTTCCGCAACTGTTTCCTCATCGGCCGCCGGTTCCGCCTCGCGCACGTCCGCTTCGGCCAGAAGGTGATCGAAACGGCCACGTTCCGCCAGAATTCGCAGACGGTCGGGGAAATCATCGAGCACGCGGCGGAGGGTCCGCTCGAGGACAACACGTTCGGCACGCCCGAGACGGATGCGTACCGCCGCGACTTCACGGTGAACGGCCTCTTCTACAACATCAAGGACTTCTCGGTCATCGACTACGTGGGCGGTCTCAAGGACCTCAAGAAGCGTCTCATCCGCTCGATCGGCGACCCGATGATCCGCTTCCGCGAGGATCCCGTGCGCATGATGCGCGCCATCAAGTTCTCGGCCCGACTGGACTTCGCGATCGAGCGCAAGACGGAGAAGGCAATCCGCGCGCTCCATTCGTGCATCCTCACGGCGTCGGTGCCGCGCCTCTGCGAGGAGCTGTTCCGCCTCTTCACCTACGGCACGTCCGAGAAGGCCTTCCGCATGCTCTGGGAGTTCGGCCTCATGGGCGACTTGCTGCCGGATTTGGCGAAGTTCATCGATTCGGACGGCGGCTCGCGTTCCGCCACGTGGAAATACCTCGCCACGCTGGACCGCTACGAGCGGGCGATGCACGAACGGGGCGTGGAAGTGGCCAATGGGCTGCGTGCCGCCGTCCTCTACGCCGCGATGGCGAAGAGCCGGCCGGGACGCTCCCGCGAGGTGATGGGCACGATGCTCGCCTCGCTCAAGATTCCGAAGGCGATCTATTTTCTCGCCACCCTGCTGATCGACAGCGTGAAACGCCTCTCGCAGCCGCCCCAGCGCGCGCGCCGGCGCTTCATCCACAACCGCGACTTCGTGGACGCGATCGACTTCAACCGCATCCTGGCCCGTGCCGAGGGCCGCAGCGAGGACACTCTTGACGCATGGGACGCGCTGTCCCGGAAAACGTGCAACGAACAAGGTGACAAAAATGACAGAAAAGAAAGAAGCTGACGTTCAGGCGAACGTCGAACCCGAACTTCCCGCTCTCGTGAAGGCGGCCCCCGAACTCATCCCCCTTTGGGACTGGTGGGTGAAGGAAGGAAAGTCAACGCTCGTGATGCTGCTCGTCGTCGTCCTGGGCGTGGCGGGATTCTACGGCGTGCGCGGTTATCTGCGGAGCCGCAACGCCGCCGCCAGCCAAGCCCTCTCGCGTTCCAACACGCCCGACGAGCTGGCGACGGCCGTGGCCGAATACGGTTCGTCGAAGGTCGGCACCGCGCTGAAACTGCGTCTCGCGAAGAGCCATTTCGACGCCGGCCGTTACCAGGACGCGCTGGACGCGTACGAGGTCCTCGCCAAGGACTCCGCCGCGAACGACCCGTTCCGCGACATCGCCGTGCTCGGCCGCGCCTTCTCGCTCGAGGGGCTCAAGAAATACGCCGAGGCGTCCGAGATCTTCTCCGCGTATGCGTCCGACGAGGCGAAGTCCCATGACGGCTTCCGCCTGGCCGCCAAACTGGGCGTTGCGCGCTGCAAGGCGCAGCAGGGCGACGTGGCGGGTGCCGAGGCGGACCTGAACGCTCTCAAGGACGCCACGACCGACGACAACCAGAAGTCGCGCATCGAGTTCATGCTTTCCATCCTGAAACATTACGATTTCAGCCGTGTGGACGCGACGCCGCTGGACGCGTTCTCTCTTCCTGTGGACGACGCCACGCTTCCGGCTCCCAAGGCTGAGGCCAAGCCTGCGCCCAAGGCCGAGACGAAGCCTGCTCCGGCCCCTGCGGCGGCCAAGCCTGCGCCCGCGCCTGCAGCGGCGAAGCCTGCGCCCGCGCCTGCGGCTGCGAAGCCCACTCCGGCCCCAGCGGCGGCAAAGCCCGCTCCCGCGACTGCTGCGGCTAAGCCTGCGCCCGCGCCTGCTGCGGCTAAGCCCGCTCCCGCGCCTGCTGCGGCTAAGCCTGCGCCCGCGCCTGCGCCGAAAAAATAATTTTCAAACATAGCAAATGCCATAAACTTCGAAAGGATCTGACATGCAGCAGAACAGAAGAGATTTCTTGAAGGGGGCGTTTTGGATGGGCGCCGCCGCAGTTGCCGCGCATGGCATGGCCGAGAATGTCCGCATCTCGGGTTCCGGGAAGATGACCACCTACCATGACAAGCCGCTCCGCAACCTGCGCGTGGGCGTGGTCGGCCTCGGACGAGGGCAGGCCGGCATCTCCGGTTTCACGCTCGTGCCGGGCGGCTACATCGCCGCCATCTGCGACATCAACGCCGCGCGCCGCGCGCGCACGCTCAAGTACCTCGCCGACAAGAAGGCGCCCACGCCGAAGATCTACGGCGACAAGGGGCCCGAGGACTGGAAGCGCATGTGCGAGGATCCCGAGATCGATCTCATCTACAATTCCACGCCCTGGCAGCTGCACGTGCCGATCGCACTCTACGCGATGGAGCACGGCAAGCACGTGGTCACCGAGGTGCCGAGCGCCTTCACGGTGGAGGAGTGCTGGAAGCTCGTGGAGACGAGCGAGCGCACGCAGCGCCATTGCATGCAGCTCGAGAACTGCTGCTACGGCGAAAACGAGATGCTCGCCTTCAACCTCGTGCACCTCGGCCTGCTGGGCGAAATCTCCCACGGCGAAGGCGCCTACATCCACGACCTGCGCACGTACAACTACAACGCGTGGGACGAGGAGAAGGGCGGCGGCGGCTACTGGGACTACTGGCGCCTGCGCCACAACGCCGTCCACGGCGGTAACCAGTACCCGACGCACGGGCTCGGGCCGATCTGCCTGGACATGGACATCAACCGCGGCGACCGCTTCGACTTCCTCGTGAGCGTCGACACCAAGCAGGCCGGCTTCGAGGAGGTCGGCAAGGGCCTCCACGCCGACGACCCCTGGCGCAGCGGGCTCAAGGTGAAGATGGGCGACATGAACACGACGATCATCAAGACCGTGATGGGCCGCACGATCATGGTGCAGCACGACGTGGGCACCGCGCGTCCGTACAGCCGCCTCAACCTCATCCAGGGTACGCGCGGCGTGCTGCAGGACTATCCGCTGCGCATCGCGATCGAGGAGTCGCTCGGCAAGGGCGCGCACGGCTTCGACGAGAAGAAGACGCAGGAGATCCGTCAGAAGTACAAGCACCCGCTGTGGAAGACCCGCGACGAGATCGCCAAGCGCATGCCCGTCACGGGGCACGGCGGCATGGACTTCCTCATGATCCTCCGCCTGAGTTTCTGCCTCCAGAACGGACTCCCGCTTGACATGAACGTGTACGACCTCGCGAGCTGGTGCTGTCTGTGCGAGCTCACCGAGAAGTCCGCCGACAACCGCGGCCGCTCGATGGACATCCCCGACTTCACGCGCGGCGGGTGGAAGACGGCGCCGAAGCTCGGCCTCGTGGACGTGGACCTCGCGAAGATGAATTTCCAGGCCTGAGGTGGATTGAACGATGGGAAAACCTCTGAACATCATCGTGTGCGGGTCGCTTGTGCCGGACCCGCTCCAGACGCTTGAGCCGGTCGAGACCCCGCAGGGTCCCGGCCTGAAGAACGAGCAGATGCTACCGAGCGTACTCGACCCCTGGGCCGCATGCGCGCTCTACGAGGCCGCCGCGCTCGCGAAGGCGCGCGCGGGCTCCAAGGTGACGCTCGTCGCGCTCGGCCCGAAGGCCAAGCTCCAGCAGCTGATGATGACCGTGGCGCAGAAGGCGCCGTTCCAGCTCGTGGCGGTGAACGCGCCGGCCGGCGGTTTCACGGACGCGAAGGCCACGGCCGCCGCGCTCGCGAAGGCCATCCAGGCGATTCCCGGCCTCGACCTCTCCTCCACGCTCCTCTTCGGCGGCTGCGCGAGCGCCTCGCGCGACGCGGGCGTGACGCTCCAGTTCGTGGCGGAGGCGCTTGGCATCGGCGAGTTCTTCATGGCCGTGGACGAACTGAAGCTCGCCGACGACGACACCTTCACGGTGCTCGAGCGCGTGGAGGGGGGCCAATACCAGTCCTCCACCTGCGCGGGCTTCCCCGCCGCGATCGGTTGGGCCACGGGTAGTCTGCCCGAACCGCCGAACAATCCCCAGATCGGCATGATGAACATGCGTGGCGTGATGCCCGCGCTCATGAAGGCGGCGGTTGCGGACGTCGGCGTCGGCGGCATTTCCTACGCGAAGGCCGAGGTGCCCGCGGCGAAGCGCGACACGGTGGTGAAGAAGGACATGACGGCCGACGCGATCGCCGCCGAAATCGTGGAGTGGATCAAACAATGAAGATTGCTGCTTTCAACCTTTCAGGACAGGGTTCCTTCGCGCAGGACGCGCCTGCGATCGCCGAGGCGGTGAAGTCGAGCGGCGCGGACATCGTCCTGCTGCCGGGAACCTCGCGCGTGCGGCGCGCCGTGGGCGCGGCCGCGATGCGCGCGGGCGCGGAGGTGGATACGAACGTCGTGGATCTTTCCATTGACGGCGAGGCCGTCACGGCCCAGCGCTGGCTCTACCGCCAGCGCATCCTCGCGACGTTCTCGCGCGCGGCGCGTCCGTGGGTGATCGTGACCGACCCGTCCCTCTTTGCCGGCATCTGCGAAAAGGTCGGCGCGGCGCCTGCCGCGCTCGATCCGGCGCCTGCTGCGTCCTCGCGCACCACCGTGAACGGCCTCGTGGCCGCCGCGGGAGGCGGCGAATCCACCATCCGCCCAGACGCGAAGCTCCTCTTCGTGGCCGGCGCGGGCTGGACGAAGAAGCAGGCGGACGGCGCCACGCACCTCGACGAGGCCGCGGCCACGATCACCGGCTTCCTCGCGAAGTCCGGCGCGTCGCTTGGCTCGTCGAAGAGCCTCGTGGACATGCCGGAGGCCGCCGAGGCGTTCAAGTTCATGTCGCACATGAACCAGGTGGGCCAGACCGGCGCCACGCCGCGCCACGCGAAGGGCCTCTCGACGTGCTGCCACGGCGAGGAACCGCACGTCGTGGGCTGGCGTTTCATCGGCGAACGCCGCGCGGTGAACCTGGACGCGAACTGCGGCTGGGCGCAGGGCAAGGCGGACGTCCTCTACGTGGCCGACGCCTTCGAGGTGATGAAGAAAGTCAACGAACTCCTTTAAACGGGGGTCTGTGCATGGCGGACGGTGCGGACACGGACAACCTGAGAAAGGCGGCGATGGTCGGCGTCGTGGGCCGCACGAATGCCGGGAAGTCCACCGTCGTCAACCAGATGGTCGGCGAGAAGGTGTCCATCGTCAGCCCCGTGGAGCAGACCACCCGCAACACGATCCGCGGCATCGTGGAGGATCCGCGCGGACAGCTCGTGCTGCTCGACACGCCCGGCCTCCACAAGGCCGTGGGGCCGCTCGGCAAGCTCCTCAACGGCATGGCGCGCGCCTCCTCCGCCGGCGTGGACATCCTGCTCGTCGTGTTTGACGCGGCGCACGAGCCGCAGCTTGAGGACGAGGGCTGGATGTCCCGTGTGGCGCGGGAACGTCCGGAGAAGGTGGTGTTCGCGCTGAACAAGTGCGACCGCTCGCCGTTTTACGAGACGATGTTCCGCGACGCATGGAAGAATGTTGACCGCCGCGAGGGCGCGGCGGAAACGTTTGCGGCGCGCCCCGCGCCGCCTGAACCTGTTTGGGTGACCTGCTGCGGCATCCGGAAGGGCGGGTGTGACGCGTTGATGGACGCGCTTTTCGATTTGGCGGAACCGGGCCCGGCGCTCTTCCCCGAGGACGTCGTGACCGACTACCCGCGCAAGCTCGCGATCGCGGACGTCGTGCGCGAGAAGCTCCTGCAGCGTCTCCGTGACGAAGTGCCGCACGAGGTGGGCGTGGCGGTTAAGGACCTCTACGAGGACCGCAAGCGCGGCTGGGACGTGGCGGTGACGATCTACGTGAACCGTCCGTCGCAGAAGGGCATCGTGATCGGCCCGCGCGGTTCGCTCCTGAAGGCGGTGCGGCAGAGCGCGGAGCCGGAACTCTCCGACATGTTCGGCGTGAAGGTGCGGCTCGAGCTTTGGGTGAAGGTGGAGCCCAACTGGATGAAAAACGGCCGCCTGCTGGCGGAGATGGGATATCTCGGGGCAGAACGATGAGGTGGCTGGCGTTCCTTCTGGCGCTCGTCGCCTTCGGTGCGGCGGCGGACACGTCGACGGCGGCCGCGTCAAACGACCTCATCGTGGCACGGCGCGCGTTGGGCGACGGAAACTGGTACACCGCGGAGCACCGCGCCGCGTCGGCGGCGTCCTTGCCCGCGCTGCGCACCGAGGCGCGCCTCGTGCAGCTGGAGACGTTGGCGCGCGCGGGCCGCGGGGCGGAGATCCCCGCGCGTCTCGACGCCTGGGGCAATCCGCCGGGCGAGCCGTTCCGTTATTGGCGCGCGTTCGCGCTCGTTGGATCCGGACAGCGAGACGCGGCGCGCAAGCTTTTGGAGGCACCCTTTGCCGATCCGGCGTTGGCCGCGCTGGCGGCGCGGTTGGTGGCGCGTCTGGAAACGGAAGCCGGCAACTGGAAGGCAGCCGACGGACATTTCGCGGCAGCAGCGGCGAAGCTGGCGTCAAACGCCGTTGCACGCGTCGAAAACGCCTGCGAGTGGGCGGCGGCGCGTCGGGCTTCCGGCGACGCGCAGGGCGCGCTGGACGCATTGAAGCACGAGGGCGCGCTGGATGCCGCGGGCGCCGCCGGCGACGCGGCGCGCCTGCTGGCGGCAGACCTTTCCGCGGCGACCGGCGATGCCGTCGGCGCGCGCGCCCTGCGCGTCCAGCTCGTGGAGGCGGGGGAGAAGACAGAGGCGGGCGCGTACGTGCGCGCGGCGCTTGCGCTGTCGGACGGAGACTGGCTCGCGGGCAGCACGAACGCTGCCCTCGCGCAGGCGTCAAACGCCGTGGCGCGCGCCGGACAGGGGCCTCTTGCGTCCCTCGCCGGCTTCAACCTCGGTTTCAAGGAACTGTCCGTTCCGTCGGCGCGCGCGGGAGGCGCGGCGCGGATCGGCGCGCTCGTGCGCGCGCAGCCAGACGATCCGGGCGCGGGCGACGCGCTGCTCAAGCTCGGCGACGCGCATCTTGTCGCGGGCGAGGGCGAGGAGGCGCTGAAGGCATACGACAGTTTCCTGCAGGCCTATCCGGCGCATGTGCAGACGCTTCACGCGCTGGAGGGACGCGGACTCGCGTTCAAGGCGCTCGGACGCGACACGGAGGCGGTGGGCGCCTTCGCGCGGGCGGCGCAGATGGCGACGAACGCCGAGGACCGCGCCCGTTGCCAGTTCCGCCAGGGCGATGCGCTCGTCGCGTCGGGCCGTTTCGCCGAGGCCGCGGGCGTCTACGGCGAAGTCACGAGCACGAACCTCGCCGAGTTCGCGCAGTTCCAGCGCGGGGACGCCTTGGCGCGCGCGAAACTCTCGAAGGAGGCGGCCGAGCAGTTCGGGAAAGTCATGGATGGCGGCGGCGCGTACGCCGTCGAGGCGGGCCTGCGCCTGGCGGCCGAGGTCGCGTCCGCCGGACGGACGGAGACGGCCATCGACATCTACAGCCGCCTCCTGGGCGAGAAGGCCGGATCGAACGCCGACTTGCTGGACGACGGCGCAACGGCGGGCGCGAAGGCCCGTCCGCTGCCGGCCCTCACGCCCGCGCAGCGGGCGAGGGCGCTGGAAAGCCGCGGCCGGGCCAACTACCGCGCCTACCGCTTCGAGGACGCGGAGCGCGATTTCACGGCCGTCGCGCAGATCGATTCCGCGCGGTCGGGCGAGATGCGCTTCTTCTGTTCGCTTTGCCGGTACGGCGCCGGCCGCGACGACGAAGCCTACGCCTCCGCGCGCGCGCTTCTCTCCGAGACGCCCGACTCGCCGTTGCGGGCCGACTTGCTCCTGTGGTTGGGCAAGTTCGACTTCGCCCAGCGCAACTACGCCGCCGCCTTCGCGGCGTTCGAGGACTGCTCGACGAACCGGCACGTGTCGACGGGGCGCCGTCTCGACGCGCTTGTGCGCGCGGCGCGGTGCATGGCGGCCCAGTCCGACTATCCCAAGGTCATCGAACTCGTCTCGCGCATCGTGAAGCATCCGTCCGCCGTCGCCGCCGCGAGCCAGGAGACGCCCGAAACGCCCATCCTCGCCGAGGCCCTGCTCCTGCAGGGGGAGGCGCTCATCGACCAGGCCCGATTCGACGAAGCCGTGCTCGTGCTCGAGCGCGCGTCGCGGCTGCCCGTGTCGGACGAGGTGCGCCGGCGTGCGGCCGTTCTGAAGGCGGACGGACTGTTCGCGCGCGGGGCGGACAACTCGGCGTATTACCAGAAGGCGGTCGACGCGTACCGTACGGTGCAGCAGGACGCGGACGTGCCGCCGTCGATGCGCCTGGTGGTGTCGTTCAAGCTGGCGCGTGCCCTGGAGAAGATGCACAACTACCGCGAGGCCTCCGACCAGTATTACACGAACGTCGTGATGGCCTACGTGGACGGCGTGCGCGCAGGCGTGCTCTTCGACGGCAACGCGCGCGCGTTCTTCGCGCGGGCGGCGTTCAACCTCGCCGACGCGTACGAGGCTTCCGGGAACGGCCGCCAGGCCGAACGCATGCTGCGGTACGTCGTCGACGCGCAGGTTCCGTCCGCTGACGCGGCGCGCCAGCGCATCGCGCGTCTGAGAAAGGAGAGTGGAGGGAAATGAGCGTTTGGACAATGTTGGGCGGGCCCGTGTTCTGGCTGCTGATCGCGCTCGGCGTGACGAGCGTGCTGCTGTTCTTCAACCGTCTGGTCGCCCTGCGCCGCGCGCAGATCGACTATGCGGACTTCGTGCGCGGCGTGGGCAACGTGCTCGAGCAGAACAACCCCGATGAGGCGCTCGTGCTCTGCGACGAGACGCCGGCGCCCGTCGCGCGCATCGTCGCGGCGGCCATCCGCCACCGCACCGGCTCCGCGCGCATCCTGCGCGAGGCCGTGGACACGACGGGCCGCGCCGAGGTCGGTCGCTTCGAGCGCCGTCTCGCGCTGCTGGCGATCATCGCGCAGTCCGCGCCGCTTCTGGGCCTGCTCGGCACCATCGTGGGCATGGCGCGCGTGGTGCTCGCCGTCGGCGGCGAGGCCCTCGTCACGCGCGCTGACCTCATCGGCGGCGCGATGCAGACGCTGGGCGCGGCCGCGGCCGGCATCGTCGTGGCCGTCTCGGTGCAGGTGATGTACGGCATGCTCCGCGTGCGGCTCGACCGCCTCACGGCCGACCTCGAGGCCGCCGCGAGCGAAATCCTCGGCATCCTCGCCACCCACCGGGAGGTCTTGGCGTGACCGGACGCGAATGGGGTTGGCGCCCGGCGCAGGCCGAGGGCATCTGGCGGCACGGCGCACGCTGGACGAAACCGCTGTTCGCGGCGGTGCCGTGGATCACGCTGACGCTCCTGCTCGTGATGTTCGGCCTCGTCGGAGACCGTCTCACGGCTGCGCCCGGCGTGGTGTTCGACCTTCCGGCACCCGCAGGCCGGCAGGCCGCGGCACCCGGGGCGACGATGCTCGTGCTGCCGGCCGCGAACGTGGGCGAGACGGGCGGTGCGCTCGTGTTCTTCGACGACGCGCGCTACGTGCTCGGCGACGAGCAGTCCGTCGCGCTCCTCCGCGAACAGCTCGTCGCGCGCGTGCAGGCGAAGGCCGCGGGCGTCACGCTGCTCGTGCTCGCGGACCGGCGCGTGGCGTCGGGCGACCTCCTTCAGCTCGCCGGAATCGCCCGCGCGTCGGGCATGAAACACGTGCAGATCGCGGAGAAACGCGAATGAGGGAGCTCCTCCACGATTGGTGGCCGGTGGCCGCCGTGACGCTGTTCACGCTGCTGCTCGTGCTGCAGATCCCGCGCAAGGCGATCTTCCCACCCGTGCCGTCCGAGAACGCCGTCGCGCCGTTCGCTTCCTTCGTCACGCTCGACGACGACGCCTACGCGGCGGCGCTTCAGAGCGTGCGCATGTCGTGGCAGCTGCGCGCGCGCACACAGCTCGGCGGCGGCGAGAGCCGCACCGCTGCCTTCGAGTTCGACGAGCCGCTTCCTGCGCCGCGCGCTCTGCCGGCGGGCGCGGCGTTCGCGGACCCGTACCGCGCGCCGCGCGCCGCGCCGCCGC
>ONRL01000147.1 GCA_900320225.1 uncultured Lentisphaerota bacterium
GTTCGGCCCCGAGTTCATCGGCCGCGTGGAGCAGATCGCCGACCGCGTGCCGCGCGTGAAGCTGCGCCTCTACGTGGGCGACGACTGCCCCACCTTCGCGGAGAGCTACCGCAACCTCGTGGGCTACTGCTCGTCGCGCCTGCCCGCCGTTCCGCTGACGGACGACGACGAGGCGGCGATCTACTTCAGCTCCGGAACGACCGGTTTCCCGAAGGCCATCGTGCTCCAGCACCACTGCCTCATGCACTCCTGCAAGGTGGAGCAGAACCACCACGGGCAGACGAAGGACGACGTGTTCCTCTGCATCCCGCCCCTCTACCACACCGGTGCGAAGATGCACTGGTTCGGCAGTTTCCTCGTGGGCGGCAAGGCCGTGCTCCTCAAGGGCGTGAAGCCGGAGTGGATCCTCCGCGCCGTGAGCGAGGAGAAGTGCACGATCGTGTGGCTGCTCGTGCCGTGGGCACAGGACATCCTCGACGCGATCGACCGCGGCGACGTGAAGCTCGCGGACTACAAGCTCGACCAGTGGCGCCTCATGCACATCGGCGCACAGCCCGTGCCGCCCGCGCTCATCAAGCGCTGGAAGGCGGTTTTCCCGCACCACGATTACGACACGAACTACGGCCTTTCGGAATCCACCGGCCCCGGCGCCGTCCACCTCGGCATCGAGAACATCGACCACGTGGGCGCGATCGGCGTGGCGGGCTACGGCTGGCAGACGAAAATCATCCGTTCGGACGGCAGCGAGGTGGGTCCCGGCGAAGTGGGCGAACTCGCGGTGAAGGGCCCGGGCGTGCTTAAATGCTACTACAAGAACCCCGAGGCGACGAAGGAGATCCTTTCCGAAGACGGTTGGCTCCGCACGGGCGACATGGCGGAACTGCGCGACGGGTTCATCTATCTCGTGGACCGCGCGAAGGACGTGATCATCACCGGCGGCGAGAACCTCTATCCCGTGCAGATCGAGGACTTCCTGCGCGCGCATCCCGCCATCAAGGACGTGGCCGTGATCGGCCTGGCGGACCAGCGCCTCGGAGAGATCGCGGCCGCGATCATCGAGGTGAAGGAGGGCGCGACGCTCACCGAGGAAGAGGTGAACAGCTTCTGTCTCGACCTGCCGCGCTATAAGCGTCCGCGCAAGATCATCTTCGCGTCCGTGCCCCGCAACCCGACGGGCAAGATCGAAAAGCCGAAGCTGCGCAAGATCTACGGCGCCGACACCCTCATCGCCCAGCAGAACGGACTCTGATTCCGTTACCGCGCGCCCCACCAGCATGGTCCCTACGACGTCCACGACTTTGCTGCGCCAGATTGGCGGCGACGTACGCCACGCGCGGTGGGCGGAGTTCATCGCCCGCTACGCGGCGACGTGCCGCCAATACCTGCGGCGGCACTTTCCGTCGCTGGAGGCCGACGACATCCTGCAGGAAACCTTTTCCGCCCTTGCGCAGGCGTTGCCCAACTACCACTATGCGCCGGAGGAGAAAGGACACTTCCGCAATTACCTCGTTGGCGTTCTCCGCAACAAGGCGCTGATGGCCTTGCGGAAACAGAAACGTGACGCGGAGATATTGGCAGGATACGTCGACAGCATGGAGAGCCGCCGTCTCGGCGGCGAAATGGGAGGGACGCGCCCCTGCGCGTCCGCCACCGACGACTGGCACAAGGCCGTATTCGAGGTCGCTTTGCAGCAGTTGATGGCGGACCCCGCAATCCACGACCGCACGAAGCAGATATTCATCCGCACGGCTATCCGTCAGGAGACTCCGGATGCCGTCGCGGAGGCGCTAGGCGTCTCGCGGAATGTCGTCGATCAGCAGAAGCGCCGGACGCTCGCGAAGTTCAAGGCACTCGTCACGGCGCTGAAAGAGGCTCTGTGAATTCCGCCGAACTCTTTCTTGCCGCACACGGCGATCCGCTTCCCACGCCGATCCTTGCCGACGGTACGGTCGTCGACGGCTGGCGCGTGACAGCGTTTCTCGGACGCGGCGGCAGCGGCGAGGTGTATCGCGTGGTTGAAACGCCTGACACACGGGAGGGACGCGCTCCTGCGCGTCCGCAAACCGCCGCGCTGAAAATCCTCGCGCGCGACACCGACACGGCGCGGGCGCGCTTCCTCCGCGAAGCGACGTTGCTCGCCCAGCTGAACAATCCGGCATTCCCGCAATTCATCGCGCAGGGCGAAGTTGAAGGTCGGCCCTATCTCGTGATGGAGTTGCTGGAACCGCGCACGTTGCCAACGTCTGATGCGGAAGTCGCCGATTTCCTTCTGGCCCTTTGCGGCGGCGTAGCGGCGTTGCACCGCATGGGGTACGTTCATCGCGACATAAAGCCGGGCAACATCCTTTGGCGTGCCGCCGTTCCCGTCTTGATCGACCTCGGACTCGTGAAGGACGTCACGCGGAACCCAGATGCCTCCGGCACGTCGCTCTCGCTCATTGACGGCCATGTCGCGGGCGTCGGCACGCCCGGCTACGCGGCGCCGGAGCAGCTGGTGGGAGACGCAATCTCCCCGGTGGCGGATATCCACGCCCTCGGCATGCTGGCAAATGCCTGCTTTGACGGACATCCGCCCGCCATCTGGGGGCGGATCGTCGATTGCGCCACGGGATCGATCCCCGCCCGACGCTATCCCGACGTGGCGGCATTCGCCCGCGCCGTCCGCCATCGACATTGGCGGCGGAATGTTGTCCTCTCCATCGTCAGCACGTTGCTCTTCGCGGCAATTGTCCTCGCAACGTTTGGCAGGGCGGTCGCTCCGCGACCGTCGTCCGGCTCGCCGAGTCGCCCGCCATCAGAAGAAGATTCGCTCGCCGTCCGCGAACGGGGCGCCTGGGCCGCGCTCTGCACGGACGTGGTGACGGACCGCGTTGAACGGATCGTCGTGAACGCCAACACATTCACGAACGACATTGGGCGCGGGCGTTACCTTGTAAGGCCCCTTGACTACAACTGGCGTCGCGCGGCACGCAAGGTGCCGGCGACGATCGTGCGGCTCGGCGGCGCCACGAACACGTTTGAGAGGCCGGTACGGCTCGATCCCGACCGTGAGTATTGGATCGTCGGCCCAGGCACGCTTGAAGGGGAGTTCTCTGGCCATCCCAACGAACAGTACGCCGCCGACAGCAGACGAAGGCGGGAGCGGGCCACCCGGCCGCGGGTTGAACGCGATGCTGCAACGGGACGCGAATACAACGTGTTTGGCTTGACCGCGGAGGAATCGCTGGATAACTTTCCGACGTGCGGCGTCGTGCGCCTCGTGAATTGCACGTTGCGGAACCGCACGAGGGAACGCTGGCCGCAGAACGGCCTCTATTACCTTCTCGGACCCGGCGCGCGGCTGGAGCTCCCGAACCAGACTAACGACCCGACCGTGCCGCGAGCGGATTTTTCCGGCTCCGTGTCAGATTTCAACCCGTATCCGCAAGTAACAAAGTAGAGGACTGGAGAAGCCCTGTCCTTCGCGAAGGCGATGCGGAACTGGCGCGACTGCCTTTTCCACCTTGTCAGCGCTCGGCGGGATTTGGTATAATTCGCGCCAGAAATCTTAGCGTTCGCGCTGAGGTTGGCCAAGAGAAACCTGGAAAGTTACTTGCACGTGCCAACGAAAAGGCGAATGCGCCCGACTGGGTGCATTCTCTTTCGTGTATCGTGCAGGGCTTTTCCAGGGCCTCTCTTGAAACACGGAAAAGATTGCGCCCTCTTTCTTTCCCGCGAACGAAACTAGGGCACAAGGAGATGAAAGATGTCGAATACGCTGAAGACCCTGGGGAGCTTTGCGCTTGTTGGCGCGTTGCTGTCAGGCTGTGCCCTCGTCAATGAAAACATTGCGCTGGGAGATGGAAAGGAAGCGGCAGAAGCAGCTATGCGACTGGAAGACCCGCAGTCCCTGGAACGAGTTAGCATCGACGGCAGGAACTTGAAGGCTCGAATCATCGCGGTTGGGAAATTGAACGACCTTTCCAGCCTTTGTCGGTTTGTAAAGGACGCAAGACAGCCTGGCGAACTTCGTCTCGCGGCCTTTCAGCGCATTGTTGCACTTGGCAAGGCCGAGGCGGTCTTGAAAGGGAAAACAGATTCAAAGGGAGAATCCGACGACCTTGATTCATTGCTGAATAAAATAGTAGATTCTGAACTGAACGAAATTATCGTGTTTGGCAAGAGATGTTCTGATAAAAACGCCCCTCTTGCATTCCCGGGGGAATGGCGTATCAAGGCCATGCAGTATGACGATAGCGTGTTTCAACATTCGCGCGAAGCCAACAGCGAGTTTCTTCTTGATCAGTCGATGCCGATGAGCGTTCGCAAGGCCGCGATAGGGAAGATCGAACTTGAAGCTAAGGGGGTGGCGCAATTGCTCAACGCTGCAGCGGACGAGCAAAACCCAGGGCACGCTGACTACCGAGTACTCGTGGAGGGCTTCTTGGTTTCGAAACAATGCCATGAAGGTATTCCGGGAAGCATTATTGCTGAGCACGGCAATGTGGGCGTGCCAGTTTCAATTGGGGCCAAAAAGCTTTTGTTTTCTTTCATAAAGAACGAGAAGACCCTTACTGACGCGTTGAAATCAGCTTTGTGGGCGGCAATTGAAGACGAAGAGAACGGGAGCAAAGATTCCGAAAAAATACAGTTCTTCAAATGGGCTTTTGCCACCGCAAAGAATCCAAAAGTTATCGCCGAGATTATTAGGATTCCTGGCACAAGCAAGGAAAAAATTCTACAGGATCTCATCTACATGGCAAATTGCATTGATGACGATACTGTTCTTGCCGATCTTCTTGTAAAAGATTCTGATCTCAAGTCAGGGAATGTTTATTCGCCTCTCGTGGAAGCGCTTGTCTCCCGGATAAAGGATCCGCAGATCAAGAAGGACGCGGGAACTCTTGCCTTGGCCTATAATGCCGTGGATCCCAAAAAACGGGCCAAGGCTCTAGTTGAAGTTTATGCGAAAAGTCCAGAGAAAGCGTATGGCGTGGCAATGGAGTGGTTTTCCACTGAACACTATGACGGCAATGTCAAAGGATCGGCAATCGCCGGAGAGGTGCGTGACCTGGCGACTCTGGCCGGCCTTGTGGCGATCTGCAAGAAGGATCTGGCCAGCAGAAGTTATACTTCGGAAATCAATCTCCTGAAAAGTGTTCTACGCGGGCTCAACGGCGGAATCATGAATACGCTCTTAGAATGTGTTAATGGTTTGCCAAAGGAGAAGTTGGACAAACTTGCCGCTGCCATGAAAGCGCGCTCGGAAAAAATGGACAAGGAAGGGAAGACCTGTGTCATCGGCAACTATTTTGTCGGAATGCCGTTGGGGGGATTCATCGCGCTCAACAAGACGCAGGACATCAAGGCGTTTCCGCTTGATTGGGAAATGGATCCCAAAACCAGGCATATCGTGATGAGCAAGTTCGGTTTCGATTCCAAGAACCTTTACAAGGCTACAGGCGTGGAGAAGTCCAACGTGTTCCTTACCCTTCCGGAGAAAATCGGCGTTGCAAAATTTGAGAAGGGCAGGACAAAGGTTGAGGTTGAACGAAGAGACGACCTGCAAGCGCAACTGTCAGAGGGGTTCGGCGATTTCAGCAACAGCTTCAACGTCTCCGGTGGCGACATCTACTACCGTTCGGAGACTCAGGCAAAAGGGGTGGTGCTGCTTTATTGGAAGGAGTCCGGCGAACTCGTGCTCGAGTCTCTGAAGTGAACCCTTACGGGAGTTTAACACACTGAAGGAGCAATGGGTTAAACTATCCGTTGCTCCTAGTATTATGACCGCGCTTGTCGCTGTTGATTGCAGATCGCTGCCAGCGCCTCGTCGAGGGCGGCGGTGATGTCGTCGATGTGCTCGAGGCCTTGCTTTTAGTCCCGTCAATCAACCAAACCCGCCATTGGCACGAACAGCCAGATTCTGGCAGTTCGTGCCAATGATATATTGTCGGGATTTTTTACTGCCTTCTGTTGATGGCTAGGATTTTCTGTGTTATAATACGCCCACTTCATAAAAGCGTAGAATTCTACGGAAAAAGGAAACAGGCGATATGGAGATCAAACGCGATGACTATCTAGATGAAATCAAGGCCGTCATGCATAACGGTCTTGTGAAAGTCATCACCGGTATCCGGCGTTGCGGCAAGAGCTATTTTCTGTTCACGATATTCAAAAATCATCTTAGGAACATCGGGATCGACGATGACCAGATCGTTTCGGTACAACTTGACGATGACGATTTCGAGGCGTTGCGTTCTCCTCGGGCGCTATCCAAATACATAAAAGACAGGATATTGTCAGACGGGCGAGAGACATATGTGCTGATAGACGAGATCCAGGAATGCAAGCCGCCAAAAGGGGATGCCGGCGTGACATTCTACGACATACTCAATTCGCTTAGGAAAAAGAAGGGGGTAGACATATACGTGACCGGCTCCAACTCTGAAATGCTGTCGGAAGATATTGCGACGAACTTCCGAGACAGAGGTACTGTAATCAGAATGTGGCCGTTGTCATTCGCGGAGTATTACGGAATCGGGGGTAAAGAGAAGTCGGACGCATGGGAGGATTACCTTGTCTGGGGCGGTATGCCGTTGGCAGTCCTTGAAACGCGGCAGAGGGCAAGGGAAGCTTATTTGCGCGGATTGTTTGCCGAAGTGTATTTTGCGGACATTGTTGAACGTTATAACCTTAAGAACGAGATCCTTTTGGGGCGCATCTGCGATGTGATGGCAAGTTCGGTTGGCAGCTTGACAAGTCCGAACAAGTTGGCAAACACGATTCAGACGGAAATGGGGATGGCAACCAACGCGCATACTGTTGGGAGTTATTTGGAATGTTTTCGGAAGTCGTTCCTTTTCGAGAAAGCCGAGCGGTGGGATGTGAAAGGGCGGAAGTATCTTGGTTCGCCGGTCAAATACTATGCCGAGGACACGGGGTTGCGAAACGCGAGGCTCAATTTCCGTCAGGTGGAGCGTACACACCTCATGGAGAATGTCATATATTGCGAACTTTGCAGACGTGGATACGCTGTTGATGTCGGTGTGGTAGAGACGATTGCCAAAGACTCTTCAGGGAAAAGCGAGCGAAGAACGTATGAAATAGACTTTGTCATCAATTCGGGGTTCAAGCGCTTCTATCTCCAAAGCGCGCTTGACATGGGAGGTGCGGACAAGGCGAATCAGGAATTGCGGTCCCTGAAGATGACAGGCGATTTTTTCCGAAAGATAGTCGTTACCGGCGGCAACGAGCGGCCTTGGGCCGACGAAAGTGGCATCCTTCATGTAGGAGTGATACCTTTCTTGCTGGACAAGTCGATCATGGAATCGTGAGCTTGTGGCAATTATCACCGGCATCACCAACCCGCTATTGGCACGAACAGCCAGAATCTGCCAGTTCGTGCCAATGGCGAGTTCTCTGGACGCGTTTTTCCGCCTGTCATTGCGCAGGGAATTTTGTTATAATTGCGCCGTTGAAGGATTAGCCAGTGGGCGCGGGCGTGTGGTCCGCGCGCCAAAGGCAAGTTATTTCAATAATCGCGATGGAGAAGATGCTGTGAAAAGAACGTTGTTCAAAACGGTGTTTGCCTGTTTGCTTGCGGCGGGGCTTACGGGATACGGCTACATGCCGGCGCCGCATCAAAAGCTGCCGTCGCCCCGGGACCTGAAGCCCCGGAAGGGACTGCGGATCCGTCCGGCGGAGGCCACGCACGTCAAGTTCGTGAAGTACGCCGACCCGAGCGGATACTTCACGATGAACGTTCCGCTTGGCTGGAAAGTGAAGACGGGAATCAAGCCGACCGGAAAGATAGACCTCATCAGCTACGCCATCACGGTGTTCGATCCGAAGCGTCCCGAACGCGAGCTCTACTTCTGCCTCAACAACGCCGTCGGCCTCAAGTCGGCGGAGGCGCGCAACTGGTACATCCGGTCATATGGCGCGAAGAGCTACTTCGCGCAGATGCCCGTCTTGCCGAAACTGTCAACGGCCGGGTTCTTTGCCGCCATGGGGCCGTCGTTTGGGTACGGACGATTCACCGTGCTTGAAAGTCTCGGGAGGAGCGCGTTGGGCGGGGACGTGGTGGTGGCCGAATGCACGACCGCTTCGGGTCGTCGGGTGCAGGGCCTCTACCACGCGGTCGTCTCGGGGATGATGAAGCAGCCCGTGCAGGTGAACCCGTTCAACGCGCGGGCCGGCATGGTGGACGTGGGGCCGGTGATGGAGTTCTCGATTCTCTCGGAAACCGCGCCGAAGGAGGAGTTCGTCGACTGGCTGCCCGTCCTCGACCGCTGCTTCGCCTCCATCGTCTTCACGCCGGCGTTCCACCAGCAGCGCAGGGACGCGTGGGCGCGCGTGATGGGCACGTCGAAGTACATCATGCAGACGGCGGATTCGATCCGCGGCATGATCATGGACTCCTACCGCCGCCGCAACGCGACCTACGACGTGCTCTCGCAGAAGCGCAGCGACGCCACGCTCGGCTACGAGCGCGTGCAGGACACCGGCGAGTACTACCGCGCCGAGAACGGCTTCACCGACTGGTACGACGGCACGCGCTACCGCCCCGCCACCGACAACGCGGCCTATCTGACCCCCGTCAGCGGCTACATCAACTGGAAATGAGTCTTGGATCGGGTTGATCTCCCAACGTGAAGCCATTACCTGAGATAGAAAAAGTAACCGAACAGTATCCCGTCGCCGCGAGCGCGTACGCGCGGGCGCTGGCGGCGCGGAGCGCCGCGTTCCGCCGGCAGTTGGAGCCGGACGTGCGCGAGTTGGAGGAGGAGGACGGCGTCGGCCCCGACCCCTTCGGCGAGGAGGACGAGTCGAGCGGGTGCTTCGGGCTGAAGCAGCGTTTCCCCGACCGCGTGCTCGTGATGACCTCGAACGCCTGTTTCATGAACTGCCGCCACTGCACGCGTAAGGGACTGCTGCAACATGCGGAGGTGGTGCGCTCGGACGAGGAACTCGCCGCCTGCGTGAACTACGTGCAGGAGCATCCGCTCGTGCGCGACGTGCTGCTCTCGGGCGGCGACCCGCTCGTGCTGCCTGACGACGAGGTGATGCGCTTCGTGCAGGCGTTCGCCGATCTGCCGCAGGTGGACGTGGTGCGCCTCTGCACGCGCGCGCCTTGCGTGAACCCCGCGCGCGTCACGCGCGACCTCGCCGCGCGCCTCGCCGCGAGCGGGAAGGTGTGGGCGAACACGCAGTTCAACCACGCCGACGAAGTGACGCCCGAGGCGGCCGAGGCGTGCGCGAACCTCGTAAACGCGGGCATCCCCGTCTCGTGTCAGACCGTTCTGCTCGCAGGGGTGAACGATTCGGCGGCCGCTCTGCTTGACCTCTTCCGCGCGCTCCAGCGCATCCGGGTGCGTCCCTACTACGTGTTCCAGTGCGATCCCGTGGCGGGCATCTCGCACTTCCGCGTGCCGCTCGAGCGCGCAGTCGAGATCGCGCGCGCCTGCGCCGACCGCATCGGCGGACTCGGTCTGCCGCGTTTCGTGGCCGACATCCCCGGCAGCACGCGGAAAATGCCCATCGAACTGCTTTGAAGGAAATCTGAATGCCCATGAAGCTCTACGTCGCCACGCACAATGTCCACAAGCTCCGCGAAATCGGAGAGATTCTGCCCGGCTACGAGATCGTAGCGGACGATCCCGACGTGGAGGAGACCGCCTCCGACTTCGCCGGCAACGCGCTCATCAAGGTGCGGGCGATCGCCGCGCGTCATCCGGGCGCATGGTCGATGGCGGACGACAGCGGACTCGAGGTGCGCGCCCTCGGCGGCGCGCCGGGCGTGCGGAGCGCGCGCTACGCGGGCGAGCCTTCCAACACCCCCGCGAACAACGCTCTGCTGCTCAAGAACCTGGAAGGCGTGGCGGACCGCACCGCGCGCTTCACCTGCACGATTGCGCTCGTTGATCCGGAAGGGCGCGAACACGTGGTGACGGGACATTGCCCCGGACACATCGCGCATGCGCCGTCGGGATCCGCCGGCTTCGGCTACGACCCGCTGTTCATTCCCGACGGACACGAAGCCTCCTTCGCCGACCTCGGCGAAGAGGCGAAGAACAAGATCTCGCATCGCGGCCGCGCGCTTGCGCAGGTGAAGGCCCTGCTGACCGGGAGGGACGCGCTCCCGCGCGTCCGAGACGGCATCCCGCCCGAACTGACCCTCGCGGACGTGCGTACGCTCCTGCGCGCCGGCAATCGCGTGCTGTTGATGACGCGCCACGCGGAGCGTCCGCATATCGACCACGAAGACCCCTCCTTCGGCACCACGTTGCCCCTCACCGCCGACGGCGAGGAGATGAGCCGCGCATTCGGGCGCATGCTGCGCGATTTCGCGTCCGTCGTCCAGTTCGCGTCCAGCCCCCTGCGCCGGACGATGATGACGACGGAATGCATCGCCGAGGGCATGGGCGTGGCGTATCCCGACATCTCGCCCGAAGACGCCCTCGGCAATGGCACGTTCTATTTCGCGGACCAGCATGCGGTGTGGGAGGAGTTCCGCGACGGCAGTTTCTTCCAGAAGTGCTTCGCCTACTTCGAGAAGGGCACCTATCGCGGATTCGCCGAGCTGCACGCCGCCACGGACGCATTGGAGGAATGGTGCCTCGCGCACTTCACCGCGCCGTTTGCCATTTTCACCACGCACGACCTCTACATTGCCGCCTACCTCGCGGCCCGCACCGTAATCTCGCGCTTCACGTTGGAGAACTGGCCGCGGTTTCTCGATTCGGCGGCGATCATCCTCGCGCCCGACGGCTCGCGCCGCTACGCGCTCGTCCGTGCCGGCCTCTCCGACCGCGTCACGGGCGTATGAACTTTTCAGTCTCACGCAGAGGTGCGGAGAGGCGGAGAGCGCAGAGAGTAGCTAAGAAAGTGAGATCTATGATGCAACGAATTGACCTAGAGGAACAGCGTGAAACGATTTTGAAGGAGTACTTCGAACTCCTGCGCTTCCCGACCATCGGCGCGGAGCCGATGCGCCTGAAGGACTGCGTGGACTGCGCGATGTGGCTCAAGAAGTGGCTGGCACCACAGGGATTCGCGGTGGAGCTGATGCAGGCGCCGAAGATGCTCGGCACGCCGCCCATCCTCCTCGCCGAGCGCAAGGGCACGGAAGGCGCGCCGACGGTTCTCTTCTACGGACACTACGACGTGCAGCCGCCAGATCCGCTGGAGGCCTGGGAAACGCCGCCGTTCGAACCAACCCTCAAGGACGACCAGCGCGTTTACTGCCGCGGAGCCCAAGACGATAAGGGTCAGTTTTTCTCATTTTTGTGCGGAATGCGCAATTTCCTCGCGCGCGCGCCGCAAGCCGTTCCCACGATTAAAATTGTGTTGGAGGGGCAGGAGGAGAGCGGGAGCACGGCGCTGGCGGCGCTCGCGCCGACAATCAAGGACCGGCTGCGGGCGGACGTGCTGCTCGTGTGCGACACGAGCGCGGCGGCGGATTTGCGTCCGGCGATCGTGGCTGGCCTGCGCGGGGTGTCGCATTTCACGGTGCGCCTGGAGGCCGCGAACTACGATCTTCACAGCGGCGAGCACGGCGGCATCGCGCCGAATCCGGCGCAGGGCATGGCGGAGTTGATTGCAAGCCTGCACAATCCCGACGGGTCGATCGCCGTGCGCGGGTTCTGCGACCACGTGGTGCCGCCCACGGACGAGGAACGCGCGGCGGCGGAGAGTGCGGCCGTGTCGCCCGAGGAATACGAGAAGACCACGGGCGTCGCGCCCGTGGGCGGCGAGGCGGGCTTGACCCTCACCGAGCGCAACTCGTTCCGTCCGACGATCGAGGTGAACGGCATCCACACGGGCTACGGCGGGCCGGGGTCGAAGACGGTGATTCCGGCGGGCGCGCTCGCGAAGATCTCGATGCGGCTTGTGCCCGACCAGAATCCCGGCGAGGCGATGGCGGCGGTGGAACGCCACCTGAAGCAGCATACGCCGCGCGGGATGAAGCTGTTCATCGAGGATCTCACGGGCGAGGCGGCGGGGTTTCGTCTGCCGCTCGCGTCGCCGGTGTTCCGTCTGGCGGCGAGCGTGGTGGAGGAAATCGACCCGCGCGGGGCCGTGTACCAATGGGACGGCGCGTCGATCCCGGTCGTTTCCACGCTCAAGACGTGTTCGGGCGCGGCGCCGTTGCTCGTCGGGTTCGGCCAGCCGGAGGACCGCATCCACTCCCCGAACGAATCCTACGGGCTCAACCAGTTCGCCCGCGCGATGGCGTGGGCGGAGAAGATCCTCGCCGCCCTCACGGACTGACCTGGGCGTCGGTTATGGTATAATATGCCGCAAGGAGACGCCGCTCTATGAGTCGAAGGTGATGCCGGGGTGTCCGCTGCAGGTGATGTGCTACGAACGCGCGGACGATACCGGTTTCGGCGTGTCGGGCGTGGTCACGAAGGCGGAGGCGATCCGCGCCTCGTTCCCCGATTTCGTGAAGGAAGTGCCGAATGCCGTGGAGGTGAAGGCGGAGAAGACGACCTACCTCTTCGACCACCTGGGCTGCTCGAAGCGGTCGTTCAGCACGAAGTTCGTCGATTTTTGTTTTAAGTGCGGCTTTTTCATGCGCGGCGGGAAGTGGAAGGCGCGCGAGCTGCCGTTCACGCCGCCGTTCATGGACAAGCGCGGCGGCGTGATCATGAGCGTGGGCGCGTTCACGGGCTGGGCCGCGCAGAAGGTGATGGAAAGCGGCATGGCGCAGATCTGGCCGGGATCGCCCGTGGCGGGTCCGCTCTTCGACGGCGACCGCGTGGTGGGCGTGCGCCTCGTGGACCAGGGCGTGGAGAA
>ONRL01000149.1 GCA_900320225.1 uncultured Lentisphaerota bacterium
GTAGTCCGCCCCTTTGAGATTCTTCCGCATCCCGTGGAACGCGTACGGCACGAGTCCGTTCGCGCCGGCGGCAATCGCCTGCCAGAACATGGAATCCAGCTCCTCCCGCGTAGGGAAGCGGAACTCAGGATTGGTCACGGAGCCACGGTACCATTTCCAGTTGAAGCACTGCGGCACGTGCCACATCGGCACCACGTCGAAGGATCCCGCGCGCGCCTCGAGCGCCCAACCGCCCGCGATGTCGATGCCGCCGCGGTTGTTGCCGATCGGATAGGGGTCCATGCCGATGCAGTCGTACGAGCCGACGAACGGCCGCACGTGCCAGGGCTTGTCGGTGACGGCCCACGTGGGATGGTCGGGGTCGAGCGCGTGGATCATCTCGTTGACTTCGCGCAACGGACCGATCTGGCGCTCCGGCGCCTCGTCGTTGACGTACCAGGCCAGCAAGGCGGGATGATCCTTGACCGCTTCCACCACTTCGCGGATGGCCGCCAGCGACTTTTCGCGCGTTTCCATCCCCTTGCGCACGAACTTGCTGCCCCACACCATGTCCTTCACGCTGTAGATCACCTTCAGCCCCGCGGCGTGCGCGGCGTCCAGCTGCTCGCGCTTGGGGTTGTACGGCATGATGCAGTTGAACACGCCGTTCGTGAAGTTCGAGATCGTCTCGTCGGTGAGGACGGACGCGTACATCCCCAGCGGCAGGAAGGGCTTGCCGTCCACGAGCGTGCGCTTGTGCTTGTCGAACGCAACGCGGCGCGCGACCGCCCCGCGCGTGAACGTGCACGCGGCGCGTCCCAGCTCCTTGCCGTCGGCGCGGTTGCGCAGCGTGAACGCCACCGTCTGCGGACCTTCCGCCATCCGCTCGACGGGAACCGCGACCGATGCGGCCCGGGGCGACATCTCGTCGGGCGCCACGGCCACCGTTTGGCCATCATTCGCCTTGTAGACGAACTGCGGGACGAGCGTGTCCAGCGGATGCTTGACCTTGTTGATGTACAGGTTAGCGTGGAACGTGACCGTTCCGTCCGCTGCGGTGTTGCGGTAGGCGGACGACATCAGCCAGTCGACCGGGCGCGACTCCTCGGATCTGAAAAAGAAGTCGTCGAATTGGACCTTGCCGGTGGCGCCTCGCGTCAGGAAGCAGAGCAGCGTCCCGCTCGCCGCTTCATCCGGCAGGGGCGAAGTCAAGCCCTCGTAGCGGACCCAGCCGTCCGTATTGGGCTCGTTGCTGGCCACGGGAAACGCATACGCGGCGGACAGCCATTTGCCGTTGGCGTCCGACCAGTCCAGCGACACCGAAGGCAGGATCGTCTTCCCGTCCTTCATGATTTTGCCCGCCTTCACCCAGCATCCGAAGCGATACACGGCGCCGCCCTCCAGGGCGATGCGCTGCCCCGGGAACGAGTAGGAATGCGGATCGTAATTCTCGCCTACCATGCCCTTCGAGCCGCCCCGCCCGGCGCCGTCCTCCACGCGCCACTTCGGCTTGGGGACGCGCCAGTACTTGGCTCCTTCCTCGAAATCGAGATTGGACGGCACGGACGGCAGCTTGTCCGCGGCGATTGCCGCGCCGTGCGCGCAACAGGCGAGGCACAGCCCCGCCCAGATTAGATTGGAACAAATCGATTTCATTTGGCAACACTCCTCGTTGGGTGATGGACGATAGTATATCACAACCCCGGTGCCTTAGTAGGGCGCGGCCTCCGGACGTGCCGAATCCCCAACACGAGTTTGCAAGAATGGCGGAATTATGGTATCTTTACGCCACGTTGAATTGCATTTGGTTTCTGCGCGCCGCCGTAGCGGCGTGCTGGAAAGGAAGAAAGGCGATCAAATATGAATAGAGAAATGTGGTTCGGAAGTGCCTGTGCGGCGGTGTGTTGCATGGCGATAACGGCGTCTGCGGGCGTCGTCGGCTGGTGGCGTTTCAACGGCGAGGGCGCGACCGTGCCGAACGTGGCCGCGACGGCGGACGGCTTGCCCGACGGCACACCCCGCGCGACGGACGGCACGATCATGTCTTGCATACACGGCGCAACCCCCGTGTACGGCAGCGATGCGTCCAACATGCCCACGGTGACCGACCACTTCCAGCAGGTCGCGCCGCGCGTCATCGACCAGCGTACGGCGTCCGGTGCGTCCAGCGGCACCGTCTACTCCGGCGGCAAGACGCTCCATTTCGGGGCGGACGGTATCGGCGGCAGCGTGTTTGTGCCCTACAACGCGGCGTTCAACCTGCCCACCTTCACAATTGAAGTCTTCGCTCGCATCCCGGCCGAGGCCGCCAGCCGCAGCAACGAACTGTTCCCCCTCGTCCAGTTCGGCCGCGACATGGTCGATGGCTGGCTTTTCGCCGTCTACCAAGGCTACCCGTTCGTGAGGGCCACATATACAAAGACATCCGACGGCGGTGTACAAACAAAAAGCTCAACCACCTCAAAGTCGACCAGCTACATGAAGGACATGCCGTCGCTCTTCGACGGCAAGTGGCATCATCTCGCGTTGCGCATGCACAACCTGAACGCCGGGCAGATTACCGCCGAGTTCTTCGTGGACGGCGTGAAATGCGGCGGCACGACTATGTATGATTGGAACGGCTGGTACTTCACCGGGGACTGCCCGCTCGCCATTGGCAGCCAGCCGTACGGCGTAGCCGCGCGTACTTTCTGGGGCGACATCGCCGAGGTGCGCATCACGAACGAGATGCAAGACGACAACGTCCTGTTCGTGCCGCTTGTGAAAGGTCCGGCGGACGACGACACGGCCCTCCTGCTCACTTTCGACAGCGCGGCAAAGGGAATCGGCTTCGACCGCCAGTACAAGGTTTGCTGTTTCTCTGATGCCACGCTCGCCGTCCAAACACATACAAACTACGTTTGGTGGGCACGGAACTGGAACGTCCATAATGCCGCCTACAACAATCCCTACGTGCCGCGCTGGTTCCCGTTCGCCAATGTCTACACCGAGTTTGGCATCGCCGACTACTATAGCGAGGGACTCACTCCAACGCTCTCGACGAACGACACATGGGGCGACACCTACGGTATTGACGAGTCGCTTTTCGCCAACGCCGGTTCGCTCTACATCCCCACGTGCCAACCTGCCGGACGGGCCGCGCCCGGTACGGACGTAGTCAACGTTCCCGACCCCATCTGCCAGTTGCCTTCCGGGGACTTCACCATTGAGTGTGTCCTCAAGACGGAAGCATCCAGCACGACGGAGGCTGACACGTTCATCAACTGCCCATTCCTGAAATGGTGCATCTACAACAATAGAGTCTTGGCGCGCGGATATAAAAACAACGGCTCTGGAAGCATCGAAGACATCACGTCTTCTTCCGTCGCAGACGGTAACTGGCACCATGCGGCGGTGGTCTACAAGTCCGGCGTTCTCTCTCAGTATGTCGACTACAAGAAATGTTCGCTGACGAAGACCAATACTCTCTACGTCGGTTCCATCGGTACAGGCAGTCGTTTCATTATCGGCGCTCAAGATCGCGGTTTCGCCACTGGTGGAGGTGGTGCGCAGGCGTTCCGAGGCAAGATCGACGCCGTGCGCATCACGCGGCGCGCGCTCACGCCGGGCGAGTTCCTTTCCACGCGCTCGGATGACAAGCTGATGACGGTGACGTTCGACGATGCCGAACATCCCTACGCGCCGGGGCAGACGGGCGCTATCGCGCCAAACGAGGGCGTGGCGGGTGCGTTGTCGGGCGGCGAACAGCCGCTGATTGTGCCGTCGCGCGGTGGATGGTACGTGATGGACGGAGAGCACGGCACGAATAAGGTTGAATGCGGCAAGGCCGTCCAATTCGCAGGTAGCTCGCTCTACTGGCAGAACGCCACGCTGCTTGAGCGCAAGGCGGTCACCGTCGAGTTCTTCGCCAAGTTCACAAATCTCTGCAATGGTGTCAATCTCGTGCGGTGCGTCAAGAGCAATGCGGCTGGCGGGACGCTCAACTGGTCTATATGGAAAACCAACGGGAACCTGCAATTCGCCGTCATCCCGGTCAAGAGCGACGGAACGCTCGATTCCCAAAAAGGCTCCAACATGGTCACCGGTGGGTTCGACGGCAGAGACGGGGTCTGGCACCACTGGGCGATCACGGTCGATTCGACGGACGGCGAGCATATCGTCGCCAAGGTGTATATGGACTACGAGCAGCTTGGCAACACGGCGACCATCAACGGCACGCTGGATGTACCGCCCCTGAACGGAAACCGCCTTGGCTTTTCTTTGGGCGGCACGGGCAATCCGGGCGCGTACATCTATGGCACGTTCGACCAGGTGCGCGTGAGCGCGGGCATCCTGCCCGTGGACAAGTTCATGCGCTACGACAAGGTCAAAAACACCTTCATCTACGTGCGATAGCCGTCGTCACTCGAAGCGGCATTCGGCGAAGGGACCGACCTTCACCTGCGGCGACGTTGCCCCCAAGCGCTCGCCAAAGTAGCGGATGTCGGAAAAGCGGATGTTTTCCACGTTCTCCTCAGACGTGCGGCCCTTCAGGTAGATCGTTCCCGTGAAATCGCCCTTCACGCCGTCCACGGCGATGTCGGCGAAACGACAGTCGCGGATCGCGCCGCCGCGCGTGTAGTAGAACCGCTTCCCGCCGCGTCCCACCCGCGTGGGACGCGGCTCCGCAATCACGAGGTTGACGTCCGTGCCGTCCGAATGGATGCGCATCCCCTCCGCGTCCAGTCCCGAAAACACGAGGCCGTCCGCCGTCTGGATCTTGAAGATGGCGTGGCTCCAGAGTTCGTCGACCGGCCTGACGATCGGCGAGAAGTGAAGCACGTCCACGTTGCGAACGGTCAATCCCTTCATCCTGGCGGCATCGCACTCGAACCCGATCCTGAAGGTGTTCGCCTGATCGCACCAGAGCTCGCAGTCCTCCACGCGCACGTTCTCGACCGGCGGTGAGAAGCGCTTCGTCGGATCGACCATCCCCTTCAGGCAGACGTTGTCATCCTGCGTGCGGATGAAGCTATGCCGGATCGTCACGTCGCGCGAATTGACGACGTCGATGCCGTCGTCGTTCACCATGTTGCCGCACACGAGGCGCACGCCGTCCACCGTCACCCCGGCCGACTCGCGAATGCCGAGCGTCCATTTGTTCGGACACGTGAACGTCACGCCGCGCACCGTCACGTTCGTCGCCCGCATGATTTCCGCGAAACAGCTCCCCGGCCCCTTGAACCGCTCGAGCCGCGCGCCCGAAAGCATGCCCGGACCGCACACCGTGGCGTTCGAACCGGTCACGGCCAGATGCCCGTAGACGATCGCCCCCTCGTCTAGGAACAGCGTCTGTCCAGACCCCACGCCGATCACCGGACGTTCGTGCTCGCCCGGTCCGAAGTAGATGACGCCCGGCGCCTTCGGGTCCGGCAACGCCGGATCGACCGCGTCCGCGAAGAGGTGGAGGGCCCCGTGCCGCCCGTTCGACTCGAACGAAAGGCGGAACGGCCCTTCCGCCGTGAAGCGCACCGCGTTCTCGGACACCCGCTGCGGCTTCACGCCGAACTTCGCCGGCACGACGGCGAGGTTCGCGAGGCTCCGCGTCGACCGCACGCGCACCTCCACCGGCCTGCGCCAGGTGAAAGACCCGAACTGCATCCATCCGCCCTTCAGCTGCGCCACCGCCGACGGCTCGTTCCGCGGCATCGTGCGGATCTCCTGCCGGTGCAGGCGGATCGGCTTGCCGTCCACCGTCACGGTCCACGCGTCCGGCACATGCAGGCGATTGCCCTCCGCCTGGACGCGCGCGAACATCTCCGTCAGCCTCGTGTACGGCACGTCGGCGGCGTTCACGAGACCGTAGTTGCAGTTCTCGCCCGCGTAGCCGGTCGTGCCCGGATGCGGCATGTCCGTCCACATGAAGAAGTCATACCCCACCACGAACGGCAGGGACAGCACCTTGCGCACGAACGTCTCCGCGGCGTTCTCGCGCTCGGCCTGGATGGCGAGCCGCTGCCCGGCGCCCTTCGTGCACGGCAACCCGGAATCCTTCGCGAGGAAGCTCCATTCCGTCACGACGACGGGCTTTCCCGCCCGCGCCTGCAACTCCGCCAGCACGGCGCACATGTCGTAGTTCTTGCCGTCGGCCGCGCGGCGGACCGTGACCGCGCCGTTCCGTCCGAAGTGAACGGTGGGATAGACGTTCACTGTCACGACGTCGCAATGCCTCCCGGCGGCTTCCCACACCACGGGATGCGCCCCGTAGAGGCCCGCGAAGCGGCAGCCCATCACAAGGTGGTTCGGATCGGCGGCGCGGATCGCCGCCGTCGTGGCGGAAAAGTAACGGTCGGCGATCACGGAAAGGAAGTCGACCTTCACCTGCTCGGGGATGCCGCCGGAGATGCCGCGCGCCGCGAGAAACGCCTCCAGCGCCCGACGCGCCGAGTGCGCGGGCGGCAGGGCGGCCACGGCGTCGACGAGCGTCGTGCCGTCGCGCACGGTCACGAGCTTTCCGCCCTTCTCCCGAAGTCCCCACCACGCGAGTTCGTTGTCGATGAAGTAGCCGACGAGATCTCGGTCGTTCGCATGCGGGCGGCACGCCTTTTCCGCCACCTCGCGGCAGAAGTCAGGGAACTTCGGGCTGAAGACGTTCGGGAAGGCGCTGCACGGCCCGCCGAGGTGCGGGCAGATGTAGTCGTCCGGGTCGCGCTTCCATGTGGCGGGCGCGGCCCCCATGCGCAGGAGAATCGTGTGGCGCAGGCCGCGATGCCAGGTCGTATGGGTGGAGTCGCTGCCGAGCGTGTTGAAGCCCCACGCCTTGAGGCGCGCCACTGCCGACGCCTCCCACGCGCCGGGCGCGGCGTATTTCGCCTTGACCGTCTCCCAGTAGGGGTGCTTCCCCGTCACGGTGTTGCGCGGTCCGCGCGGACTCACCCAGCCAACGCCCATCTCAAGCGTCCGGTTGCCCGCGCCGTCCACCAGCCACCAACGCCCCTCCGCGTCACGCGCCGTCGACATGAATCCGTCTGCGGATGCGGACGCGGAAAAGAACACCGCCGCAAGGCAGAGCATCAAGCCGTGCCCTGGCCCTCTGCTCTGTTGCCTATCAATGGGATGCATCTTCCCCCTACCGCACGTGGAGCACCGTGCCCTGCGAGAGGATTTCGAGCGACAACGCCGTGTCCGACGTCACGAGCTTCGCCGATGCTGACTTCCCGGTCTCGTTCACGAGCGTGAGGGCGAAAGTCTTCCCTGCCAGCGCGCCCGACGGCACTGTCAAGAGCGTATAGGTGCCCGCCTTCGCCTCGCCCTTCAGCGCCACCGTCACCTTGCCGGCGTCGATCGTCAGCGCGCGGTCGATCGCAATCGCGTCCACCGCCGCCGAGGCGTTCAGCGACCTATCGACCGTGAACGTCATGTTCGAGCCGCCCGAAAGCGTGCCCGTGAAACCCGAATCGAACGCCGGCAGGTTGCGCAGGCTCGCGCTGTACACATTGCCCGCGCCCGTCACCGTCGCCTTCGAGAGGTCGGTGTACTTGCCGTTCATGTCGCCCATCCATTTCGCCATCAGATACTCCTGCACCGCGAGCCGCTCCGCGTCCGTGAGCGTCGTCGAGTAGATGAGCGTCTCGCCGATGTGCTCGTAGTTCTTGTTACCGTTGTTCGGATTGTAGTAGCTGAAGAACAGGCCGCGATGCGTCGTGAAGTCCGTCGCCGTCTCGAAGCCCAGCACCTCGGCGCGTCCGCTGTAGCCCGCCGTCGTGCCGTTCACCTCGTTCGTGTCCAGCCACGTGTGCGCCATCGTCACGGTGTTGTTTGCGCTCCAGATGGGCTGCGTGCAGTCCGCGCCCGTGCCCGAACGCGGCTTGATCGCGCCGCCGAAACCGACTTCGTCGCCGATCGGATTGCCGCCGCCCAATGACGTGTCGAGCGCCATGAAGAGCGACCGGAACGTCATCACGGAGGAACTCGTCTGCGTGACATCCAGCTCCGGCAGGACATGCGACCGCAGCGTGTTGCCCAAGGTATCGCCGGACGCGTTCTTCGTGAAGTCCAGCCACTTCATCGGCGTACTGATGCCGATTCCGCCCAAATAGTTTGTCTCGGCAAGGAACGGGTAACGACCGCTTGAAGCGGTAATGCCCCCATTCGCCTGCATGCCCATCCAGTACGCGCCGTCCGTCTTGTCCACGCCGGCCGCCGTGCGCGAGTAGAGCCGTCCGACGCCGCCGATGGCACTTGCGCTCTGGTGGAAATCGATCGCGCCGTCGAGGCTCGGGTCGAACCACGCGACGAGGTTCTCCTGTTGCGGCACGTCGTAGGCCGACAGCGGCGCGGGACGGTCGGAGA
>ONRL01000150.1 GCA_900320225.1 uncultured Lentisphaerota bacterium
CGAACAGCGCCAACGCCAGGAACGCGCCGCGCGCGGACCAGAGCAGACGCCGCGCGACCGCGAACACGCCCATGCGGCGCAGCCACGCGCCGAACGCGAACACCGCCATCCCGAACAGGAGCGACACGCCGACGGCCTGAAGCAAATGTAAAATGTAAAGTGTAAAATGTAAAAAGGCGTCTCGCATCACTCCTCCCCAATCATTTTACTTTCTCCATTCTCCATTTTCTCCCGTCATCTCATTCTCACGGAAGTTCCGTCCGGCGTGACCTGCGCGAAGAAGCGCTCGCCCGCGCGGACGTTCTCGCCGCGACCGACGAGGCGTAGACGGTTCCAGCCCGATGCATGGAGCCACGGCGGCTTCGAGGCGGCGAGTTCCGAGAACACCTCCGCGCCGTTGTCGAGGAAGCGCACGTCGTCGATTGCGCCGCCGCGTCCGAGGCGTACGCGGACGACGAGCTCGTGCGCGCCGCAGCCGCCCGTCGGCGCGGCGGTGACGCGCTCGCCAGTGGCGCCTTCCTCCACGAACCACGCGCCGCAGTCCCAGCCGACCGACGGCGTGGCGTTGAACGCCAATTTGACAATGAAGTGCCGGAGATGCGGCTGATAAGCCGTGAACGGTACGTTGGTGACCGTCTCGGTGTCAAGGTGCTCCACCGGCGGCAGCACGGGCCGCACCGGCGGCAACCCTAATGCCGACAAGGTGATGGCACAGACAAGTAAAAACTGCTTTTTCATTTGTCTTCATTATACCAAGATTCCCGTGCCCTGCCTAGCGGTGCTACGTGATTTTCATCAGGTGTCGCTTTTGCGGTTGTTACATTCCGCACAGAGCATCTGGCAGTTCTCTGCAACGGTATGTCCGCCTTTTGACCAAGGCTTTATGTGGTCACCCTGCATCTCTTCGAACTCAAAATGCTTATGGCACATCTTGCAGATGCCCTTTTGCCGTTCATACGCCGTCCGTTTCATCTTGTCCGAGAACCTGCGTATGCTCAGATGGCGTTCATCACCGTCAAGGAGATATTCATATATGCCGCTTTGATTTGTTATGTCGTTGACATCCTCGTCATCCCTGAGCAATTGCGCTATGCGCGTTTCAAGAGTCGCTGCATCGTGTCGCACTTTCCCGTGTCTGTTGAAATAGATTCCCCATGGGAGCCCTTTCATCAGCTTGCCACGGTAGACCGGGAATGTTGCCTTGACCCATTTGATGACGGAATCGAAATAATCCCACAGATCGGCGCAGTCCTCGTCGTGCTGGTGTTTCGCCATGTAGTCGAGAAGGTCGCCGCCGTCCCTGTCCGCTATCCACTTGAGCGCCGTCTCAAGATACGACTGGCGGATCGCCTGCCCCTCCACGTACTTGTCGGCAATCGCCGCCGCCGCACATCCCGTCTTGCTGAAATGCCTTTTGGCGTCGTAGAGCCACGTGCCCGTATACTGGGCGTTACGCCGCTCCTGGGCATTCAACTGCTCGCCCACCGTGTTCACGACCTCAAACCATTCAAGGCGTTCACGTTCCGTACCTTCGCAGATGTAGATCGTGAGCGGATAGTCCAGTATCTGCTCGCGCTCTTCCTTCGTGAGGTTGCCGAACTTCTGATGGTTGATCGAATAGTCCTCATTCACGTACTGGCAGATGGAGAGCGTCCGCTGCTGACCATCGAGCATTTCAAAACCGCCATCGTCGTTCCTCACCCAGTACATCACATTCAGGGGAAATCCCCGGCGCACGGTGTTGATTACCGCATCGCGTTGCGCAGGCTTGTAGACGAATTCGCGTTGGAACGCTGGACGGATATTGAGCCGCCCGCCGTAGCCCTTGACGCCCATCTCTGCGGAGTCGACATAACCGGCCACCACCTCGCGGACGGGGATCTTGTGTTCCTCTGGCACTTTCATTTCGCTTTTCCTTTCTCTTTGCGGCGAATGACGAGATGGGCGTACTTCTGCTCCCCGTCCAGCCTGAATCGCTTTCCGTCGGATGTAAAATCCTTGTCTAGCCCCAGAAGATCAAATTGATCGGGATTGTGCTGCGCCATGAAGGTTATCGGAACGCCCATGGCCCCGAAATAATCCCGCGGAATGTCGGCGGTTTTTCGGACATATATTGCGTCGTAGTTTTCGCAGGTCGGATATTCCTCCGGGGAATAGTTGCGGAAGAGTACCATATCTTCATGTGTTCGCTCGATCTCAAGGTTTGTGTACCAGCAGATGTTTCCCATGCGTCGCCACTTCTGCCCATCTGGTGTTATCTTGAAATCTGTTGCCTTTGCTTCGTACGAGTCAGGCACCTTGAACCAGAAATGGCCGCTATTATAGCCCATCCACACCTTCTTCTTCATGAACAAATCAAGAACCCCCGAGTAAGTGACATTATTCATGTTCCCGACAATGAGAAATTTCTTGCCGTGGTCCATCAACATCGCCATGTACTCGCGGAACAGCGAGAATGGGGGATTTGTGACAACGACGTCGGACTCTTCGAGAAGCGCGACGCATTCGGGCGAACGGAAATCGCCGTCGCCTTCTAATTCCGTCAACACGTTCTTGTCGTTCTTGATGAGCCATTCCACGTCCGCAAGGTCTATGCGCCCGTCTCCATTCACGTCATCCACCTCGGTGATGACAATCTTGTGCGGCGTTTTCGTTCTTTTCGTGAAGAGATCGATTTCTTTCCCCGCAATGCAGGAGTAGGCGTAGCATGTCGCCGTCAGGCTTTTCAGCCCGAGAGAATTGAAACTCATCGCAAAATATTTGAAGAAATTGCTCTCGTACGGGTCATCGCAGTTACAGAGAACCCGCTTGCCTCTGAAATGGTGGCGGTAGTGCTTCAACTCGTCTTCGATAAGCCGAAGGTCAGTATAGAACTCGTCATGTGGGTCATGAGCCGAGTCAAGAAGATTGCTGTTGCCGGGCATCCGTCTTTCCTTTTTCCGCGCTCCAATTGCCGCCAAAGGTCGCGTGCATAAAAAGGGAGCGCATTTTCTTTTCCATGCACTCCTGAATAGCCCTGGTACAGGCCGGTATGACTACATGTAGAGAAAATGCGCCCTTGCGGGCGCATCATCACTTACATGCCGCTCATACCTAAAAGATAGTACCAGTATTTTTCAGGAACGACTTGTTAGCGTTGATGCTAAACTAAAAAGCGGTCGGGGGTGGGCTTGGGGCCAGTTCCCGGCCTATGTCTTGTGCCGGTTGCCCGGCACGCGGAAATTATAGCAAAACAATGTGGTATCGGCTAGGGGCGAGAAATCTTTTGTACATTCCAGTTGCAGAACGGCATGGAGAAAGTGTATACTTTCTCCCATGGCAAAGGTCCTTCTAGTCGATGACGAGCCGCGGATTCTCCTGCTGCTCCAGAGTCTGTTGAAAACGAACAAGTACGAGGTCGAGACCGCGCGCGATGGAAACGCCGCGCTCGATATCGTACGTGCGGGTGGCATTGACATCATGATCACCGACCTGCGCATGGCGCCGATGGACGGCATGACGCTCTTCCAGGAGGTGCACAAGCTCCATCCGTCCATGCCCGTGATCCTGCTCACCGCCTACGCCTCCGTGGAGACGGCGATTGAGGCGATGAAGCAGGGCATGTTCGACTACCTCACGAAGCCCTTCAAGGTCGACGACATCCTCGCCTGTCTCGCGCGCGCCGAGGAGAAGGTGAAGAAACACGAGTCCGTGGCGCTCTCGATGGACATCGACACGCCGCTCAAGTACCGCTTCGAGAACCTCATCGGCTCGTCGCCCCTCATGACGCAGGTGTGCGACATGATCCAGAAGGTCGCCCCCACCGCCGCCACCGTACTGATCAACGGCGAGTCCGGCACGGGCAAGGAAGTGATCGCGAAGACCATCCACAAGAACTCCCCGCGCGCCAACAAGCCGTGGGTGGCCGTCAACTGCGCCGCCCTGCCGGAGAACCTGCTCGAGAGCGAGATGTTCGGCCACATGAAGGGATCCTTCACGGGCGCCTATTCCGACAAGCAGGGCCTCTTCGAGGTCGCGAACGGCGGCACGCTGTTCCTTGACGAAATCTCCTCCATGCCCCTCCTGCTTCAGGGCAAGCTCCTCCGCGTCCTGCAAGAGCGCGAGATCCGCCGCGTGGGCGGCACGAAGAACATCCCCGTGGACGTGCGTGTGATCGCCGCGTCCAACACGAACCTCGAGCAGGCCGTGGTGAAGGGCACGTTCCGCAGCGACCTCTACTACCGCTTCGCGGTGATCACGATCGACATCCCGCCGCTGCGCGAGCGCAAGGACGACATCATCCCGCTCGCCCGCCACTTCATCCGCCTGGAGACGCCCGAAGGCTCGCCGATTCCCACCATTGCGGCGGACACGGCCGAGGCCCTCATGGCCTATTCCTGGCCCGGAAACGTGCGCGAACTTGAGAACGCCATCAAGCATGCCCTCACCTTCCTGAGCGAAGGTGACATCACGCCCGACCTCCTCCCGCCGAAGATCCTGCAGCACGCGCGCGCCGCCACAGCAGCCGCCGCGCCGACAGATGCCGCCACGGCCGGGAACGCTTCGCTCAAGAGCTTCCTGAAGCAAAAAGAAAAGGAATACATCGAGCACATTCTCGTCGCCGCCGGCGGCGACAAGGCAAAAGCCGCCGATGCGCTCAAGGTGAACCTCTCCACGCTGTACCGGAAGCTTTCGGACGAGCCAAAGGAGGGGTAACGGCCGCGCAGCAGCGCGGACCTCCCGTGAAGCGGCAAGAGTGCCGCTTCCCCGAGTCAGTGGAAGGCGGCGCGCTCGGCCTTGCCGGGAATCTTCATCGCCATGCGGTACTTCGCGACCGTGCGGCGGGAGATTTTCACCCCGGCGGCGTTGAGACGCTCGGTGATCTGGTCGTCTGAGAACGGATTCGCCGCATCCTCTGAATCGATGATGGCCTTGATGCGCTCCTTGACGGATGCGTTCGACATCGTCTCGCCGTCTCCGGTCTTCGCACCGCCCGACGTGAAGAACTTCCGCAACTCGATGACGCCGAACGGCGTGGCCATGTACTTGTCTCGCACCGTCCGCGACACAGTCGTGCCTACCACGCCCACCTGTTCGGCAACCTGCTGCATCGTCAGCGGCCGCAGGGCCCCCATCCCCCTCTTGAAAAAATCAGGTTGCGCATCGACAATCGCCTGGGCGATGTCGTGGATCGTCTGCTGGCGCTTCTTCACGCTCTCCCGCAAAACCTCCGCCGCGCGAATGCGCTCGCGGATGTAAGACTTCGCCTCGGCGGGAACGGACGGATCCGCCAGCATGGCCTGGTATTTCCGGGAGATGTGTATCTCCGGAAGGTCGCGCCCGTCCACGCGCACCCTCCAGTCTCCATGCGCGTCGCGGTAGGCGAACACCTCAGGTTTCACGTACTCGCCCGGTTTCACGCGCTGCACGTAACCATGGCCCTGCGCGACGAACTTGCCGCCGTTCGCCCGCGCCGCGAACGTCCGGCCCGGGAAGGGATCGAGCTTGTCCAGCTCCTTCAGAAGATGCGGATACTCGTCGGGCGTGATATTCAGCGCGGCGCAGAGCGTCGGCATGCGGCGTGCAACGAGGTCGTCGAAATGGTCTTCAAGCGCCGCACGCACTTCGTTCTCCCATGGCGAATCGTCGAGGATCTCCATCTGCGCGAGCCAGCATTCCCGCAGGTCGCGCGCGCCGCACCCAAGCGGATCAAACGCGCGGATCTGCGCGAGTACGCCTTCGATCTTCTCCATGGACGCCGTGGTCACCATCATGATGTCCGGAATCGATCCGCGGAAATAGCCGTCGTCGTCTATGTTTTCAATGAGGATGTTCGCGAGGTCGCGGTCCGCGGGCGGGATGTCGGACATCCCGACCTGCCCCATGAGATATTGCTGGAGCGTCTCCGGCTTGATCATCGAATCGAAGAGATGGTCGCGGCGGGACTGGACTTCCTCGTCGCCCGACGCGCTCTCCATGTTGCCAAGGAAATAGTCGCGATAACCGTCGTCTGTCGCATCCGTCCCCATCACCTTCGCCATTTCGGCGTCCGTGCCGAGATCAAGCGGCTTTTCCGTGACTTCGCCGTAGGGATGGTCCTCCGGAAGTTCCGCCGACATCTGCCGCTCAATCCGGTTCGTGACGTCCTCGATGACGGGATTCGTCTCCATTGCGTGCTGGAGCTCGGCGCTGAGCTCCAACGACGTCATCTGCAACATCTTCAGACCCTGGCGCATCTGCGGCGCCAGCGTCTGCTGTTGTTTAAGAGACTGCGTAAGATTGAATCCGACGCCCGGCATCGCAATCACCCCGTCGCGTCTGCGCGCAGCTCCACGCTGACCGGCCCGTCGTTGAGAATTTCAACCTGCATGTGTGCGCCAAAACGCCCCGTGCCCACGCGGTCGGCGCCGAGCCGCGCGCGTAACTGCGCGACGACCCGCTCGTAGAGCGGCTCCGCGTGTTCGGGACGGGCGGCGTTGGAGAAACCCGGACGCCGCCCGTGCGCCGTGTCGGCATAGAGCGTAAACTGCGAAACGACGATGATGGAGCCGCCCACGTCCTCAAGGGAGAGGTTCATCTGGTCGTTCGCGTCCGTGAACAGGCGCAGAACCGGGAGGCGGGAGGCGATCTTGTCCGCCTCCGCCTCAGTGTCCGCATGCGTGATGCCGAGCAGGACGAGGTATCCCCGTCCAATCTCGGCTACGCGCGCACCGTCGATTGTCACGGATGCGCGCGCCACGCGCTGGATCCACGCCTTCATGCGTTCATCACTTCGTCACCGTGTACGTGCCGGCAACGTACTCCTTCGTCTCGCCGCCGGGAATCTTCACGGTCGCCGTCGTGTTCGCGGGAATCGTGAAGGTCCACGTCCACTTGCCGTCCTTGTCATAGCTCCAGGCACTCTTGATCGGACCGTAGGGCGAGCGGAAACAGGCCTTCACATGGCCCATGCGCTTGTCGGGTTCCGGTGCGAGGATGATATGCTTGAATCCGGGACAGGCAACGTCCTCCTGGATGCCGGCCATCGTGCCGTACATCCACGCGAGCACCGCGCCGTAGGCGTAGTGGTTGAACGAGTTCATGCCGGCCGAGCCGAAGCCGGAAGCCGTCCTTCTTCGTGTACGAGTTCCAACGCTCCCAGATCGTCGTGGCCCCCTGGTCCACGGAGTAGAGCCACGAGGGGTTCTTGTGCTGGAGAAGGAGCGTGTAGGCCATCTCTGGCGCGCCCACGTCGTAGGTGAGGGTGTCCATCAGGATGGAGGTGCCCAGAAAACCGGTCTGGAGGCAGTCGCCGTGGTCCTTGAAGTTCTGGAGAAGCGCGGCCTTCGTCTTCGCGACCGCGTCGGCCTTGTCGAGAAGCCCGAGCTTGAGCGCGAAGAGCGCAGGCGTCTGCATGTCGCGGAAGACGGGCAAGAGCATGCCGTCCTTGGGGTCCACGAACTTGCCGACGATGAACGCGCGGGCGCGGTCGGCCATGGCGCGGAAGGCTTCCGCGTCGTCCTTCTTGCCGATGGCCTCGGCCATCGAGGCCATCATGCCCGCATCCCACAGCCAGTAGCAGCAGCCGAGGTACTGCCAGTACTTCAAGGCGTCCGCCTTCACGCGGCGCTTGCCGTCGGGACCCTTCTCCCAAGCTTGCCCGCTGCAAGATTCCAGTTTTTCGTATGAGAGCCAGTCGGCCCACTGGTGTCCGGTCGCCTGCGGGGAGGTGTACTTCATGTCCTCGAGGAGCTTCATGTAGCGCTTCATCGACTCCCAGTTCTCTTCAACGACGCGCGTATCGCCGAACTGCTTCCAGACGGTGTACGGCACGATGATGCCCGCATCCGCCCAACCAAGCTGGTGTCCACGCTCGCTGCCGTACTGCGCCATCGGCGCGACGCCCGTGTAGGAGCCGTCGTCGTGCTGCGTGTCGCGCATGTCGCGCATCCACTTCATGAAGAAACCGTAGACGTTCGCGTTATAGGTGGCCGCCTCGGTGAACACCTGCGTGTCGGCCGTCCAGCCCAGGCGTTCGTTGCGCTGCGGGCAGTCCGTCGGCACGGAGAGGTAGTTGGAATACTGGCCCCACTTGACGTTGGAGATGAGCTGGTTGATGTCCTTCACGCCCGTCTCGAGGCAACCGGTCTCGGACCACTTCGGAATGGACGTGACGGGAATGGAGCGGAGCTTCTTGATCGTCACCTTACCCGTCGTGGTGATGGACACGTAGCGGTAGCCGAAGAACGTGAAGTTCGGGCGGTACTTCTCCTCGCCCGTTCCGGCGAACGTGTAGTTGAGCGTCGTGCGCGCCTGGCGGTAGTTGGTGAAGTAAGCGGATCCCTCGGGGCCGTCGCAGCCGCGCTTCTTCGCGCCGTTGCCGTCGTTCAGCATCTCGGCCGGACGCATCTTGAGCGTCACGCCCTCGGCGGCGGAAAAGATGAAGCTCGGGATGGCGGCGGCGTTCTGCCCGAAGTCGACGACGAGCGTCTCGTCCTTGTCGACCACGATGTCATCGCCGTCCTTGTAGGAACGGAGTTTCTTCACCTTGCCGAACTCGCCGTCCTTCGCGCCCTCGGCGCCCTTCCACACGTACATCTCGGCCGGCGCGATCGCAATGTCCTCGCGGAGACGGATCGGCGCGCCCGTCATCGGGAAGATCGTGCCCTTGAACTCGGTGTTGACCTCAGATGCCTTGAACTTGTCGCAGGGCTTGCCCTTCATCCAGCACGTCTTCACGCGCGCGTCGTAGTCCTCGCCGTCGAAGATCGCCGCGCGGATCACGGGACCGGTGGTGGCGGAGAGCCACGTCGTATCCGTGCCAATGCGCTTCTCCGTGCCGTCCGCGTAACGGAGGATGAGCTGCGCGCGGAAGGCGGACTTCTTGCCGAAGAAGTTGACGATCTTGTCGCGCCACCAGCCGGCGGAGACCTGCGCGGCGAACGTGTTGGCATCGGCCTTGCCCGTCTTCATCAGGTGCGTCACGTCGTAGGTGAAGGAGTACTTCGTCTTGCCGTTGTGCGTGAAGCCCGGCTTGAGGTAGTCGCGCACGAGCGCGCCCTTGATCGCCTTGCAGCCCTTGCGCGAGACGGGCTCACCGTTCACGTACGCCTCGAAAGCGCCCAGGCCGGCCACGGTCCAGTAGGCTTCCTGCACGTCCTTCTCGTTCGTGAGCGTCTTCACGAAGCAGGCCGTGCCGTCTTCGGCCTCCTGCTTGCCCTTGCCGTGTGCCTGCGGATCAGACCGCACCTTCGCATCGGCGGCGGAAATCCACACGGAGCCCTTCCAGTCGTCGGCTGTGATGAGACCCGTCTCGAAGAATCCCTTCGCCGGCTTGAGCCACGCGCCCGTCTCGTCCTTGACCTGAACTTCCCACACATACTTCTGCGCGCTCTTCAGCGCGGGGCCGCCGTACTTGACGGCCACGGACTTCCCGCACGCGACCTCGCCGGAATCCCACACCTGCTTCTTCCCGCAGAGGCCTTCAAAGATCTTCAGACGATAGGCTGTCTGCGCCGCGCCTTCGCGTTGAGAACACATGCGCCAGCTGAACACGGGCTTCGCGCCGATGTTCGCAGGCGAAACGAGTTGATCCGTCATCAACCCGACCGTTTTCGTTTCGGACCCGCCGCCGCACAGGCAGCAACAGCCCGCAACGACAATCGTTCCTGTCAGCGCCAGCGCCGACATCCATGTTGTCTTCATTTCTTTTTCTCCTTTGGCATTGAAAAATTCAATGCCCCACATTTTAGACGAAAATGGGCGCGCGGGCAAGCGAATTATTTGAGCTCTCGAAATTGAATGATTTCCTCTCGGCGCATCCGTGCGTATGCAACCACGTCAATTTCCTCGGTGATGGACGGCGTCACATACCGCGAACCGCATACGGCACAGCACGCACCGTCATTCAAAGGAGCTCCGCACGACGGGCATCTCATTTCCAGTAACTCGCCACACTGCGTACAGCGCGGGCCACCTGTTGGCGAAGCAACAGTACGCGACGGACGGTAGAACAAGCGACCGTCAACTACATACGGCACGTTGCTGGGACATTGGCAGTTGGGACAAAAACCATGGACGGCAACTTGTGGTTCACACGATCCAGATGGCGGAATGGATCCAGATGAGCTAGTATCTTCCTGTAACGGTACACCAAGGTACTCAGCCAGTTTCTTGACCGTTTCCTCGGAAAGTTTCGTGGGCTGCCCGCCTTCAAACATCGACAGAGCTGACTGCGTACAGCCAACTTGCGCGGCCAACTCCGTCTGACGGAGCCCTTTCGCGCGGCGCGCCTCGGCAAAGCGAAGGCATAACTCTCTCGACACTCTTGACATGCGTGTGATAGTATGAACTTTTCAGGCTGACTTGACAAGACCGTGATTATCAACAATTATCAACAGTTTTATCACAACTCAAGTTATAAACACCTTTTATTTCACACCCAGGGAACACGAACAATCGACAGTCAATCGGTCCATTATAAAAAGGAAAGCGGGTTACATAGAACAAATTGATCAATTTGGAAAGTTCAGGACTTCCTGTGAGCACGCCACCGGTATATCCAGAGCACTTTTCGTTCATGAACGTACCGATACGTTCGTAGATTGGAGCGAGTTCGGCTGGATCCCCAAGGCGAATACCATATTCGGGATTGAAGAATACGCACCCGCGCGCGTGGTAACCTTCTTTTCCCGTCTGGGAGAACGGTAAGTGCGGCTCAGTAGATGTTGAAGGAGGAATCGGCGTATCGCCAAAATCACACGCTTTGAACTGAATGTATTTGGAGACACCTGCAATGTAGGCGTTCGTTTGTGCGTTCTCAATCGCCTCGGGTGAGATGTCGGTTGCGATAATCGGCGGAAGATCAGTGGTTTTTTCCTGCTCTTGCGCTTCCAAAAGCATGTCCTTCCAAATCTGTTCAGGTGTCGCGCCGAACCGCTGACGCGGAGCCGTGCGTGGAGCGCTTTCCCCTTCCACCATGAGTTTATATCCCTTGATGGACATAAAACCGAAATGGGAACGCAACGATCCTGGCAAGCGCCGCCTCGATGGCGGGCGTACCGCTGCCGCACATCGGCGAAATGAACGGCGTTTTTCGATCCCAATGCAAGGCGTCAATACATGCCGCCGCGAGTGTTTCCTGCATGGGTGCCGATCCGGGGATTTTACGGTAGCCGCGTTTGCAGAGCGGCGCGCCGCTCGTGTCGAGGTAGATGATCATCCGGTCGCGTTCCCAGTGGAGAAACACCGCCGCGCCGCGATCGTAGTCTGGACCCGAATCCGGGCGCGTCCCGCACCGGTCGCGCATCCGGTCGGCAATCGCATCTTTTGTCACCAACGATGGTAGGCGCGTATCGCGTACGGTGTCATTGTGTACAATCGACGAAACGGAAAAATAGCCATCTGCGTCAATCAAGTTCTCCCAGTCGATAGACGCAACGTGGTTGTACAGTTCGCGGATGTGGCGGCAGCGTACGCGCAGAAGCGGCACCAGCACGCGGTGGGCCGTGCGGATACGCAGATTGAGCTTCAGGACATCGCGCATGGAGCCTTCCACCACGACGATGTTTTCCGCCTCGTCAATGGGCGTATAGCCGAGTTCGCATACCTCGCGTTTCACCCAAGGAGCCAGGCATTTGGCGCAAGAGAGAATAATCGGATAGGAACTATCCGTCCACATTTTCATGAGAACCCTCCTTTTGATGGCAGGGTGGTGTTCAGCTGACGCGCAGCGGCATCATCACGTACAGGAACGGAATGGAGCACTTGATCATCGCGGGCTTCGTTCCGTCGTTCAGTTCAATCGTCACCTCGTCCTCGTCGATGGCCTTAAGAGGATCCATCACGTAATTCGGATTGAACACGATCTCGATGCGGGCACCGTCGTACTTGATCGGCACGACGTCGGTGGACTCGGCGACTTCGGTGGCCGTGGCCGTGACGATCAACTGGTTGGAGTCAAAGATGAGCTTTGTGGAATTCGTATCCTCCAGCATCATCACGCTCGCGCGATCGAGGGCGGCAAGAAGAAGCTGACGGTCGATGACGATGTGTTCGGCACATTCGGAGGGGATGACCTGACGATAGTTCGGATAGACTTCATCAAGGAGCTTCGAATAAATCCGCGTGTCGCCGAGATTGAAGGCAATCTGCGTTTTCTCGATGGTAATGCGCACGTCTCCGTCGCTTGTGAGAGAGCGCTGGAGTTCGTTCACGACCTTCGAGGGAAGGATCACGTCGCGCTCTGCGTCCGCAGGCAACTCGATTTCATGTTCGACAAGGGCCAATCGGCGACCATCCGTTGCGACCATCGTCAACTTTCCGTCCTTGAACGACGACAAAACGCCCTTGAGCGTCTTGCGCGTGTCGTCCTGGGAAACGGCATACGCCGTCTTGCGCAGCATTTCCTTCAAGGTAATCTGCGGAAGCACGTACTCAAAGGTGTTCTGATCAACGGGCAGCGCGGGGTAGTCGACCACCGACATGCCTGCCAACTTGAACGTGGCCGTTCCCGCATTGATCACGGCGCGGTCCTGCGCGTCCACATTCACCTCGACAGGACCTTCTGCGGCTTTGGAAACCACGTTAAAGAGCAACTTCACGGGAAGCGTGCTTGCGCCTTCTTCCTCGACGTCGCAACCAATCACGCTACGGATGGAAATGTCAAGATCAGTGGTCGTCAACATCAACTGCTTGTCTTTCGCCTCGATGAGAACGTTTTGCAGGATCTGCATCGTTCCCTTCGAAACGACGATGTTCTGGACTCTTTTCAGTCCTTCAAGTAACTTCGACCTGACGATTTTGAACTTCATGGACAACTCCTTTTGGTTAGACCACTTTCTAGTTTGGGTTGGTGCCTAAAATTGTACACTATTTCTGGTAGTGAAGTAAAGCATGAAGTAAATAATATTAGGAATGTTGATACTGTCGACAAGTCGCGCTCAGCTCGTTTTCAGAGGGGTTTGAAGTAGTTCGTCGGTGTTGACATCGCTTCAAGTACTTTGTTGCAGACAGTCGACAGCGGAAAAAAAAGTTGATTGCTGTTGATAAAGGGATGGCTTGTGAACAGGTTGTGCACGGCTTGTCTGCACCTTGTCATTTCATAAGTTCCGATGGATTTCTGCCAAGCTGCGAGGTGATGTTCTCGACCGTCTTGCGCAGTTCGTTTTCGACGTCGATTCGTTTCTGGATGGTTTGCGCGCCATGATAGACCGTTGCATGCGTTTTCCCGAACGAGCGGCCGATCTCCACAAGCGACCGCGTCGTGAGCTTGTAGGAAAGGTACATGGCGACTTGACGCGGCGTGACGAGCGTCTGCGTGCGTTGCGAAGAAAGAATGTCGGAAAGCGTCACGCCGTAGAAATCCGCGACGACTTTCATGATTTCCTCGACCGTCAGGTCTTTGATTGTCTTTTCCTGTTCGATTGAGTCCTTGAGAAGATGCTGCACGATTTCAAGCGTCATGGGAATGGAGGTGTTCAAGGCCATGAACGTGATGACTCGGCTGACGGCACCCTCAAGCGCACGGACGTGTGAGCGAATGTTCTCAGCAATGTACTTCAAGATTTCCTCGGGGATGATGCGCCCCGAACTCTGCATCTTGACCTTGAACTTGAGAATGGCCAGACGCGTCTCGTAGGAAGGCGCTTCGATTTCCACGGCCATGCCTTGCTGAAAGCGACCGATCAGACGTTCTTCGCACCCTTTCAGGTCTTTCGGTGCCACATCGCTCGTCATGACGACTTGCTTCCTGTAGGTCATGAGCGAGCTGAAGGTATTGAAGAACTCCTCTTGGAATTGGCGTTTGTCTGCAATGAACTGGACGTCGTCCAACAAGAGGACATCCACTTTACGGTAACGTTCGCGAAACGCCTGCATTGCGTTGTTCGCGAGCGCGTTGACATATTCGTTCAAAAACGTCTCCGACGTGATGTAGCAGACGGATGCAGACGGATTGTTTCGCAGCACGTAATGGCCAATCGACTGCATGAGATGCGTTTTGCCCAGCCCCGTGCCGCCGTAAATGAACAACGGATTGTTCAACGTGCGTCCAGGACCGTTTGCGACGGCCATGGCCGTTGCATGGGCAAAGGAGTTCGACGGACCAACGACGAAATTCTGGAAGGTATAGTTTTCCGTCAACGGGAGCGTTGACGGCATTCCCATGAGAGTGGGGGCGGCTGTCTGCTTGAGGAAAGATGCCGGAGACGGCGTGAAGGCCGGTTTCTGAGAACTTGAAGTTCTATCCGTTTCTGCGATGTCAAAAACGACACGCGCATCTGAATAGCCAAGTGCATGGAGCGCGTTTTCAATGGGTTTGGTGAACAACGGCGTGAACCATTCAACCTGCAACGCCTCCGCAACGCCGATGCGAAGCGTATTTTCTTTCAGTTCATGCGAAACGAACAGCGGAAAGTAGCGCTCCATCTTGCTACGATCGCCATCAGTTGAAAACTGGTTTTTCACCAGTTCAACAATTTGCTCCCATAAGTTTTCGGGAGCGCTTAAAGAACGTGTTTCTGACATCCTTTTTTCCCTTAAAGTTTCCCCATTATTCAACCATATCTGATGGAGAAAGCCACGCCTAAAAAATGATAATATATCGACAAGTTATCAACACGTGTTGTTGACAACACCTCTATAACTAAAACTTTTATTATTTGATAGAATTGAATATTTTTTTCATTTGTTCTTCAGTTTTGCATTCCAGAAGTTTCTTCTGGTTTTCAGAAGAACGCATGATGCGGTTAATAAAGGCCATCAACTGAAGATAAGGTGTGTTGGCTTCGTTTGGTACAAGGGTCAGAACAATGAATTGAATGCATGAATGATCAATGGTTTCGTAATCCGGAATTATTCCGTTTTCATTCTCTGAGTTGTCAACGATGGCTACGGCGCCGACGATGTGATTGACGCCATCCGTACGTCCATGTGGAACGGCGATACCATGATCAAGTCCCGTGGCCATTGACTCTTCTCGCTCAAAGACGGCTTGCTTGCACAGTTGGGCGTTTATGACGTTTTTCGGAAAAGCCTGTGCGATGGCGTCGACGATTTTTTCAATGGCCTCTTTCTTTGAACTGGCCTTGAAATGCGGAATCATCAAGTAACCACGGACGAAACGGGACGCCGTTGAATCAGTATCGACCTTCTCTTCTTTTTCTGGTAGCAGATTTTCGATGTCGTTACTGCGGTCTGGCTTGGCCAGGGATTTTGCGAGTGCGTTGATTTTGCTGACGACTTCCATCCAGGCGTTGACGATGAGATTTTCCTCTCCCGGGGTACATTCAAAGTAGATTTTGTTACGTTTCTGTCGAAGCGAGATTTCAATGTTGTCCATTGAAATCTCCCAGATTTTCTCCCGTGGATTGAGAAGGTGCGTAAAGAATCCCTCATTCCTGAAGACTTCGATGAGCTTGTCTACCATCAAATCCGCGACCATTTCGTCCTGGAGCTTGAACCTGACGGAACGGGAGCCGTCCGTATTGTGCCGGCGATAACGGACGCCCATGCCGCGAATGTTGAAGAGACCAACGAGACACGGAGGTGCGACGAGGGTGGTGATCAATGTCATCATGATGCCAATGCCGAATACCTCCTGTGTGAGAATCGGCTTTCCGTGAACCATGGTCGAGACGCCGATTCCCGCGATGATGAGGGCCACTTCACCGCGCGGGATCATGCCGGCGCCCACGCGGAGCGCCCCCTTCACGTTGAATCCGCAGAAGAGGGAGGGAATGGCGCACCCGCCGATTTTGGCGAGTACGGCGAGGGCCGTGTAGATTGCGCCGAAAAGCAGGACGGGTTTGGAACAGAGCGCTCGGCAGTCAACCATCATGCCCATGACGCAGAAAAAGACCGGAACGAGAAACGTGTAGACAGGTTCGAGGTTTTCTTGAATCATGTACTTGATGTCCGTCCGGGAAAGCGACAGCCCCATCACGTACGCGCCGATGATGAGGGTAAGTCCGAACGCCTCGAACAACCCGGCGATGACGAGAGACAGCCCAAAGGCCAAGGTTCCGATCGTGACGGGGCTCTTGAAGAGTTTGAGGACCCCTGAGATTTTCTTGCCAAAGAGGATACCCACGACGGTGCCACCGAGCCAGAGTCCGAAGGCGTTGAGGGCCACCTTGCCGATTTCTATCCACTTGATGCCGGTCTCATTGCCCGTTTGCGCCTCTTCGGCCTTGATGATGCCCATGCCGATGGCCAGCACGATAATGCCCAGCACGTCGTCGATGACGGCGCCGGCCATAATCGTCACTCCTTCCTCGCTGTCCATTTTACGCCGTTCGGAGAGTATCCGGGCCGTGATGCCGACGCTTGTGGCAGTCGACATAATGCCCATGAAGAGCGCAGCTGGGTCGAGGATGGCCTTCACGAGGTTTGTTTCCGCCAGCTTGGAGAGATAGCCGAAGCTATCGGGTAGGAATTTGGGAAGGAGGTAAATGGAGCAGATATTTCCCAAGAGGAAACTCGCCAACACGCCTCCAACGCCGACAAGCGAGCCGGCGAAGGCGAACTTGAGGAACATCTTCAAGTTCGTTTCAAGTCCGGACAAGAACAGAAGGATAACCGACGCGATCGTGCAGATTCCATAAAGTTCGGGCGTAATCGGCATCGTGCCAGACGCAATTGGGATGAGACCATGGGCGAAAATCCCAGAACCGAAACCAATGCCACCGAGCGCGTAGGGCCCAATGGCGATACCGCTTGCCAATTCGCCCAAAACACTGGGAAGGTGAAGCATTGAGGCGATAAGGCCTCCCAGTTTGGCAACGAAAAGAATCAGTCCGATTTGCAGTGCCAGAAGCGTCATCTTGTGCGCAAGCGAGATATTCGGTGCAGCTTGTCTCACGGCATTGACAGCCGAGACTTCTCCGGCAGAAACGCCGAAGACACATAAAACGAGCGCACAGGCCCAGAACATCTTCTTATTCATAGAGACACTAGTATATCACAAAAGATGTGGATGGGGGATGGGAATAATTTGACGCATAATCACACATGCCCTCGCTTGATGATTATTGCCAGAACGGCAATATCCGCAGGATTGACACCGGGAATGCGGCTTGCCTGTGCGAGGTTTTCCGGATGATACTTCTTGAGCTTCTCCCGGCTTTCAAAGCGGACAGCCGTACATGTATCGTAATCAAGCCAGGCAGGTATGCGGATCATTTCATCCTTCTTTGCACGTGCGGCGCAAATTTCTTCTTGGCGGATGTAACCCGCATAGTGTTGCCGTATCCAAAGCTGTTCAATGACAGGTTCAAGTATATCTTGCGCGAATGGAAGATCAGCCGTATGGTTTCTGGCAAACTCATGAACCTCATCGAGGGAACGACATGCATTCAGATGATGAACCAGAGACTCCCCCTCAACTTTGATCGTGCGCATCGGACCATCCTCAACTTTCTGGAGCGCGGAGAGGATGTCATGCGTTTGTTGCCGAATGATCTGAGGTTGGACGCCGATACGATCGGCGGATGACATCAGGCGATACCGTGCATTGTCCTGACGGAGAATGAGGCGCCGTTCCGCACGGCTTGTAAACATGCGATAAGGTTCATCGGTGCCCTTCGTGACGAGGTCGTCAATGAGAACGCCAATGTATGCATCTTGCCGACTGAAGACAAGGGACTCCTCGCCGCGGACGGAAAAAGCGGCGTTGACTCCGGCCATGATGCCTTGTGCAGCAGCCTCCTCATATCCAGTTGTACCATTTACCTGTCCGGCAAAGTAAAGTCCTTTGATCCGCTTTGATTCAAGCGTGTGCGAGAGTTCTCGAGCATCAATTCCGTCATACTCAATTGCGTAGCCGTAAGCAAGAAACTCGGCATGCTCCAGACCAGGAATCGAATGAACGAGTTGTTCCTGGACATCCTTCGGCAGGCTGTTTGACAACCCATTTGGATAGATGATGGTTCCTGCACGATCTTCCGGCTCCAACATGACATGGTGACTCTGGGCACTGGAAAAGCGTACGATCTTGTCCTCAATTGACGGACAGTACCGCACGCCCGTTCCTTTGATCACGCCACCGTAAAGCGCGCTGTCCTGTAAATGTTTCCGGATAATTTCATGCGAGATTTGCGTTGTATGAGTTACAAAACAACTCATCTGCTGCGAATTAACTGGCCATGGTGCAAAATGGTCCGTGAAAACAACATCATGTTTCCACGTGGAAACAGAGCCGTTGGAATATTCTTGGTCCGGATGCGCACGAGACTGTCGGGGGGGGATGTAATAAATTGATTTTGGTCTCATTGGATCCGTGATGGCCTGCTGAGAAGCCCCAGCGCTTGCGATATTCGGATGAATTTCTCCGTAATCGACATCGCCTGTAGGTTCTTCAGATGGCGTATTGTGGCGTGTTTGATCATCCACGTCTATGTTGCTGGAGGATGGACATGTACTCGCATCTCGGGTTTCATGCTCAATAGATTCCGCCAAAGAGGTTGCGCTGAGCGTAATAGGTTTATTCGTAGGTATGTTTCTACCTAATCCAACAAAAGAGCCGTAGTCAGAGAGTGTTGAATGGGTGCTCGGCTGTTCATTGTGTGTGGTAGGCTCGTGTAAGGGGGTTGGAGTTTGCGCATGTTTCCACGTGGAAACAGGCTCTTGTGCGTTACGGAGAGTCGCACCGTCGGTGAGTTGATGTTCCCATGTGGAAACACATATCTGCCCAATTGTCGGGCCCTCCGTGTAAGGGGATTCACCCCGGGGGTCGAGGGCATAACGGGTCGTGGAAGATGCTTCAGAAGCCGTATTGATGTGTGAAAGCAGATGTCGCGTGCGAAGTGAAAAATAAGGTGGATTTTCTTCTCCGGGTTGTGCAACTGTCTTTGAAAAGTCAATTGAATGGGCTGCAAGGCGGGGTGGAGTTCCTGTTTTGAGTCGTATGAGGGTGAACCCAAGCTGCTGGAGAGATGTACTGAGTTGATCAACGGCAGGCCGCATGTCACCGCCGGATGGAAGAGAATTCTTCCCAATAAAGATTCGGCCACGAAGAGAAGTCCCCGTTGTTAGTATGACATGTTGCGCGTGTATGAAACCATGTTTCTCGGTCTTGACTCCGATAACCTGGGTGTTGCTGGGGCTATTTGAGCTGGATGTTTCCTGTGTTTGAATGGCAATGACAACATCTTCCAACGTCGTAAGATTTGCTTGGCTCGCGATGACGCGCTGCATGCGATGCGTATATTCGTATTTGTTGTCGCATTGCGCGCGCGTAGCCTGGACGGCAGGGCCACGACTTGTGTTGAGCGTTTTTTCTTGAAGTGAGGTCAGGTCTGCATTGAATCCCATTTCGCCGCCCAGAGCATCGAGCTCAAACACCAGATGGCTCTTGGCCAGTCCTCCAATTGAAGGATTACATGGCATACGGGCGATAGCATCCAACAACCCGGTAATGAGAAGCGTGCGGACTCCCATGCGCGCAGCAATCAATGCAGCCTCTGCGCCGGCGTGCCCGCCTCCGACGACAATGATGTCATACTTTTCTTCCATGCCGTGTATTATACCACAAGTGGCCGAAGATGGGGAACGTGAAGACAAGTAAACAGAGCTCGTCCTCACTCAAAAGTAACATGGACACTCAACAGTCGCTCGAAATCCAATTCATCGTAATGACAAGCGGATAAGAGACACAAAACAATCTCATTCGACTTGGATGTAATTGTAAACACCAGACAGGGGGCATCTCAGTTTTCCGTCAGACCTTCTTTTCATGCAAAGAGCCTAAACAACTTTTTGAAGATCAGCTTCGCAGATGGAGCACAGGCTAACTCGCCAGTCTTAATGCGCCTTCACGTCAAAAAGCTGGCTAGATGTCATTTGCTTTTCCAACGAGCGCGGGCGGAGTGCTCACGCATGTGAAGGAGCTTCATCAAAAAGTTGTTACCAATCCTCAAGAGCAGCATTAAGGGTTCAATAGCTTCTTTTCGCGAAATAGGATGACTGTCTGAAAACAAGTTTAGTTCATCAAAGTGGAATATGATCAACACACTCAACTCTCTTTAAAGTGCGCATGATAGGGGGCGGAAGATAAGCACGCATGACAGTGATCCAGAGAAAAACAACAGGGCCTTGGTCATCGATTGTGACGTTATAAACATCTGTGTAACAAATCCTTAAAATGAAGTTATGGGTCATTAAAGGTTGGGCGGATATGCATTTCCCCCTTGATTTTCAAGGGTTTGACGAAGTGCGGAGGGAAATCAAGTACAAGATATGAGAAAAATGTCTCAAATTATCAACTAGTTATCAACATACTTAAAACATCAATTATAAAGCGGGCACGGCGTCCTGTCGTTGGGATTGTTCACGACATATATCATTCTAGGATGAACTATGTGACCAGCTGGAAAACGTGAAACTGAAAAAATGGGTTGTGCTCGCTTTTGGGGTATGATGTTCCAAAGACAATCAAATACAAATCGCTATTGACATACCTACCGGTAGGTATGTTATACTATGCGCCATGCCCCAAAAAACACAAAGAGACTCAGAAAGGACGCGCGCGCGAATTCTCGCGAGCGCGCTGGCGCTGTTTGCAAAGAAAGGTTACGTGCACACGACGTTCACGGACATTGCAGCGCGGCTGGAGATGACCAAGGGGGCGGTGTACTGGCACTTTGAGTCGAAGCAGGCATTGTTGATGGCGCTCATTGACGAGATGCTGGAGAAATTCCGCCGACAGATCGCCGAGCTGCTGCCGGAAGGAGAGGCGTCGTTCGAGGGGCTGTCCTTCCCGGTCGTCGCGGACATGATGGTGCGCAACGCGGAGCAGATCATCGGCGACCCGAAGGGGACTGCGTTTTTTCTGCTCATCCACGAGCAGATTCAGTGGGCGGAGGCGTCGATGGAAAGCGTGCGGGAGGACCTGATGCGCAATCGGCGCTTCGGGCCGTGGGCCGCATTCAGGACGGCGGTGGAGAACGACGTGCGCGCGGGGCGCGTGAAGGAGGGCACGGATCCCGTGCAGGTGGCAAGCGTGTGCATCGCGATGTGGGACGGCCTCGTGCACACGCGGATCGTGCGGCTTCTCCAGTGCGACCTGGTGGACACGCTGCGCAAGTCGTACGAGGCCGTGTGGCAGTCGATTGCCTCGGATGGCAACCTGACTGTCGGCTGACGATTGTCGAATGTCTGAAAACTTAAAAAGGGAAAAGTCATGGAAACGAATACCGAGAAAAAAGAAAACGAGAAGAAGGGCAAAGGCGGCGCGGTCGGCGCCTTCATCGGAACGATCGTGCTGGCGGTTGCCTGCGCGGTGGGCGGCTGGATCGCGAACGACCTGTGGCCGAAGCGGCCGCCGGTGATGCCGCAGATGCCGCAGATGATGGCCACGGTCGCCGTGAAGGAGGTGGAGGAGCGCACGTACAATCTGCCGGAAAAGTTCGTGGCGCACGCCGAGGCCATGCAGGAGGTCGACCTGTTGCCGCAGGTGGACGGCTACATCAAGGAGATCAAGTTCAAGGAAGGCGACATCGTCAAGGCGGGCGCGACCCTCTACGTGCTCGACGACGAGCGCTACCGCGCCGTGGCGAACCAGCGCAAGGCCGACCTCGAGGCCGCCGAAGCGGAGGCGCGTCGCGCCGAACGCTACTGGGAGCGCATGCAGAAGGCCGACGCGCGCGGCATCACGCAGAAGGAGCGCGACGACGCCGAGGCCGGCGCGGACAAGGCAAAGGCTGCCGTCCTGCAGGCGAAGGCCAACCTCGTGGTCGCCGAGTACGACCTCAAGAAGGCCGTTGTGATCGCCCCCATCAGCGGACAGATCGGCAAGACCGCCGCGCACGTGGGCGACTACGTGGCGCCGTCGAAAGGCGCGCTCGCCCGCATCGTGCAGATCGACCCGATCCGCGTCACCTTCCCGCTCACGGACCGCGCCTACATCGGCTGGCGCGCGGCGCTCAAGAAGGGCAAGGCGCCGGACTACCGCATGCGCCTCGTCCTGCCGGACGGCAGCGAGTACGGCGAGGAGGGCACGTGGGACTTCGACGACAACGAGATGAGCAAGGACACGGCGACCATCATCATGCGCCTCTCCTTCCCCAACCCGGATCGTCTGCTCATCCCGAACAGCTACGTGACGCTCCTCACCGACCGCAAGGTCCCGCCCAAGATGCCCAGCATTCCGCAGCAGGCGCTCTTCGACCTGACCGGCGGCAGCCAGGGCGTGTGGGTGCTGAAGGACGACCTGACGGTGGAGCAGCGCGTCGTGGACGTGCGCGAGATGAGCGAGGGCTGGTGCCCGGTGGTGAAGGGCCTGTCCCTTGGCGAGAAGGTGGTGATCTCCGGTCACGGCAAGCTCGGCCACGGTGTCAAGGTGAAGGTTGTGGAGCCCACCATGAACGACGATCTCGACCCCAACTACCAGCCTCCCGTAAAGGAGAATTGAATCATAAGGCCAACGAGAAGCCAACTCGTATGAAAATCACACGGCAAAGCAACGTGACAAGGCGTCGATTCCTCGGTTCGGTGGCGGCTGCCGCCGCGACGGAGATCGTGCTGTCGGCG
>ONRL01000185.1 GCA_900320225.1 uncultured Lentisphaerota bacterium
AAAAGCTGACTGGGCCGGCGGACATTTCGGCCGCAATCATAACGATCTCGCAGGAGCTCGGCGTGCGCGGGACGGACGTGGTGAACGGCGACAAGCTGATATCCGCGAACGCGCTCACGTTCGCGGACGGCTGCAAGGTGTCCGTCACGAATTGGGGTGCGATCTCGCTCTCGCCCGGCACGACCTACACGGTGGCGACGTGCTCGGCCGGCATCACCGGCACGCCTGTGCCGACGGGCACGGCCGCGGCGGTCTTCTCCGCCGCGAACACGGGCACGGCGCTCACGCTCACGGTGACAACCGGCATCATCGACGTGGTGAACGACTGGGGCGTGCAGCCGGGCGCGGAGAACGCCGCCGCGAACACGGCGACCGTGGCCGCGCACGTGGCGGAAGTGGTGGACGGTTCCACCATCTACTTCCCGGCGGGCGACTACTGGTTCACGGACACGTTCGACCTCTCGTCCGTGACGGCGAGCGGCGTGACGGTGTGGAACCCGGAGAAGCTGGCGGTCCTCCACTGCGGCGTTACGCTCGGCGCGGCGTCGAACATGACGGTGAGGGGCATCGTGTTCAAGGAAAGCCCGGGTCCGGCGGTGGTCGCCACGGGCACGGCCGGTCTTGCGATCGACGGCTGCGCCGTCGATCACGTGGTCGGCGCCTACTCGGGCGGCCGCTATCCGTTCGCGGCGGTGAACGTGACGGGCTTCAACCTGAAGGACTGCGCGTGGAAGGCCGACGAGGCGATCTGGGACGGCCAGGCGTACTTCGACGGCGGCACGCAGGAGGACCTGAGCGAGGCGTATGCGGGCGCGGTGGTCGTCAACGTCGTGAAGGGGGTCTGGAAGGACGATTGGGCACACTGGACGGAGATGACCAACTCGTTGGGGCTGGCGGCTACGGCCTACAGCGGCAAGACGCTCCGCAAAATCGGCGCGGCGACGTTCGATCCGAATACCAACGCAGTGGCTACCGTCGGCATCGCCGCCCTCGAGATCATTAAGGGGCAGTACGTCGCGCGCGGCGACCTGCACATGGGCGTCGCGAAAGGACCGGTCCACGTGTGGAACGGCGCGTGCCTCTCGCTCGCCGGAAGCACCAAGAATGCTCATAATCGCACAATCACGATCTCGGGGAGGGGGATCAGTCGGGAGAATCCGGCCGTCCGCTTCACGAGCTCGGTGACATGGGACAAGACGGACTCCGTGACCTGGGTGCTCGAAGGCGACGCCACCATGTACTCGTCCAAAGAAGGCGAAAACGGCACGTTCCTTTGGGGGACCGTCCATACGCACGGCCACACGCTGACGCTTGACGGCATCAGCTCGGCCAACTACAGGTTCGGTCGATCCGTCGGCTGGTACGAGGGCGGCACCATGGTGGTGAGCAACGTCATCCTCTCGGCGTCGTCTAGAGGCGGCGACGAAGTTAAATACGAAATCAAGGACAACATCGTTCCTAAGTTTGTCTTCAGAAATGGTGCGAGGCTGGTGCCGGACAACGGTGACATATTCACGGTCGTGAAGGACTGCGACTTCGCGTACGGGACGCAGATCGCGCCGAACTACGCGGACGTGCCTGTCACCTTTACGAACCTCACGGGCGCGCCGACGGGGACGGTGAACGCGGCGACGATCACGGTGACCGGAAAGTACACGGCGCGCGCGGCGGAGGTGTCCGCCGGCACGCACGCCATTTTTGCCGGCGCGCTCGCGTTCGGCGCGAACGCGACGGTGGAGCTGGACGATCCGACGATCCCGCTGGCCACGTACACGCTCTTCACGGCGGAGGGCGGTGTCGCGAACAAGCCCGTGACGGCGGGCGCGACGGCGGCGGCGGGCTGGAATGTGTTCAAGCGCGGCGCGAACACGCTCTGCATCGGTCCCGCTCCCAGCACATACTTGATTGTGCGTTGAAGTTTTACTGGGACAACGGGCATCTTGCCCGTTGCATGGATTGTCAATGAAAGCATAAAACATGAAAAGAACGATGATGACTTTTGCAGCGGTCGCGGCAGGCGCGACCCTCCACGTGGTGGGCGAGGTGATCTGGCCGGGCGGCGACGTGAAGGTCGTCACCGGGAACTGCGCGAAGACAGAGATGAAGGACGGCGTCGTGTACGTGACGTCGACCGAGAGCCGGCCCAACGTGTGGCCGGCGGCGTACTTCACGTTCCCCGCGCCGCGCGACTTCTCGAACATCGCCGAGGTTCGGGTGACGTTCACGAACTGCTGCAGCGAGTCGCTCCGCCTCAGCACGAAGGTCAAGGCGGACACGGAGCAGGGGCAGCTGCCGCAGGGCGGCCTGTCGGTCCCGCCGCTGAAGGAGCGCACCCACCGCCTGAAGCTCTTCATCGACAACTGGGTGTTCGACGCGCCGCATGGTCTCGTGGGCCTCAAGCGCAACCCGTTCGTGCGCAGGGGATCGTCGTTCTCGCTCGCGAAGACGCGCAGCGTCTCTGTGTTCCTGCCGGCGGGCTCGTGCGGCGAGACGTTCGGCGTGTCGCGCGTGGAGCTGGTGCCGAGCGAGCGGGACGCCGCCGCGCCGGAGCGGAAGGTGCTGCACGCGGCCACGTTCTCGCCGTGGGTTGACGCCTTCGGCCAGGCAAACTACGTGGATTGGCCGGACAAGGTGCACTCCGTCGAGGAACTGCGCGCAAAGGGCGAGGCGGAGGAGAAGGAACTGGCGGCGCGTCCGCAGGCCATCCCCGACGCCGACCGCTTCGGCGGCTGGGCGAAGGGCCCGCAGCTGAAGGCGACGGGGCATTTCCGCACCGAGAAGGTGGACGGCAAGTGGTGGCTCGTGGATCCCGACGGGCATCTCTTCTTCTCGCAGGGCGTGGACCACGTGGGCAACGGCTCGTCCACGCCGATCCGCGGGCGCGAGCACTACTTCGAGAAGCTGCCGCCGGAGACGGGACCGACCAAGGCGTTCTGGGGGATGATGAAATGGAAGGCCCTGCGCTACTTCTATTCCGATCCCGCGAACATTCCGTCGAAGACGTTCGACTTCGGCAACTACAACCTCTACCTCAAGTACGGCGACGACTGGCGCGCGAAGCGGACGGCGGCGATCCACCGCCGGATGCGGTCGTGGGGACTCAACACGATCGCGGCGTCGGATGCCGGCGCGGTCGCGGAAGATCGAGACGGTACAGGCGCACTGGGGCGCGCTGCTCGATCCGTTCGCGCCAGAGTTCGAGGAGAATGCGCGGAAGACGGCCGAGCGGCTGAAGGCGTACAAGGACGACCCGTATTGCATCGGATTCTTCTCCGGGAACGAGCAGTCGTGGTCCTCCACCGAGACGGGCCTCGCGCGGAAGATTCTCGACGCGCCGGACGACCAGCCCGCGAAGGTGGAGTTCCTGCGTCGGCTCGCGGCGAAGGGGATCGACCCGAAGAACGTGCCGAACGAGGAGCTGCGCGCGTTCGGCATCGCCGTGGCGGAGAAGTACTACTCCACCGTGCGCGACGCGGCAAAGGCCGTGGCGCCGGACATGCTCTACCTGGGCGACCGTCTCGCGTGGGGCTGTCCCGACGTGGTGCGCGCGGCGGCGAAGTACGCGGACGTCGTCACGATGAACATCTACGACTTCCAGCCCACGCGCGACCTTCCGGAGGGCTCGGTCGACAAGCCGATCATGGTTACGGAGTTCCACTTCGGCTGCTACGACACGGGCTACTTCTACGCTTCGCTCATCCCGGTGAAAGACCAGAAGGCGCGCGCGGCGGCGTACCGCGACTATGTGCGCGCGGCGCTCGACAACCCGCGCTACGTGGGCACGCACTGGTTCTGCTGGCGGGACTGCCCGATCACGGGCCTCTGCGGCGAGGGCGCAAACGCGCAGTGCGGACTCGTCTCGATGGCGGACGTACCGTACGCCGAGCTCATCGGCGCCATCCGCACGATGGCGGCGGAACTCTACCCGCGTCGTTTTGGCAAAGAGAAATAAGGACGTCAACAATGCAGAGAAGAAGTTTCATCGTCGGTTCCTTCCTCGCCGCTACGGCGGGAGGGGCGCAGCTTGCTGCGCCCGCAAATCCGGATTCCGCGCAACCGGGAGGGCCGCGCTCCTGCGCAGCCGCCCCCGCCCCCCGCAGCATCCTCGAGCTCAACCCGCCCGAGCAGATCCTGCCCCTGCTCCAGAACGCGCAGATGCGCGCCATCAAGCCGGTACCGCGCAAGCCGCCGGTCTACCAGCAGGAGCAGCTCACGCTTCTCCATTTCGCCGACATCCACAACGACGTGAAGAACCTCCGCCGCGTGATGGAGTTCGCCCGCCACTACAAGCCCTACCTCACGGACGCGCTCCTCACCGGCGACATCGCCGGCGGCAGCTGGAACGACTGGAAGGACGAGATGATGGCGGTGCCCGGCTTCACGGGCGTCCTCAAGACCCTCGGCAACCACGACATCTACAAGTGGAACAAGACGACCCGCGACGCGACGCCGCGTGAATGCTACGACAAGTACTTCGCCGGCATCGAGTCCTGGGGCGTCACGCAGCCCAACGGCGCGAACCCGGACGGTCTCTGCTACTGGTACAAGGACTATCCCGCCTGCGGCGTGCGCCTGATCGGCCTAGACTGCATGCACTACGACGACGCCCAGCAGGCCTGGCTCGTGGCCACGCTCGACGATGCGCGCGCGAAGAAACTCGCCGTCGTCACCTCGCAGCACTACCCGCCCGCCGGCAAGGACTGCACGGGACTCCCGAACTGCCCGTTCGACAGCCTCCAGCGCGAAAGCCTCGGCGGCGCCCTGCCGAAGGCCGTGGAAGCGGTCGACGCTTTCCAGAAGGCCGGCGGCGAGTTCGTCTGCTGGCTCGGCGGCCACACGCACACCGACTTCTGCGGCGTCATCAACGGCAAGAAGCAGCTTTTCATCAACGTGGGCACGGCGAAGAACTTTGAGCTGTGGTGCGACTCGCGCCGCGTGACCGGCGAGAAGAGCCAGGACCTTTTCAACGTCGTCGCGATCGACACGTACCACAAGCACATCCGCGTGATCCGCATCGGCGCGGAGTGGAACCGCTACCTCCAGCACCGCGTGGCGATGTGCCTTGACTACGCCGCGCTCCGCCAGGTCTGTTAACCGAAACGTGCAGACCGAACGAAAAGAAATCGGCGGATACCGCATCGTGCGCCCACTTGGGAAGGGCGGCATGGCGGAGGTGTATGAAGTCGAGCACGTACGCCTCGGCGTGCGTCGCGCCTTGAAGCTGTTCACGGCCGAGGGGGCGCGCGCCGATTTTTTGCGTACGCGCTTCATCGCCGAGGGGAAGTTGCTGGAACGCCTCGATCATCCGCGCCTCGTGAAAGTCCATGAATTCGGCGTGGACGAGGCGTCGGGTGCGCCGTACCTGGTGATGGATCTTGTGTTGGGCGCGGATGGCGAACCGCAGACGCTCGCCGCGCTCCATGCGCGGCGGCAGATTACGGAGGAGAAACTGTTCGGCTGGTATGAGGACCTCGCGGACGCCTTGCGCTACATCCACGCGGCAGGCGTGGTCCACCGCGACGTCAAGCCGTCGAACATCCTGATCGGAGCGGACGGGCATGCGGTCCTCTCCGACTTCGGCGTTTCGCGCTTCACGGACGAGAACCTGCGGAAGGAACTTTCTGTGGACGCGACGATGGCGACGGACGCGACGACGCTCTCGCGCGTTGTGATGGGCACGGCCAACTACTTTGCCCCTGAAGTGCGCGCCGGGGCAACCGCCACGGCGGCGGCCGACATCTACGCGCTCGGCGTGACGCTCTTCCGTTTGCTCACGGGCGTGTGGTACGAGCCAGATACAAACGCACTTGAACTCCTGAAATCCTTCGATTCCGCATGGCGCAGGATATTCCCCGCCTTGCTTGCCGCGGATCCGCTCCGCCGTTCCCTGCCGCCGTGCCGGCGTACGCGACGACTGTGGCTTTGGACTGTCCTTTCCGCCGCCGTGATCGCCGTGGTAACGGTCTGTGCTTACCATTTCCTGCATTCAGGCAAAGTCCGTGTTGTTTCAGTTAGTGAAGGTGTTGTTTCGGTCAAGGAGGGTGAGGCTCCTGGCAACAAGGACATCCCTTCTGAAAAAGGCGGGCGCGCGACTGAACGTTCGATCGATAGTATTTTCTTTGTCCCCTGAACTGTCCTTTTTCTCGGGAAGTTCCGTATATAGTGATAGACGGGGCGATGGATGACCTCGAAGGAAAACAGGAAAGGATTCTGGAAATGAAGTTGAAGCTGATTGCGGTTGCCGCCCTGGCGGCGTTGACGGCGGCGGCGATGCCGACGAAGGATGAAATCGCACAGGCGAACAAGGAAGTGCAGGCGTCGCTCAAGAAGCAGATCGCCGCCTGGCAGAGCGGCAATCTCTCAGACGGCGATTTGGCTGCGCTCATGCTCAGACATGCCGGCACGTTCAAAGACGAACCGCGGCATTACGCCTGTCTCCAGGCCGCCTTCGCGGCCGCCGTGCGCGCTGAAGATGCGGCACTCGCGGCACGGGTTCTGAAGCAGATGCGGTCCGAAGTTGATGGCTTCTCGGCCCAACATGAGAACCGCGTGGTTGACAAGGTGCTCGCCACGACCAACAGCAAAAATGCGGCGGAGTTCAGGCGGTCGCTGACGGAGCATCTTGACGAAATCGGCCGTTCGACTGCGCAAGTCGAGTTGGCCGAACACATGAAGCGGATCATGATCCCGGTCTTGGAATTCAAGCCTCCGACAACTTTGCCGGAAGTCATCGCGTACCTGCGACAGCAAAGCATTGAGCATGGCGATCCCACCCAGCCCAAAGGAGAACGCGGCATTCCGTTCCTTCTGAAGGGCAATTTGGCGGGAAGGGCGGTGCCGAAGCTGCTGGCCAAGAACATTTCGTTCTACGACGCCTTGAATCTCATATGCCAAGCGACTGGAACTTCTTTCTTCCTTCAGGAGGGTACCGGCAAGGTAATTGTCGTGGTCGAGTCCACCCGTGCGGAAGACTTGGCCGGCAACGAGCGTACGCACAACATCCGCGCTTTCCGTCCGCCGGTCCCGCGCACGCATGCCGAAATCGGGCTTGTCGGGCGGATGAAGAGAATCGTGATTCCATCCTTTTCTTTCAAACCCCCGGCGACAGCTGCTGAGGCCATCGAGTTTTTCCACGATCAAAGCGTCGAGCATGACGACCCGACCCTGCCCAAGGGCAAACGCGGCATCCGCTTTGTCCTGAAGGCGGGAGACGCCGACAAACTGGCGAAAATGCCACTTCCCAAACTCGCGGCAAAAAACCTTTCTCTCTACAATGCGTTCAATCTCGTGTGCGAAGTGTCCGGCTTGACGTACAGTTTCGGCAAACAACAGGAAATCGTGATTGAGTCGTTGAAGTGACGAACGAATCGAGGAGATCCAGCGCGTGGAGCTATCCGGAGACGTCGGCGACGCTTCTCCGGACGCTCCGCGAGGCCCGGAGCGGCGTCGATGACGTCGCCTGGGCCCGTTTCGTCGACATGTACGGTCCCGTGGTGCACCATCTCGTGCACCTCCTTTCTCCCGGCATTTCCGACGCCGACACGGACGACGCCGTGCAGGACGTGTTCGTGAAACTCGTCAACATCCTGCGCTCCGGCGCGTACGATTCCGCGAAGGGCAAGTTCAGGACGTACCTCTCGACGCTCGTGCGCCGTCTCCTCATCGACCGCTACCGCGAAGCCGCGGCGCGGCGGCGGGACCGCCAGGTGGAGATCGAGGTAGCCGAGGAGATCGCGGTCGAGGACGATCCGGGGGCGTGGATGGACGCGAAATGGCGCATCGCGTGCCGGATGGCGGCCGAACGGCGCGTGATGGAGGATTCGGCGCTCGCGGAGCAGAGCCGCGAGGTGTGGCGGCTGTTGTCCGTCGATGGGCTGTCGGTCAAGGAAGCGGCGCGTCGGCTCGGGATTCCGGCCAACACAGTCAGCAAAATCAAGCGCCGCATCGAAACGCGCATTGCCGCCGTCCTCGCGCTGTACGAGTGAGCCCTTCGTCACAGGGTTCATGGCCGTTTCTCCTTGCACGCAGGGCGGCATTTTGGCATAATGATTGCGTCGGGTCTAAGTGCCTGTTCAACTACGTGTTCAGAAGAAAGGAAACAGAATCATGAAACGCCGATCATTTCTCGGTCTGGTCGCCGCCGGCGCGGCGCTGCCGCTCTTCAACATCGGTTGCGCGTCCGGCCCGCGCAGGATCGCAGCCGGGCGCAAGATCCGCGTGGCGCTCATCGGGTGCGGCCTGCGCATGCGGAGCGTCCTCTCCACGAAGTGCGAGGACGTGGAGCTCGTGGCGCTCGTGGATCCGGACAGCCGTGCGCTCGCCGACATCCGCACGCGCATCTGCAAGCGTTACCCCGGTTGCGGCTACGAGAAGATCCCCGCGTTTCCGTCGTACCACGAGCTGTTCGAGAAGATGGGCGACGGCATCGACGCGGTGATCATCGCCACGAACCAGCAGCAGCATGCCTTGCCGGCGCTCCTCGCCATGCAGCGCGGCATCCACGTGTACGTGGAGAAGCCCATCGCCTACTCGATCGAGGAGGCGGACCTCCTCCTCGCATTCGCGAAGAAGTACGGCGTCGTCTCGCAGTGCGGCCACCACGGGCACTCCTCGCCGATCATGGCGACGGCGGTGGAGTACATCCAGAGCGGCGCGATCGGGCAGATTCGGGACGTGTGGTGCTTCGACGACCGGATCAACTCGCAGGCGGAGGTGCCGCCGGACGCGCCCGTGCCGGAAGGCCTCAACTGGGATCTCTGGGTGGGGCCGGCGGCGATGCGTCCGTACAAGACGTGCTACGGCCCGCACCAGTGGTACGACTGGAAGGGCTTCGGCAACGGCAACATCGGCAACATGGGCAACCACATCATGGACGCCTCGTTCTTCGCCCTGCGCCTGAACGAGGTCGATTCCGTGAGCGCGGAGCTCTTCGACCAGCGCGAGGGCGCGCCGGGCTCGTGGCCGCTCCGCCAGACGATCGACTTCAAGTTCCCCGCGCGCAAGGGGCTCGACCCCGTGACCATCCACTGGTGGGACGGCATCAAGGACGGCATTCCCGTGGACGCGAAGTACCAGAACAAGATCGGCATCGCGCGCAAGCGCGAGTACCAGAACCTGCCGCCGATCGTCGAGGAGCTGGAAAAGAAGTACAACGTCCCGCTCGGACAGATCGGCACGCTCTGGATGGGCGAGAAGGGCATCCTGTGGCTGAACGAGTTCGGCTCCGCCATGCAGTTCGTGCCCACGTCCCTGCGCAAACAGGTGCGAGTTCTTCGCGGCGATTCGCGAGGGACGTCGCGCGAATGCCGACTTCCGCTTTGGCGTGCCGCTCGTCAAGACCGTGCTGCTGGGCAACGTGCTCGCGCAGACCGGCCTTGGCAAGCTTGAGTGGAACGGCACGCGCGTCACGAACAACGAGGCGGCCAACGCCTTCGTGAAGACGACGTACCGTCCGGGCTGGGAACTTCCCCGCGTCTGATTCGTCCGCATGTGCCCGGAATGGGGGAAGTTATGGTATAATCTTTCCCCACGGAAGTAGAGAAATGGAAAAGCTGTATCCACTGACGTTTCGTCCGAACATCCACACGGCCCTGTGGGGCCGGGAGTCGTGGGAGATATCGGGTCACCACTCGTCGCCGTCCGTCGTGGCTGAGGGACCGCTCGCGGGGCGCACGCTCGAGGAGCTCGCCGCCGCGTACGGTATGCTGCTCACGGGCACGAAGGCGCCCGCGCCGACGCGCTTCCCGCTGCTCTTCAAGGTGATCGACGCGCGGGACCGTCTGAGCGTGCAGGTGCACCCCAACGAGTCCACGCGCGCGCTGACCGGCGGCGAGCCGAAGACGGAGATGTGGCACGTGCTCGGCGGGAAGGGTCCGATCTTCGCGGGGCTCAAGCCCGGCACGACGCCGGCGATGGTGGAGGAGGACGTGCGGACGGGCCGCTTCGAGGAGACGCTCGCGCGGCACGACGCGCGGGAGGGCCTGACGCTCTTCATTCCCGGCGGGCTCGTGCACGCGATCGGGGAGGACGTCCTCATCTACGAGGTGCAGCAGAGCTCGAACACGACGTACCGCCTCTACGACTGGGGGCGCGTGGGAGCGAACGGAAAGCCGCGCCAGCTGCATGTGGCGGAATCGCTCAAGACGATCGACTTCTCGCTGCCCGTGCCGGCGTCGCGCGTGGCCGTGTCGTGTCCGTTCTTCAACTTCCGCCCCGTGATGGTGCAGGAGGCGCTCGAGGTCGTGCCCGACCCCGCAACCTTCACGGCGGTCTACATCGTCAACGACCAACGCAGCGTCCTCGTGCCGGCCGGTTGCGCGGCGCGGATCGCCTGTACTGGAAAGGTCCTGGTGACAACGCTATGAAATACTCGATCGGTCTGGACATCGGCGGCACGAAGTGCGCCGTGTGCGTGGGGCTGTGCGGTCCCGACGCCGTGGAGATCAAGGCGCGGGAGGAGTTCCCCACCGCCGGCAAGACGTGGCAGGACGTGCTCGGCATCTACGCCGAACGCATCGAGGAACTGCGCAAGACGTACGAGATCGCGAACATCGGCATCTCGTGCGGCGGGCCGCTCGACTCGAAGGCGGGCCTCATCCTCTCGCCGCCGAACCTGCCGGGCTGGGACGGCGTGCCGGTCGTGAAGTACTTCGCCGACCGCTTCGGCGTGCCCGTGCACGTGCAGAACGACGCGAACGCGTGCGCGCTCGCGGAGGCGAAGTACGGCGCGGGGCGCGGGGCGCGGAACGTCGTGTTCATGACCTTCGGCACGGGGCTCGGCGCGGGCATCGTGGTGGACGGCCGCCTCTACGCGGGCACGAACGACAACGCGGGCGAAATCGGCCACATCCGCCTCGCGCCGCACGGTCCGCACGGCTACAACAAGGACGGCAGCGCGGAGGGCTTCTGCTCCGGCGCCGGCATCGCGCGCCTCGCGGGCATCCGCGCGCGCGAGGAGCAGATGACGTTCGCGGGCAGCGAGAGCGCGGAGAAAGCGCGCGCGGGCGAGCTCACCACGAAGGACATTTTCGGCTACGTGCGCGCCGGCGATCCGTTCTGCACGCGCGTGTTCCGCGAGAGCGCGGAGAAGCTCGCCACGATCCTCGCCTACACGATCGACATCCTGAACCCCGAGGTGATCGTGCTCGGCGGCGTGTTCATGCGCAACGCGGAGCTGTTCATGGAAGTCGTGGGACCGATCCTCGCGCGCGAGGCGTTGCCGGGCGCGCTCGCCGTGTGCAAGATCGTGCCCGCCGGCATCGGCGAGAACGTGGGCGACTACGCGGCCCTCGCCGTCGCGAACATGGAGTAGACCATGCGGGGAAAGTTCATCAGCTTTGAAGGACCGGAGGGCGGCGGGAAGTCCACGCACGTGGCGGCGCTCGCGGATGCGCTCCGCGCCGAGGGGAAGTCCGTGCTCGTCACGCGCGAGCCGGGCGGGACGCGTCTTGCGGAGCTCATCCGCGGTCTCGTGCGCGAGGAGCTGGAGGATCCGCCCGTCACGCGCGCGGAGGTGCTGCTCTTCCTCGCCTCCCGCGCGCAGGTCGTCGCGAACGTGATCAAGCCCGCGCTCGCGCGCGGCGAGTGGGTGCTGTGCGACCGCTTCAGCGACTCCACCTTCGCCTATCAGGGATACGGACGCGGCATCGACGTGCAGCTCCTGAAGGAGCTCAACGAATTCGCCACGGAAGGGCTCGTGCCCGACCTCACGATCCTCCTCGACGTGCCGCTGGAGGTCTCCCGCGCGCGCCTCGCGGAGCGCCAGCGCGCGACCGCCGCCGCCGCGGACCGCATCGAGGCGGCCGGCGAGGCGTTCCACAAGCGCCTGCGCGAGGGGTTTCTCGCGCTTGCCAAGGCGGAACCGGATCGGTTCGTGGTCATTGATTCCTCGGGCGACCGAGCCGAGGTGGACCGGCAGATCATCGAGGCCGTGCATGGAAATTGACCGGGCCTACGAGCTGATCGAGCGGGCCGTGAAGTCCGGCCGCGCCGCGAACGCTTACCTCCTCGTGGGCGGCGTGCGCGGCATGGCGGGCGAGCTTGCCGAGCGCGTGCTGCACCTGCTCTTCGGCCCGGGCGACCTGCGCGTCCATCCCGACATCCACCGGCTCATGCCCGAGAAGAAGACGCGCATCATCTCCGTGGAGGCCATGCGCGAACGCATGATCGAACCGATGGAGAAGACCACCTTCATGGGCGGCTGGAAGGCGGGCGTGGTGCTGGGGGCGGACCGTCTCCGCACCGAGAGCGCGAACGCCTTTCTGAAGACGCTGGAGGAGCCGCCGCCGCACACGCTTTTCCTGCTTCTCTCCGAACGGCCCGAACAGCTCCTGCCCACGATCATCTCCCGTTGCCAGCGCATTGACCTGCCGGACGCGCGAGCGCAGCAGCTGGAGGAGCCGTACCGCACGCAGGTGCTGGACGCGCTGGCGTCGAACGACCTCACGGGCGTGACGGCCCGCGCGGCGGCGGCGGCGAAGCTCGCGGCCGTGCTCGAGGCGCTCGAGGAGCTGGCGGCGGCCCGCGTGCAGGAGGATCTCGAGGAGGAAGCGTCGAACGCGGGCGAGGAAGTGGGGGACGACGAGGTGAAGGCGCTCGTCTCGTCGCGCTACCGCGAGTTCCGCGCCGACTTCACCGCCACGCTCATGAGCTGGTTCCGCGACCTCATGGCGCTGCGCGGCGCGCCGCGCCGCGTGTCGCTGGACGGCGACGACGGCGGCGAGACGCCGCTCCTCAACGAACCGCGCCGGGCCGTGCTCGAGGCGCGCGCGCGCAAGATCACCCTCGCGCAGGCGTTCCGGAACATCGAGGCGGTGGAGTCGTTCGCCGCCTCGCTCGAACGCAACGTCCCAGAGGTGCCGTTGCTGTCGTTCCTCATCGACCGCCTGGCTTTCGGCGCGGAAGGGGGACTCTGATGGACGTCTCCTCGTCCACGCCGCGCGTCGCTCGCGTCAGGATGCCGGAGAAGGGCGTATTCACCGTGCGTTGCGCGGAGTCCCTCGCCCTGCCCTGCGGCGCGCGCGTGGTCGTGAACCTCGACTACGGCCTCGACCTTGCCGAACTCTGCGACGTGGCGCCGTTCGACCCGTCGCGGGACGGACCGCATCCGCCCGGTTTCACGCTCGTGCGTCCGGCGGGGCCAGACGACCTTTCCGCCGCCGAGGTGAACGATGCGCGGGCGCGCGAGATGCGCGAATCCTTCATCCAGGCCGCCCGGCGCGTCGTGCCGGACATCCGCGTGCCTTACGCGCGTCTTTCGCTGGGCGGCGGACGCCTCTTCGTGCGTTATGCGTGCGAGCGGCTGCGCCCCGACCTGCGGCACGTGATCAACGATTTCCGCCGGGAGCACCAGGTAGGCGTGAGCGCCTGGCAGATGGGACCGCGCGACGAGGTGCGCGTGATGGGCGCGCTGGGTCCGTGCGGACGCGTCTGCTGCTGCGCGTCCTGGCAGCAGAAATACCCGAACGGCCTTACGGCCGACGCGCTCAAGGGCCTTGGCCTGAACGCCGCCGCGCTTAACGGCATCTGCGGACGTTACAAGTGCTGTCTCGCCTTCGAGCGCTGCCCGAAGTGCGACGCATCCGAAAAGGAGCAACGCTGAGAATGGAGTCTGCGGAAGGAATGGCCGTGATGGTCAATGGCGTGCGGGCGCACGTGGCGAGTGGCTTTCTCGCCCGCGCGCGCGGGCTTATCGGCCGGCCGCCGCCGCCGCCCGGCGAGGGCCTGCTCATTCCGCATTGCAACGCGATCCACACGTTTTTCATGTCGTACCCGATCGACGCCACCTTCCTCGACGGCGAGGGCTGCGTGGTGAAGACGGTGCACAACGTCCGCCCCTGGCGTCCGTTCGTCTGGGGCGGCTTCCGCGCGCGTCAGGTCCTCGAGACCGCCGCCGCTCCTTGACCTTTCATCCATCATTGAACATCCAAAAAGGAGAAACATACATGAACATCTCAAGAAGGTTCTTCATCGGCGGCGCGACCGCGTTCGGCGCGTTCGCCGGCAACCGCGTCGTGCGCGCGGCCGGAAACGCGCTCGCGGGCAAGCCGAACGTCACGTTCGGCGTGGTGAGCGACATTCACATCACGAAGGTGGGCGCGGACGAGAAGATGGAGTCGTGGGGCAACAACCTCACGTTCAAGCATACGCTCGAGTGGTTCCGCGACCAGGGCGTGGACGCCGTGCTCATCGCCGGCGACATGGCCGACAACGGCATGGTCGAGCAGATGGAGGCCGTCGCCCAGGCGTGGTACGCCGTGTTCCCCGGCGACAAGTATCCCGACGGCCGCCCGATCGAGAAGGTGTTCGTGATGGGCAACCACGACTACCATGGCTATCTCTACGGCGACCACGCGGCGAAGCGCTATCCCGACATGGACGAGCGCGTGAAGCACGTGCTGCGCTCCGACTTCGCGACCCGCTGGAAGCGCATCTTCAACGAGGACTACTCCCGCTTCTACTGCAAGACGATCAAGGGCTATTCGTTCCTCGGGCAGCACTGGGACGACGGGAAGGGCATGGAGACCGGGCACGGCTCCTGCGACTTCGGCGCGGAGCTGCAGGCGTTCCTCGACGCGAAGGGCAGGACGCTCGATCCGGCGCTTCCGTTCTTCTACGTGCAGCACCCGCACCCGAAGGACACCTGCTACGGCCCGTGGGCGTGGGGCCACGACAGCGGCAAGGTGACGAAGGCGCTCTCCGCCTATCCGAACGCCGTCGCGTTCTCCGGCCACTCGCACTACTCGCTCACGGACGAGCGCTCGATCTGGCAGGGCGCGTTCACGAGCGTCGGCACCAGCTCGCTGCGTTACACGGGCATGGAGTACGACGAGCATCCGCCGGCCGGGTACGAGAACACGGTCTCGGGCGTGCGGAACGGGTGGAAGATCGACGCCGCGAAGATGATGGGGAAGTTTCCGGCGGGCGACTGCCGCCAGGGGATGCTGTGGCGCGTGTACGACGGCTGCATCGTCGTCAAGCGCCGCGAGTTCCTGTCCGACCTCGACGTGGGCGACGACTGGGTGATTCCGCTGCCGTCGGCGGAGCCGAGGCCGTTCGCCTTCGCGGAGCACGCGAAGAAGTTCCGCGCGCCGGAGTTCCCGGCGGACGCGAAGGCGGTTGTGAAGCGCGGCACGTTCAAGACGCGCGGCGGCAAGTCCCGCAACGGCAAGGAGTCGATCGCGCGCGTCGAGAAGGACTCGCTCACGATCACCGTTCCGCCGGTGGTGGCGGACAAGGGCGCGCGGCTCTTCAAGGTCGAGTTCACGGCCGAGACGAAGGACGGCGTGAAGAAGACGAAGCTCGTGGCTCCGCTGGGCTTCAACCACTCGCTCGCCCATCCGAACGTGAAGGTTTCGCCCCACTGCCGCTTCGCCCTCGACGAGCTGGGCGCGGGCGCCGTGCGGTTCACCGTGACGCCGATCAACTGCTTTGGCGCGCGCGGCAAGCCGCTCACGGCCGAGTGGACGCCCGCGAAGTCCGTGTAGCGCGCACGCGGAGACATCAGCCAAGGATTCCAAAAGTAGAATAAGGCTCAATCGCTGACCGCGGCCTTGTCGCCGCAGGATTCGGGGCGTTCCGGCGCATCGGCCGGGACGCCCCGGA
>ONRL01000117.1 GCA_900320225.1 uncultured Lentisphaerota bacterium
GCGCAACGCGCGCGAGCTGCTCGCGAAGATGGCCGAGCTCCAGAAGAAGTACAACTGCCCCGTGGTGGGCGGCGGCGACCTGAACTGCACGCGCGCGCACATGGAGAAGGGGCTCGTGACGCCGCTTCCCGACTGGGAGAAGGCCGGCTACGCGGACGCGCAGTACACGGTTCCCGGCGCCTCGCCGTACTCCTCCAACCACGGCGACCCGCGCCGCGACGCGCTCGGCAACTACCGCGGCTGGATCCGTCCGGAGGCGGGCGACCCCAAGAACTCGCTCGACCACGTGCACTACACGACGAACGGCGTCGAGCCGATCGCGCTCGTCGTCGACCGCGCCCAGGACGCCCTGGAGGTCTCCGACCACTCGCCCGTGATCTTCACCTTCCGCCTTTCAAAGTAACGGCCGTTCAAGGAATGTGAAATGGCGATCAAGACGAAACGATTGAGGCTGCTGGGTGGCGGGATCCTGGCACTGGCAGGGGCGTCGCTGCCGTTTGCCGCGCAGGCGAGGACGTGCGACGTGACGGCGCATGGCGCGCGGCCGGAGTGGGGGATCGTTCTGGAGCAGGAGGGGGCGCCGCATCCCCTGCGCCTGAACGGGGCAGGGATGCCCTGCGACGTGGACGAACCGGCGCCCGGCGTGCGCCGTTTCCGCTACGGCGCGCTCACCGACGGTTCCAAGAGCTGGAACGTACAGGTGGAGCTGGAGGAGCGCACCACGTCCGGCGGCAAGACGTACATGGGCCGGATCGCCAACAACGACAAGGACATCCGCGTGACGGCGTTCGAGGGACCGTACTTCGACCGCGTGCGCGTGGATCCGCAGGACGCGGCGCTGTACGTGCCGTGCGGCCTCGGACACCGCGAACGCTCCTTTCCGCGCGCAAACGACAAGGACGTGAAGCCGCTGCCGTCGCCGGACTTCGTTCCCAATATGTGGCGTCCGACGACCTGGTACGCGCTGAAGGACGGACGCTACACCTACGACACCTGCTTCCATCCGGGCGTGGGACTGACGATGTCGTGGCTCGCGCTCACCTCGGAAGGGCGGACGCTCTACGCCGGCGCGCACGACGCCCAGGCGCGCCCGAAGCGCATGCGCGTGCGCTGGAACCCGGAGGAGAACCGCGCCGACGTGGCCTTCGACCACCGGCTGTTCCTTCCGTCGGGCGGAACCTACACGCTGCCGGAAACCGTGTTCGAGACGCTTGACGGCGACTGGCACGCGGCGGCGAAGCGCTACCGCCGGTGGTACGACGCCACGTGGAAGGTACGCGCCGCCGCGCCGGACTGGACGAAGGACGTGACCGGCTGGCTGCTCGTCATCATGAAGCAGCAGAACGAGGAGCTGATGTGGCCCTACACGGACATCCCCAAGCTCTGCGACGTGGCGGAGCGGAACGGCCTCAACTGCATCGGCCTCTTCGGCTGGACCGTGGGCGGACACGACCACCTCTATCCCGACTACGACCCCGACCCGAAGATGGGCGGCGTGCCCGCGCTCAAGGCCGGCATCGCCGAGGCGCACCGGCGCGACATCCGCGTGTGCATCTACGCGAACGGACAGCTCCAGCAGGTGGGCGCCACGCGGTTTTGGAACGAACACGGCAAAAACCTCGCCCTCGTGATGAAGGACGGCAAACCCGTCATCCAGACCTACCACAAGTACCGAGACATCCCCGAGTACCAGTTCGCGCTCGGATGCCTCTACGGCAAGCCGTGGTTCGACCGCATGTATTCGCTCGCCGAGCAGGCGGAGAGTTTTGGCGCGGATGCCATCCTCTACGACCAGTTGGGCGTGTTCGCCCCGTTCGCCTGCTACGGGAAGGGACACGGGCACCCCACGCCGCACTATTCCTACAGCGAGGAACGTCCCGCCTTCATCCGCCGCCTCGCGGACGGCATCCAGAAGCGCAATCCGAACTTCGCCGTCCTCACCGAGGGCCTGCACGACACGGTCCTCGACTCGATCGGCATGTTCCACGGTTGCGAGTTCGGAGCCTTCGCCTTCGACGCCGGCCGGCAGATTCCCGCGCGCGCGAAGGGGAACCGGTCCGGTTCCTTCCCGGAGATGTGGGCGTACACGTTTCCTGAGCTCGTCACCACGATGCGTTTCATGCAGCCGATGCTGTCGCGCACGATGGCCAACATCGCCGTCACGTTCGGCTTCCGCCACGACATCGAAGTGCGCTACATGCCCGACCGCGCCTACGTGCTCGACGGCAAGATGCCGACGAAGCAAGACTACGGCACGGTGGTCAACGTGCCGGACATCGGCGAGATGACCAAGGTCTCCCCGGCCGAGGCGAGCGCCTATCTGAAGAGCGTGTGCGACTTCCAGCGCGCACACACGAAATACCTGATGCGCGGCCGCTTCGTGGATGACGAGGGCTTCACGTGCGCCGACCGCGCGCTCACGGCCAAGCGCTTCGTGGCGGCGGACGGCACGAGCGCCGTCTGCGTGTGGAACATGTCCGATAAGCCGGTGGACGTGAAGTTGTCTGGCTTGGGCGACGCCGTATCCGTCCACGCTCCCGACGGCACGTCCGCACAGGGTCAGCTCGCCGCCAATTCCCTGCGCCTTTTCGTATTTGACAGGAAGATCAATAAGTGATCAGGTTCGTTCGCCAAGGAGAACAACGCATGAAAACGATTCTGAAACGACATGTTAAAGCGCTCGTGGTCTTTCTGGTAGCGTATGCTGGTGGTGTGGTATCCGCGGCTCCGCGTACGCTGGACGTGAGTACCGTCGATTCGCGGTATTTCGTGGATGCGAATGGCAAGACGTTCATCCCCGTGGGGTGTAACATCTGCTTTCCCCGCATGTACGACGCCGCCTCGTCCGGTTCCCGCGCCGCATGCGAGGAGAAATTCTTCGGCTGGCTGCGCGCCTTCGCCGCGAACGGCGGCAACTTCGTGCGCCTTTGGCTGGGACATCCGTTTTTCGAGATCATGCCCGAACGGGCGGGCGAATACGATCCCGCCGCGGAGGCCACACTGAAGAAGACGGTCGCCCTGTGCGAGGAGCTCGGCATCAAGCTCAAGCTGACGCTCGAGAGTTTCCGTACCGTCCATCCGGCCGGCAAGGAAGGAAAGGGGATGTACTCGGCGTTCTTCAACCGTCCCCTCTATGCGCCGTACGCGAAGAACATGCGTGAATTCCTCCATTCCGGGAAATGTGCGCGCATCTATCTCGGCAAGGCGCAGCGTCTCAAAGAACTCGGACTCGGCGATTCCCCGGCTGTCGCGTGCTGGGAGCTCTGGAACGAGATCAACTGCATCGGCTCCTGGCGCGGCGATGTCGGGCCCTGGAGCGACCGCATGCTCGAGCAACTTCGCGTGATGTTTCCGCGCCAGATGACCGTCCAGAACCTCGGCAGCTTCTCCGGTCCCTCCGCCTACGACTACTACGACTACCTCGGGCGGATCCCCCTCAACCACTTCATGCAGGTCCACCGCTACCTCGACCCCGGCGCCGAGCTGGACGTCTGCCGTGGCCCCATGGACGTGCTGGCGGCGGACGCCGTGAAGGAACTCCTCGACAGGCGTCCCGACGCCCCGGCGGTGCTGGCCGAGGTCGGCGCCGTGAAGCCCAATCACACCGGCCCCAGCGAACTTTACGCGAAGGACAAGCTCGGCATGCTCCTCCACGACGAGATATTCGCGCCGTTCTTCGCCGGTTCCGCCGGGTGCGGACAGCCCTGGCACTGGGACCACCAGTATGTCGACGGCAATAACCTCTGGTGGCACTTCGCGCGCTTTGCCATGGCGGTGAAGGGCATTGATCCGGCGTTGGAACATTTCCGTCCGTTCCACACGGAGACGCGTCGCCTCCGCGTGTGGGGTCTTCGCGGCATGAACACGACGCTGCTGTGGTGCCGCGACAAGGCGAACACGTGGGAGAGCGAGCTGGTGCGCGGCGAGCCGCCCGCGACGATCACAGGCGAGAAGGTTCCCTTCGCAAAAAGTTTCACGTGCTATCTCCCATGGGAAAATCGCTGGGTGAATGCGGGGAAGGATGGTAAACTCCCGGACTTCAAGCGCTCCATCGTCGTGCGCATCATGCACGCGACCGAGTGGGAAAAACAGGGTGCGACCCCGGCGCCTCTTACGTCGTGCGGCCGCGCAGGAGCGCGGCCCTCCCTTTGGGAGTCACCGTATGGAGAGCCGCCGTCTCGGCGGCTCACTGGGACAACGGGCGTCTCGCCCGTTGATTGTTCCATGGCAGTTCCAGATGAGCTTGTAACGCACATCTCTTTCCGTGTCGACGAGCTACGGTCCGTTTCCAATGCCCACTGCAAGGCCTATTCGATTGATTTCTCCAACGATGCCCAGTATCGCGCGGCGGGCGCGCAGAAGTTCTTCGAGAGGCGGCAGGAGGACGGCAAGAGTTTCGTGCGGTTTGGGCTGAAGGGCAAGACCGCGTTCGCCGGCGGCATCTGCCCCGCGAAGCCGTTCGCCGTCCGCCCGAACACGCAGTACACGCTGAAGTTCACCGGACGCTGTCCACAGGGCCGCTGTCTGATGTACCTGCGGCTGTTCGACGAGAAAGGCAAGAACGTCTCCGCACGTGTCATGGCCCCGAAGGGCTGGACGTACACCAAGTACAACATTGCGATCTACAGGTTAAGCGACCAATCTTCCGCCACATGGCACGAGGAAGAAGCGACCGTGCAGATTCCGGAAGGCGTGCATGCGGTGTTGCCGGTTCTGTCGACGTCGTTCGACGGCAAGGCCGAGTGGTACGACTGCCGCGCCTTGACGTTCACGGAGAAGCCGCTTACGGCGCTCCGCGAGAAGATCGCCTTCCAGCGCCGGGAGGTTGCCGGGGACGGTTCGCTTGTACTCACGAGCGACGAGGCGTCCCTGCGACTGAAGGCGTCGCTCTCCAAGGACGACGCGGGCATGGTGAAGGTGTCGGTCGACGTGGCGGATACGTCCGTGCCGCCCCGTCCGCGGGCGCTGGACGTGGCGCTTGAGTGGAAGCACGATCTCACCGGCTGGACGTGGCACAAGGACTGGCGGAACGACAGTTCCGTCGTCAAGGATTCGTTTCTGCATAACTTCAAGAACATCACGGGGATTCCGGTCGGCATCTATCCGTTTACCGCCGTGTCGCGTGACGGCAAGGGCGTCGCGATCGGTACGGCATTGGACGACCCCGCGTTTGAACATGGCGTCGTGACGCAGGACGGCCTCACCAGTCGACGGGCGCTTGGTCTCTTGAAGCGCGGGTCGGTCGGAACATCCGCGAAGCTCGACTGGCTCGTCTTCTCCTTTCCCGGCACATGGGGTTTTCGGTCGGCCGCGAAGAAATACTACGCCTCGCAGGCGGGGAAGATTCCCGTGGTCGCGAACGGTCCTGCCAAGGAGGGAATGCGCAGCTATCTGGGGGTGAGCGCTACGCAGCTGCCTGAGAACGTGGACGACTTCGGTCTCGCCTATTTCATCCCGGGCGGCAGCAAGGCGGAGCGCGCGCGTGCCCGCGAGCTGGGCATGGCGGTGCATCCGTACATCCTCGCCTGGCAGATGCCCACGCACCATTACAAGGACTACAGCGTCATGCCGCCGATGGAGGACCGCATCGCCGAACTGAAGAGCTGGCTTCCGATCACGAACGAGAAGGGACACCGCAACTTCAAGTCGAAGAGCGACCTCGCGAAGCTCGTGCTCGGGTCGATGGAATGGTACGACGGCGTGGTCCACTACTGGCGTCTCAACGTCGATCCGCGCCTCCCCGCGCCCAGCGCCGCCTCGCACTTCTTCGACGTCATCAAGGGTTGGGGACTGGACACCATCGACGGCGTGTACCTCGACAACGTGTACGTGCAGAACTTCAACAATGTCCGCCCTGACCACCTCGCCGTCATGACGGAGCCGCTCGTGTATGATCCCGAGACGGCGCAGCCCTGCGCGCACGCGATGCAGCATCAGGTCGCGTTCGTCAAGGCGCTCGGGGACTGGCTGCATCCGTTCGGCAAGAGCATTTCCGGCAATGTGTTTGCCGGTGGCGGCTATCGGTTCAACGCCACGCTCATCGACGTCTTCGGTTCGGAGACGGGATGCTGGGGCAACGGCAAGAACCGCGATGAACGGTTGATTTCGGGTGAGGCGTATCCCGACGAAGGAATGTGCGAGAAACGGTTCTTCGCCTACCACAGGCCCGTCTCTGACATGTTGCAGGACGGCAATTGGACCACGCCCGCCCCCGCGATTACCGCCGAGGGGATCGCGGGCTACGTGGAACATCATCTTTTCTATGGCTTTTATCCCAGCATCGTGACGATCGGCGGGGAGGATTTCCCCGGTTACCGCGGTTGGAAGCGCTACTTCGGTCCGTCGCGTCAGTGTGAACGCGACCGGGCGCTGTTCAAGAAGGCCACGCCGCTTCTCCGACGCCTCAACAAGGCCGGTTGGCAGCTGGAGACTTTTGCCCGTTCGCGCAATCCCAAGGTGCTGGTGGAGCGGTATGGCGAACTTTCCGACGGCGGCGAATGTTTGATTACGGTGCGGAACGACTCCAAGGACGCGGTGGAGACCGAACTTGTTTTTGAATCGGAACTTGCCGGTGTTGCGCAGCTCGTTCCCCTCTGGCAGGGCGGCGCGCCGCTGGACGGCGTGAAAGGCGTGTTTAAAGTGCGCCTCGGTCCTTGGCGCACCGATGTGTATCTGGCGAAGCCGGCTGTTCGGGACGTGATGGAGCCGCTTCCGCCCGGCGCCGTGACGCTGACGGGCGGACTGGAGGTGCCGATTGAAAAGAGCATCGCGCATTGGCACAAGGGGAACGTGCCGTACCGCGAGTTCGCGGAGTTCTTCCGGAAGGGACGGCCGAAGTTCGCGCTTGGCGAGATGTGGGGGAAGTTCGTGCGGTCGGGCGCCATGCAGTACCGCCACCGGCGCGATTCCGAGTTGAAGGCGGTGCTGGACGGCGCCGTGGCGGACATCCTTGCGACGGAACGTCCGAACGGCAGCATCAGCTGCGTGCCGGAGGAGCTGCAGCCCGGCGGCGACGGCCATTCGCGTCCGCACTGCAGCGACCTCTGGGAACGGAAGTACGTGATGCTGGCGCTGGAGGACTACTACGAATGGGTGGAGCGGCGTCCGGAGGTGCTGGCCTCGCTCCAGCGTCAGGCCGACTGCCTCATCCGCCAGGTCGGCCCCGCGCCGAAGCGCGACATCCGCGAGATCGGGTGGAGCCCGAACTGCATTGAGTCGTCGTCGCTGCTGGAGCCGTTCATGCGCCTGTACAAGCTGACGGGACGGAAGGATTATCTCGACTTCGCGCGCTACATTATCGAGAGCGGCGGCGCGAAGGGGAGCGACCTCTTCGCGCAGGCGCGCGCGGGCGTGATGCCATGGCGGATGGGCGAGCCGTATCCGAAGGCGTACGAGATGACGTCCATCTTCGAGGGCCTTGCCGAATGGCACCGCGTGACGGGCGACGAACCGGCGCGCGAGGCGGTGGTCAAGTACTTCGACAGCGTGCTGCGGCACGAGATCACGATCGTCGGCAACGGCGGCGGCAACTATCCGCACTGGCCGCGCTGGAGCGGCGAGGCGTGGGACAACACGGCCGCCGAGCAGTCGAACCCCGACATGACGCGGATGATGGAGACGTGCGTGGGCGTGACGTGGATGAAGTACGCGAGCCAGGTCCTGCGCCTGACCGGCGACGTGCGGGCGGTGGACGCGATCGAGCTCTACGTCTACAACGGGTTGCTCGGCGCGATGAAGCCGGACGGTGACGGGTTCAGCTACGTGAACCTGCTCAACGGCGAGAAGGTGACGAACAAAGGGTGGGGCTGGACGTTCGCGAGCGGTCCCGTCACATGCTGCAACCTGAACGGTCCGATGGGCCTTGCGTACATCCCGTTCGTGGCGGTGATGCAGGCGCAGGACGGACCGGTCGTGAACCTGTACAACGCCGGCACGGCCGTCGCCAAGACCGCATCGGGCGGCGACGTGCGCCTCGTGGCGGAAGGCGACCTGCTCAACAGGGACGGGTGGCGCATGACCGTCTCCCCGTCGCTCGCGGAATCCTTCACAATCTCCCTGCGCATCCCGGCCTGGAGCGAAAAGACAACCGTCACAGTCAACGGCAAGTCGGTCGGCCCGGTCGCACCCGGAAAATACCTCAAAATCGCTCGCAAGTGGCTTGCGGGCGACAAGGTCGCCGTGGCGTTCGACTTCAAGGCGCGCAAGCTCGACGCGCCGGTCGGACGCAACCACGCCTCCGCCCCGTTCCAGGCGGTCACCTGGGGGCCGATCGCGCTCGCGCGCGACGAGAACACGGATCCGAACTACGCTGCGCCCGTCGCAATCCAAGCTGCGGCGGACGGCACCGTGGCCGTCGAACGGATCACGCCCGCCTCGCCGGCGCATAAGCTGGAGTTCCGCGTTCCCACCAAGGACGGCTTCATCACGATGTGCGACTACGCCTCAGTCGACGGCTGGAAAGGCAAGCACGTCCAAACCTGGCTCCCCAAGGCGCCCGGCAAGTGAATTCTCCACGTCGTAACGCAGAATTAATGGTATAATAAACGTGATCGTGAAAGGAAGTTAAATTATGGCGATGCCACAGAGAGACGATTGGATCGAGGAGATCAAGCGGCTGGACGCGCTGCTTGAATACGCCGTCATGCACGGCGACGAGGCCGAGGCGGAGCGTCTGCGCGCGGCGCTGCGGAAGCTCACGGAGGCGTTTTGAGAGAGTGCGAATTTGTCAAAACAGGTCAGACCTGTTTTGACAAATTGGTTGCGTGCGAAGAGATAGAAAAGGAACGCCGGCATGATTGGAAATATGACATGAAGAAAACGCTTCTCGCCATTCTGGCAGTTGGCATTTCGGCCGTTGCGGCGGCAAGTTTGGCCGACGACGCGCTCGTGCTGCCGAACGGGCGGCGCATCACGCGGTCCATGATAACCGGCCACCGCGGCGATGCGCAGTCGGTGCCGGAGAACACGCTCCTGGCGTTCCGCCGGGCCGTCGACAACGGCTTCTGCTTCGAGTGCGACTTCTACATGACGAACGACGGCGAGGTCTACTGCGTGCACGACATGAACCTCAAGCGCACGTTCGGCATCGCGGGCCGCGCCACGAACGTCTGCTGGAAGGGCACGCTCGACAAGGTGGACGTGGGCGCGATCAAGGGACCGCAGTTCGCGGGACGCGCGGACTGCCGCGTGCCGCGCATCGACGAGGTGTTCGCCCTCATCCCGGACGACGGACGCAAGATCACGCTCGAGGTGAAGGACCCCCGTCCGGAGATCGTGCCGCTCATCCAGGCCGCCTGGTGGCGGCATCCGAACATGAAGGAGGAGAACATCATCTTCCTCGCGCACAAGGCCACGCGCGCCGCCCTCGTGAAGGCGTTCCCGCGCGCCACGTTCCAGCATTGCGTCAACTGCTATTCGGACGGCTGGCGAAAGGGCTGCACGCCCATCCCCGTCGCACGGCAGCTGGCCGAGCTGGACGCCCGTCCGGAATGCCGGAACTTCTCGCCGATGTTCGACCTTGACCTGCTGACGCCCGACTACATTGCGGCCGTCCACCGGCGCGGCGTCACGTTCTACACCTGGTGCGTCGACCGTCCCGAGGACGCGATCGAGGTGTTCGGGCGCGGGGTTGACGGCGTCTGCTCGAACTGCCCCGTGGAGCTTTGGGAAGGCCTGAAGGCGATCGTGTGGAAGAAGTCCAACGCGGAGTGTGGCATAACGACCATGTGAAGGAGGACGAATGGGCATTCGCCGAAAACTATATGACATCATTCAGCCCGACAACGGGAAGTCTGTCGCGAGCCGGATATTTGATGTGACAATTACGACGCTCATCTTGACGAGCGTTGTGATTGTTTTTTCCGTCACTTTCGAACTGCCAACGAAGGTGATTGGGGTTTTGGACATTTTTGAGGACATCGCATCGATTGTTTTCTCAATCGAGTATTTGCTGCGAATCGTCACGGCAGATTTCGTCTATCCGGGAAAGGGGCCTATTAAGGCGAGAATCAGTTACATTTTATCTCCGATGGCGATAATTGATCTTGTCGCCATTCTGCCATTCTGGCTACCGATGTTCCTGCCCGGGTCGATGCTTGGCATGCGAGCATTCCGTTTGGTGAGGCTCCTTCGGATTCTCAAGTTGAATCGCTATTTTGACGCCATGAGGCTAATCGGCGGTGTCATCGAATCGAAGAAAAGAGAATTGCTGGGGTCCATGTTCTTTGTGGTTATCTTGATGTTGGTATCGTCTCTTCTGATGTACTCGGCCGAACACGACGCCCAACCACGGGCGTTCTGTAACGCTTTTTCTGGCTTGTGGTGGGCTGTTGCCACGCTGACCACCGTCGGATATGGCGACATCTGCCCCGTCACGATCCTCGGGCGGATTCTTGGTGCCGTCATTGCATTCTCTGGAATCGCTGCGTTGGCCATACCGACTGGAATCATTACGGCCGGACTCACCGAACACATGTCCAGGGGTAAACGGATTGAGAAGGAACTCGAACGGCAACGACGAAAAGACGTTGAGCATGACACGGAATTGACGCGGCAACGTGAAAGAGATATCGAGCATGATCACATTCTTCTTGAACATGAGAAATTACTCAAGGTGATATCTGAGGATTTGGCCAAGCTCGTAAAATTGACAGAAGAACACCCGAAATGAAAAACGGACGACAGGGCTGGAAGGTGAACCTGTTCGTCAAGATTGCGCGAGGTGAGACGCTGACGCTCGCGGGCATCGAGGGGCTCGGGGAATGCACTTCACTGCCCAATACTTTGCGCTTGTGATTTGGGGCAGAATATCTTATAATGTCGGCGTTTGAGGAGAAAATAAGGAGGATTACATGCGTTTTCGTATGAGAACATGCCTCGCGGTGATGGGTGCCGTCGTGATGCTGGGCGCGTTTGGCGCCGATTCGGCCACGTCGCAGCCGGGCGTGATCGACAGCCGCCTGCGCACGAGTGGACGTGCGGTTGCGACTCCCGTGCTGGATGCGCGCTCCGGCCAGGCGGCCGCGTCCGTGGACGTGTTCAACCTCGACACGGCCACGTCCATCGGCACCTTGATTATGTTCCGCTAGGCGAGGAAGTCCAACGATGAAAGCATATACGACTTTGACTGGAACTGCCCTTGCGCTGGCGTTCGCGGCGGGGGCGGTGGACCTCACGGAGCCGATCACTGTCTCCAACGTCCGCTTCTCGCAGGACCGCGCCACGCAGCGGGTGACGGTGAACTACGAACTCGCCAACCAGGGCGAGCCGGCGTACGTGGCGCTGGACGTGCTGACGAACGGCGTCTCGATCGGGATGCAGCACGTCCAGACCGTCGCGGGCGACGTCTCGCAGCGGGGGCTGGACGTTCTCGCGCGCGGCGAGGGCGCAGACGTGATGTGTCCGTTCGTAAACTCCGCGCTTTCTTTGCGGCGTACCCTTCGAGAAAATCGGCCTTAGCGCTCAGTGCAGGAGGCGCACGGGGCCGATGAGGCCCGAGGGCAGGAGCTTGTCGCTCTTCTTCCACAGCCGCCACGTCGTGAACGTGTGGCGGCCGACGGGGGAGGGCACGCCCATCCAGACGCGGCGCGGGATCTCCACGATGCCATTCTTGCCCTTGCCGGACTTGCCGTACTGGGCATCGCACGGAAGCGCGTCATCGCCAATCAAGCGGTTCGGCCAGAGGTTGGTGACCTTGATCTCAAGAGAGAGAGAGGTAGTTGATGCGCCGCCATCCCGTAGCGCCTCGGTGATGTCGAGAAGGTAGGGGGGCTTCCAGAGCACGGGAAAGGTTTTGCCGTTGACGGTGACGGTGGCGATGTTCTTCACGTCGCCGAGATCGAGGATCACGCGCTCGCCCGGCTTGGCGCACGGGGCGGGCATGTTTTTCCTGTAGATGGCCGAGCCGGAGTAGTATCGGATGCCGTCGTCCGCGTGCTCGTTCCACGGCGTGAGCGCGTCGAAGGTGACCGGCGTCGCGGGCGCGCCGCGTCCGTTGAGGAATGTGACTTCCCAGGGGCCGTCAATCGTCTGGGTGGACGCGCATGCGTACCGTTCAAACTCCGCCAGTTCCTTGGTCGGCGACTTGCGGAACACGACGAAGGCGGCGCCGGAGGGGTTGAAGAGGAGGTGGACGGTCGTGCGGCCGTCTTTTTCCTGCCAGTTGGCTGGCGCAGACGTCTGTCCGCTTTCGGGGTTCCAGATTTCGGGCGTACGGCCGGAGATGCGGAAGGAGACGTCGAGTTCGACGGGCTTCTCGTTCGGCAAGGCCACGAAATAGACCTCCGAGCCGTCGGGGGCGAGGCGGTGGATCCAGCGGATGTCGTTCGTGCAGGCGGGCGTGAGGCAGACGAAGTCGGGGCCGACGCCGCGGCCGGCGAGGACCTTATCCACCTCCGCGCTCGGCACCACGGGAACGCCCTGCGCGGCGAGGCGGTCGAGGGCGGCCTGCGATTCGGGATCGACGGCGATGTTCGGCAGGACGGCGATCGCCTTGTAGCGCGCGCCGCTGGGCGCGACGACCTGGCCGTTCTCGGCGCGGGAGGCGATGACCGCCTCGCCGCCGCACACGTCCCACTGGCGGCCCGGCCCGAAGGCGTTCTCGCCCACGAGCGCGTAGTCGTGCCAGCGGGAGAGGTCGAGGCCGTAGCCCGTGGGGCTGTCGCCCGCGAATACGAGGATGTCGGCGGCGGCGCGGCCTTCCTGGAGCATCCACTGGCAGCGGGCCTGGTAGCGCAGCCACGCGGGCGCGCCGTCCTCCCACCAGGTCTGCGTGCGCTCGAAGTGCGAGCCGTGCGGCCCCATCGTCATGCCGGGATAGTTGGCGGGGGCCGTCCAGGGCTGGTGCGCCCAGCGGTGGTAGATGATGCGGTTGATACCCTGGCAGAAGGCGCGGTCGCCCTGCGCCTTGTAGGCGAAGGGGGCGCGGTTCCAGCGTTCGCCCTCGCCGCTGGTGAAGGACTCCGCGCCCACGAAGCGCTGCCCCCACACGTGGGCGATGAAGCCGGGGAAGCGGCAGTTGCCCATGCCGCCGAGGCGCGCGACGGGATTCGTGGAGGCGGCGTTGCCCGCCCAGAACTCGCCCATCGGCACGTCGCAGCGGCGCGCGTAGCGGAGGTCGTCGCAGGGCGCGCTGCCGTAGCCCTCGAGCGAGAAGAGGAGGCCACGCGCGTGGCAGAGGCGCCGGAACTCGCCGGCGTAGTTCTCCACGAAGAGGTCGGAGATCACGCGGCGGAAGTCGGCGAGCACGCGTTCCGTCTCGGCGGGCGAGGCGACGACGCGGCCGGTGAGGAGCGGCAGCCACGGGACGATGTCGTAGCCGCAGCGCTCCCTGAATGTCTTCTCGAAGCCGTCCGTCCAGTTCTGGCAGCCGACTTCGTAGCTGTCCACGAGCACGTTGTTGAGTCCGCCCGCGGGCGAGACGGGGCCGAGGCGGTCGAGCACCTTGTCCACGTAGCCCGCGAAGAAGCGCGCGAGCGCGGGCTTGGAGAGCTTGTCCACCTCCAGCCCGGCGCCGGCGGGCGTGGCGGGGCGCGGCCCGGCGCCGTTGGAGGCGTAGCCGAAGCGCACGACGACCCAGTCCGCGCCGGCGGGCGCGGTCCAGTCGAGCGTGCCGTCGGACGCGAGGCGCGAGGTGAGATCGAGGATGCGCGCGGGATCGACGGCCTGGTCGGCGTCGGCCGCGTAGGGGTAGCCGTGGATCTTCGCGCGCATGACGAACGCCTTCTCGCTGAACTCGGGGATGCGGGCGCGCGCCTCGGGTCGGACGGCGACGACGCGCTGGTGCTTGGAGGCGAGGCCTCGGGCGTTGGGCGGACGGACCGTTTGCACGCCCTGGTCCGCGGGGCCCGGCATCGCCATGGCGACGGAGAGATCGCAGGTCACTTTCACGGCCAGGGTTCCGCGGGCGCGGACATTGTCCGCGCCCACAGAACTCGCGCCCACAGAACTCGCGCCCACGGAACTCGCGCCTTCCACGGGCACGAACACGGCCCCGTCCTTGTCGCCGTAGCGGGCGGTGTGGACGGTCATCCCATCGACTGCGGTGCGGAACGTTTTGCCATCCGCTGAAACCTCCACCTTCACGCACGCGTAGAGGTGGCGGGCCGAGACGTCGAAGTCGATCGAGACGCCCGCGAGCGGGAAGGGCCTGTCGAAGGTGAGGGTGGACGTGCACTTGTCGGGCGAATACTTCACCTTCATGCCGTAGTCGGCGGGGTCGATCGCCTCGGCGGCGGGACGCGGGAAGGCGAGGACGGCGATGTCGCGGTAGAAGCCGAAGGTGTCGGCGGGGGGCTCGAGGGCGCCGGCGAGGCGTTCGCCGCCGCGCACGGTCCGCTCGGCGAAGACGACGTGTTTCATTGAGTCCTCGGGCTTCACCCACGGGCCGCCGGACGAACTCCAGCCGCTGCAGTTGGAGAGGGCGAGCTCGATGCCGAGGCGTTTCGCCTCCTCGTTGGCGAAGCGGAGCATGTCGAACCACGCGGGGCTGCAGAATTCAATGCGGCCGGCGGGGATGCCGTCGGAGACGTCGAAGATCTGCGCGCCGCCGATGCCGGCCTTCGCCATGGCCTCCAGGTCGGCGGTGATGCCGGCCTTCGTGACGTTGCCGTTCATCCAGTGCCACCACACGTGCGGGCGCGCGGAGGCGGGCGGGTCGGCGAAGCCGTCCAGCAGGGCGTCGCCGCCAAGGGCGGCAAGCGAGAGTCCACATGCGGCGAGCGTCCCGGCGATCAGGGGCCGGGGAAAAGTTCTGAAGGTCTTCATGCGGCATATCATAGCACACGATCCGCCGCGGTGACAAAGCTTTTGTGTAAAAAAACCTTTGCCAATGGTGACAGATTTTGGTATTTTTTACCGCGCTATGGGAAATAAAGAACTCTTTGGACTGATTGCCGCAGTCGCGGCGTGTGTGGCGGGCGACGCGCTTGGCGCGGAGGTTGTGCGCTCCGCGGCGACCGTGACTCCTGGCGTGGAGTGGACGAAGGGAAAACCCGAGGACCACGGGTTCGACCCCGCCGTGCTCGCGAAGGTGCCGGACTACATCCGGGTGAAGAACCTGGGCACGACGGGGCTCATGGTCGTGTCGGGCGGGCAGGTGATCTTCTCGTACGGCGACGTCGCGGAGGTCTCGTACATCGCCTCGTGCCGGAAGAGCGTGCTGTCGATGATGTACGGGAAATACGTGCGCAACGGCACGATCAAGCTCTCCGAGACCGTGGGCGAGCTCGGCATCGACGACGTGGGCGGGCTCCTGCCGTCCGAGAAGCGCGCCACGGTGCGCGACCTCATCACGGCACGTTCGGGCTGCTACCATCCGGCGTCGAACCCCGGAGGCAAGACCAAAGGCCTGCCGCGCGGGAAGACCATGCCCGGCGAGAAATTCCTCTACAACAACTGGGACTTCAACGTGGCGGGGACGGTGCTGGAGATGAAGACGGGGAAGTCGATCTTCGACGTGTTCGACGCCGACTTCGCCCGTCCGCTCCAGCTGCAGGACTGGGACCGGGCGCGGCACAAGCGCACGGGCGACGCCACGAAGTCCATCCACCTGGCCTACTACTTCCATTTCTCGACGCGCGACATGGCGCGCGTCGGCGAACTGATGCTGCGGAAGGGGAAGTGGGGCGAGAAACAGCTGATCCCCGCCGACTGGGTGGAGGAGTCCCTGCGGCCCTATTCGTCGTTCCCCGGGGGCGGCGGCTACGGGTACATGTGGTGGCTGGAGACGGACAAGAAGTACCCCGACGCCTTCCGCGGCGTGTTCGCCGCGCACGGGATGTACGGCCAGTACAT
>ONRL01000153.1 GCA_900320225.1 uncultured Lentisphaerota bacterium
GCAGATCGTGTGGAGCCCGATGCCCGGCGGCGCGCTCACGGCCAACACGCAGATGCTGCGCGACAACAACATGATGGACAAGTACGACGACATGATCGCCGAGATGTACGACTGCGTGCGCCTCGGCGGCTTCGGCACGTCCGTGACGCCCGTCTCGCAGTTCTACGCGCAGCAGGCGATCCAGAACGTCATGTTCGGCAAGTTCAAGAAGTTCGCGCCCGGTTACGCGAAGATGGTGCTCGGCTACTTCGGCAAGACGCCCGTCCCGCCGGATCCCGAGATCGTGAAGAAGGCAAGCGAATTCATGGCGTCGAGCGAGCAGAACAAGCCCTATTCGACGGTCACCACGAAGACCGTGCTCGAAATGAACGACGCCGATCCCCGCAAGGGCGGCGCGGTCGCGAAGAAGATGCTCGAGGACGCGGGCCTGCCCGTCACCGACGAGAACATCTTCATCGCCGCCTCCTGCAAGGAGAAGGGCATCCTCTTCCTCAAGGATCCGTCGAAGGCCCCGATGGGCTGCCGCTTCGCCGAGGACGCGAAGCCGGCTACCGGCAAGGGCGGCCCCGTGACGGTGACGATCAACGGCAAGGCGTACGGCGTGGAGATCAAGGGCGACGGCAAGGCCGTGGTGAATGGCAAGCCCGTCGATTTCAAGGCCGAGAGCGGACTAAAGTCCGCCGCCCCGGCGGCCGCCGCGCCTGCCGGCGGCACCGAGGTGAAGGCCCCCGTGCCCGGCACCGTGCTGCGCGTCACCGCGCAGAGCGGGCAGTCCGTCTCGAAGGGCGACGAGATCCTCGTCATGGACGTGATGAAGATGGAAACGCCCGTCGCCGCGCCGTGCGACGGCACGGTCACGGTGATGGTGAACGCCACAGACAAGGTCGCGACCGGCGACGTGCTCGCGGTGATCGGGTAAGGACAAAAGACGGAGGACAAAAGACAAAGGCCTCTGTCCGCAGTCTTTGGTCCTCTGTCCTGAAGGATTCAGACCATGAAGAAAATCATCTTAACGCTTCTCGCTGTGGCTTGCGCCTTTGCCGCTTCCGCCACCGGCGACTGGCGCACGACGCTCGGCAAGGTGAAAGACCTCTCCGGCGACACTGGCATCGCCGGCTTCGCCCGCAAGACGGCGCCCGCTTACATTACCGGCGACTACGCCGAGAAGGACCGCGTGGCCGTCAACGACATGCTCGGCAAGGATCCGCACAACGCCGACAGCGGCTACAAGACGCCGAACGGCTACCGTGACAAGGACGGCAAGTGGGTCGGCGGCTACTTCGACGACGCGGGTGCGTTCGTGAAGGGCCATGAGGTGAAGGTGCTCGGCGGCCTGCCCTACGGCGTGGGCCAGCTCATCATGATCCCTCTCTGCCTCGTGATGATCTACCTTGCAATCGTCAAGGGTTTTGAGCCGCTCCTCCTCCTGCCGATCGGTTTCGGCGGTTTGCTCGCGAACTGTCCGCTCGCGGGCGTGACGGCTCCGGCCATGATGCACGACGGCGTGGTGAGCTTCCTCGCCTCCGGCATCCCTGTGATGCAGGGCGGCATCATTGAGCCGGGCGGCTTCCTCTACTACTTCTTCAAGTTCGGCATCGACACGGGCGTGTTCCCGATCATGATCTTCATGGGCGTGGGCGCGATGACGGACTTCGGTCCGCTGATCGCGAACCCGAAGATGGCGCTCCTCGGCGGCGCCGCACAGTTCGGCATCTTCTTCGCGCTCTTTGGCGCGCTTGGCCTCGCCGCGGTATTCGGCCAGGACTTCTTCGGCTGCGATCCGCTCAAGGCGGCTGCCTCGATCGGCATCATCGGCGGCGCGGACGGCCCGACCGCCATCTGGCTCACGAGCCGCCTCGCCCCCGACCTGCTCGGCGCGATCGCCGTGGCGGCCTACAGCTACATGGCGCTCGTGCCGATCATCCAGCCGCCGATCATGAAGGCGCTCACCTCGAAGGCGGAGCGTGCGATCACGATGCCGCCGCTCCGCGAGGTGAAGAAGATCGAGAAGGTCTGCTTCCCGCTGATCGTGCTGCTTCTTTGCGCCGTGCTGCTGCCGAGCGCCGTGCCGCTCATCGGTGCGCTCATGCTCGGCAACCTCGCGAAGGAGGCGGGCCCCTCGGTGGCGCGCATTTCGGACACGATGTCCAACGCGCTCATCAACATCATCACGATCATGCTCGGCCTCTCGGTTGGCTCGAAGCTCGCGTGCGAGAAGTTCCTCTCCGCCACGACGCTCGGCATCCTCGCGCTCGGCCTCTGCGCGTTCTGCGTGGGCACGGCGGCGGGCGTCCTGATGGCGAAGCTGATGAACCTCTTCTCGAAGGAGAAGGTGAATCCGCTCATCGGCTCCGCCGGCGTCTCGGCCGTGCCGATGGCCGCGCGCGTCTCCAACAAGGTGTCGCTCAGCGAGAACCCCGGGAACTTCATCCTCATGCAGGCGATGGGACCGAACGTTTCCGGCGTGATCGGCTCGGCCGTGGTGGCCGGCGTTCTCTACACCCTCTGCCGCTAATCGCCGCTAATCGCGCGTCGGCATTGCCGGAACGCGCGGCGTGTGGTATACTACCGGCATGGAAAAAAGCATCTTGACGGTAGTCTGCGCGCTGGCGGGAGCCACCGCGCTTGTTGCGGATTGCGCTCCGGCGTGCAAACGCACGCCTGAGCAGCAGGCGAAAGTCGCCGCCTGGGAGGGCGGCGGACGCGCCGAGGTCCTGAAGTGGTTCGGCGAGCACCAGTTCGGCGTGACGCCGATCGGGCGTCCGGCCGACGAGGTGATCGGCGAGCGCTCGGTCACGTTCGCGAACGGCACGATTCGGATCGACATCCACGTGTCGCTGCCGAAGGGCGCGTCGAAGGAGCATCCGGCGCCGGTGTTCATCTACGGCGACCATTCGGGCGCGAAGGAGAAGACGCCGCCGTTCACGAAGGGCGTCTACGAGGGAATCCCCACCAACAGCATCACCGCGCGCGGCTACGCCTACGTGACGTGGAACTTCAATGACGTGTGCCCCAACGCGGCGCGCTACTCGCAGAACCTTGACGACTGGGCGTACGGCATCGTCGCGTACCTCGCGACGGGCGACAAGGCGTCCCGCGACGTGAAGCGCACCCCTACGAGCTGGGGCACGATCGGCGCATGGGCGTGGGGCTTCAGCCGCGTGATGGACTGGATCGAGACGCGTCCGGAGCTCGACGCGAAGCGCGTGGCCGTGCTCGGCCACTCGCGCGGCGGCAAGACCGCGCTCTGGGCCGCGGCGCAGGACACCCGCTTCGCGATGGGCATCTCCAACAACTCCGGCTGCGGCGGCGCGAAGCTCAACAACTTCGACTGCCCGAAGAGCGAGCACATCCACCAGATCCTCCACAACTTCCCGAACTGGTTCTGCCTCAACTACGCCGAGTGGATCAACCGCGACACGGAGATCACGCGCGACTCCGACGACCTCCTGCGCCTCATCGCGCCGCGCCTCTGCTACGTGGCGAGCGCCACCCTGGACCCGTGGGCCGGCCCGCCCGCCGAGAAGGAGGCCTGGACGCGCGCGCACGACATCTGGCAGGCCTACGGCTGCCCCGAGCGCATGGGCTACCACATCCGCGAGGGCAAGCACAAGCTCACGGAGTACGACTGGAACAAGTACATGGACTTCGCGGACAAGTACATGAAGTGAGTTTCGGGTTCCGGTTTCGAGTGATGAGCTGAAAGTTTTATGTTGAAAGGAAACGACATGAAGAAGATCCTGATGATGGCTGCTGTTGCGGGTGCGATCGCGGCGGGCGCGTCTACGACCGTGCTGCCCTACGGCGACGTGCGGCTGAAAGGCCCGATGGGCGAGCGCCTGAACAAGATGATCGAGCACCACCTCAAGGCGACGGACGTGGACTACATCACGGCGCCGTTCCTGGAGAAGACGGAACGCGGCCGCCGCTGGCAGACCGAGTTCTGGGGCAAGTTCATGCACGCGGCGATGCCGTTCTGGACGTACACGCAGGACGCCGAGCTGCGCAAGCACATCGACTTCGGCTTCGAGCGCATCTGCGCCTCGCAGGAGCCGAGCGGCTACATCGGCAACTATCCCGACGAGCTGCGCTGCGGCGAAGGGTGGGACGTGTGGGGCATGAAGTACACGATGATGGGCCTCATGCACTACGCCGACGGCCTCGCGTCCGACGACCCCCGGCGGCAGAAGGCCCTCACGGCCGCGCGGCGCGTGTGCGACTACGTGATCGACCAGCTCGGCCCGAACGGCAAGCGCGGCTACCACCTGTGGGAGTCTGGCAACTGGTGCGGCTTCGCGAGCTCGTCCATCCTCGAGCCCGTCGTATGGCTCTACAACCGCACGAAGGACAAGAAGTACCTCGATTTCGCCACGTACCTCGTGAAGGACATGACGGAGGTGAAGCCCGGTCCGCGTCTCCTCGACCTCGCGCTCAAGGACATCTCGGTGGCCGACCGCAACGGCTACGACAACAAGGCCGAGACGCACGGCGGCTACGTGATGAAGCACAACCGCTGGAAGGCGTACGAGATGATGAGCTGCTACCAGGGTGCGACCAGATCATCCGCGACGAGATCAACATCGCGGGCGGCAGCGCCTCGTCCGAGGCCTGGTTCCACGGTGCGCAGAAGCAGCACCTCCCCTACATGCACCTGCAGGAGACGTGCGTGGTGACCACCTGGATGCGCTTCGTCGAGAAGCTCCTCCAGGTCACGGAGGACCCGAAGTACGCCGACGAGCTGGAGAAGGCGTTCTACAACATCTACCTCGCCTCGCTCAACCGCGACGCCACCGAGTTCGCCGCGTACACGCCCCTCAACGGCTACCGCTCGCGCGGACACCACCACTGCGCGATGCACACCAACTGCTGCAACGCCAACGGCCCGCGCGGGTTCCTCGCGTTCCTGCGCGCGCTGTTCCAGACGGACGGCGAGACCGCGATCTTCAACTTCTACGCCTCCTCGAGCGAGTCCGTGTACCTGCCCAAGTTGAAGGAGAAGGTGGCGTTCGACATCTACACCATCTACCCCGCGGAGGGGAACGTCCGCATCGTGAACCACACGGTGCAGCAGATGCCGTTCACGGTGAAGCTGCGCATCCCGGCGTGGAGCGCGAAGACGGTCGTCAAGGTGAACGGCCGGCCGGTGGACGGCGTGAAGGCCGGCACGTACTGCACGATCGCGCGCACGTGGACGATCGGCGACGTGGTGGAGATCTTCTTCGACATGACGACGCGCGCGCACGTGCTGAACAACCACGTGGCGTTCACGCGCGGCCCGATCGCGCTCGCCCGCGACACGCGCTTCAACGACGGCGACATCAACGAGGTGTTCCGCCGCCGGTCGATCAAGGACGGCCAGGCGATGGAATTCGCGCCCGTGCGCGCGCCGTCAGAGGACATCTGGATGGCGTACTCCGCGTCGCTCCCGATCGGCACGCACACCGAGCATCCCGACGGGCGCCGCCCGCAGACCGTGTTCTTCTGCGACTACGCCTCGGCGGGTAACCTCTGGCAGCCGTCAAACGCCTACCGCGTGTGGTTCCCGATGGAGTTCGGTCCGGCGGACAAGTGAGAGGGGAACGTTTCCCATGATAACGAAGTTGTGGTATGTGCGGAACACCGCGGGCAAGGTCTTCGGCCCGATTGACTTCGAGTCGCTCAAGGCCTGGGTGAAGGACGGGCGCGTGGAACCGCTCGCCGGCGTCTCGTCCGACCTGAAGCACTGGGTCCTTGCGCCGCTCAAACCGGAGCTGGAGATGAACTGGGTCGTGGAGAACAACCCCGGCCAGTTCTACGGTCCCACGCACCGGGCGGTCGTGGACGATCTCGTGAAGATGGGGTCGCTGTCGCCTGCGGCGCGCTTCTACCAGGACGACCGCGGCGCGGCCCTCGAGCGCATTCGCGCGCTGGAGGCGGCGGTCGCCGCCAAGGACGCGGAGATGGTGCAGAAGGACACGTCCCTCGCGGAGGCGCAGAAGCTCTCGGGGAAGAAGGACCTCCAGCTCGCGGCCGCGCAGAAGGCCGTACGCGAGCGCGACGAACGCCTTTCAGAGGCGAAGGCCCAGCTCATGCAAAAGGATTCGCAGATCGCCGATCTCACGAAGAACGTCCAGTTGCGCGACGGTCAGCTCCAGCAGTCCGCCGACGAACTCGCGCGCCGCGACGCCGAGCGGCAGAATCTCCTTGACGAACTCGCAAGCCGCGACGCCGAGATCGCCTCGCTGCGTGAGCAGCTGGCCAAGCGCGACGAGGTGCATGAACGCGAATGGAGCACGGATGTGCTCGTGCCGGAGGTCGTGGCGAACGAGATGCCGCCGCCCGTCGCACGCCAGGCGTTCGCGTCCCCGCCGTTCGCCCCCGGCGCGCCTGCGGCCGCGCTGGCCGATCTCGAACGCCGCGCGCAGCAGGAGCTCGCGCGCATGGGCGCGACCGGCGCCAAGAAGTTCTTCAGGTTCAAGAAGTAAACGGAGCCGTCGATGAACAACCAGTGGTATCTGCGCACGCAAGACGAGACGTTCGGGCCGGAGAGCAAGGCCCGCCTGCTGGAATGGGCCCGCATGGGACGCATCCAGCCGGGGCAGGAAATCTCCTCCGACGGCGAGACGTGGACGCCGGCCACGGAAGTGCCGTTCCTCGACATGCGCTGGTCGATCGACATCGGCGACGGCCGCCCGCGCGGTCCGTTCAACAAGATGGCCGCGCAGGCGCTCCTTTCCAGCGGACGCCTCCCGCCCGGATCCCGCATCGTGGAGGTCCGCCCCCCGTTCGAGACGCCGAATCCCCATGCGGGAGGGACGCGCTCCGTCGCGTCCGCGCCGGGAGGGACGCCCTCCAGCGCGTCCGAAACGGGAACGCCCGAAAACGCCGCCCCTTCCCCGCCCCCCGCCCCGCCCGACGAATCCCCCGCGCTCCGTCGTGAAATCGAACGCCTGAAGGAGGCGCTGAAGGAGGCCGAATCCCGCGTGCGCGCGGCACGGCGCGAGGCGAAGGACGCCGCGGAGGCGGCGCGTTCAGCCGAATCGAGGATGTCCGCCGTCATGGCCCAGAGCGCCACGATCGAGTCCGAGAAGGCCAAGGCCCTGAAGGATCTCGACGAACTGGCCGCCGCGAAGGCCGCGCGCGAGACCGAGATGGCGGCGGAGCGCGCCGAGGCGCAGCAGGCGCTCGCGGCGTCAAAGGCCAACGAGACGAAGTACGAGGACCGCATCCAGGAGCTCTCCGACGAACTCAAGCGCCTGCCGGCCACGGCGCGCCTTGCGGCGGACGCCCAGGCCGCGGTCTACACGCTGATGAAGGACGAGGCGGACGACATTGCAGCCGGCATCGAGGACGAGACGCGCGAGCTCGACGAGCTGCGCACCATCCACCAGGCCCGCCGCGAACGTCTGATCGCCCGCCGCCAGGAGATTCTCAAGCGCATCGGCACCGACGCCGAGGACATGACGCGCCGCGCCCTGTTGGCGCATCCCGAGGATCCCCGCACCGCGCACATGCGCCAGGAACTGGAGGCGTTGCGTCTTCTCCAGGAGAAGGCCACCGCGGAAAGCGACCGCAAGATACGCGACCTCGCCGCCAAGCTGCGCGAACGCGATGCCGAAGTGAAGCGGCTTCAGCAGCAGGCGGCCGACACGACCATTCTCTACCGCCAGCTTCAGGAAATGCGCGAACGCCTCCAGCGGCGCGAGAAGGAACTGATGGAGGAACGCCAGAAGACCGAGGCGGAACGCCAGCAGCACGCCGCCGCGCAGCAGGCGCTCATGGCACGTCTCTCGGCCCTCGAGATGGGCCTGCCCGGCGCGACGAACCAATCCCGCGAGGCGCGCAGCGTGCGTCTCGCCCCCTGGATGGGGCTGAAGAAGTAGTGAACAGGTAATAGTGAATAGTGAATAGGTAGGTGGGAGTGAGCGGGAAATGAACGAGTACGAGTTGGCGGGGATTGAGATCATTGCACGGGGGGTGTGCGTGCAGGAGGGGAAGATCCTGCTGTGCAGGGCGAAGGGCGGTGCGACCACGTACCTGCCGGGCGGACACGTCGAGTTCGGCGAGACCGGTCGACAGGCGCTCGTGCGCGAGGTGAAGGAGGAGATGGGCGTGGACGCCGAAACGGGTGCGTTCCTCGGCGTGGTGGAGAATGCCTTCGAGCAGCACGGCAAGCCGCATGCGGAAGTGAACCTCGTCTATGAGCTGAAGGTCCCCGTGGCGACGCCACCTCGCGCGTGCGAGGACTGGATCGAATTCGAGTGGCGCGACCTCGCGCACCTTGACGACCTTTTGCCCGTCGCGTTCCGCCGGCTTTCGGCCGATTACACCACGCCCTTTTCCCCTTGACGACCATGCGCACCCTCTCGCTCGTCATCCCCGTCTACAATGCGCCCGACCTTGCGCGGGCGGCAGCTGCGGCGGTGCCCGAGCTGGCGCGGACGGCGGCGGCGTGCGGGTTCGCGCTCGTCGAGACGATTTTCGTGGATGACGGTTCCGTGCCTCCGCTTGATCTTTCGGTCGCGCAGGAGCGCGACCCTCCCGTGTTGCTGGGAGGGACGCGCTCCAGCGCGTCCGCCATACCGATCAGGGTTCTCCGGCAGCCGGTCAACTGCGGCAAGGGCGCGGCGGTGCGGCGCGGGGCGCTCGAGGCGAAGGGCGACTGGGTGTTGATGAGCGACGTGGACATGAGTGCGCCGTTCGGCGAGTTCGCGCGCCTTGCCGCGCGCGCCGACGCGTGGATGGTCTGCGGTTCGCGCCACGGGCGTCCCGGCATGCCGTTCCGTCGGCGCCTGCTCTCGCGACTCTTCCACTTCTGCGTGTGGTGCGTGGGCGTACGCGGCGTGTACGACACGCAATGCGGGTTCAAGCTGTTCCGCATGGACGTGATGCGTGCCGTGTTCGAGCGCCAGCGGATCATGCGGTTCGCGTTCGACGTGGAGTTGATCCGCGGCGTCGCCGCGGCGGGCGGCGAGGTGGCCGAGGTGTCGGTCGACTGGAAGGGGGGCGTGCGCAGTTCGCTGCGCGTCCTCCGCGACGCCCCTCGCATGCTCTGGGACTTGCTGCGTCTCGTTTTTTGCAAGGAAACCGCCGCTTCCGCCGGTCAAACGAAGGCTCTGTAGCCATGTTTCCGGTCGAGTCGATCATTCCGCGGATTTGCGCGTCGCTTGAGGCGAATCGCGACGTGGTGCTGCGCGCGCCGCCTGGAAGCGGCAAAACCACGTGCGTGCCGCCCGCGCTGCTGGACTGCGCCTTTCTGCGCGGGAAGAAAATCCTCATGTTGGAACCGCGTCGCCTCGCCGCCCGGAGCTGCGCGGCGTACATCGCCCGTCGGATGGGCGAGCGCGTGGGCGAGACCGTCGGCTTCCAGGTGCGCCTTGAGCGCTGCATCGGCCCCCGTACGCGGCTGGAGATCGTCACGGAGGGGCTGCTTGCGCAGCGGCTCCTGCACGACCCCGAGCTCTCCGACGTGGGACTCGTGGTTTTCGACGAATTCCACGAGCGCTCGCTCGCATGCGACCTCGGCTACGCGATGGCCGTGGACGTGCGCCGTGCGCTGCGTCCCGACCTGCGGCTTCTCGTGATGTCCGCCACGCTATCCACGGAGGAGATCGCCGACCACCTCGGCGACGCCGACGTGCACACCGCGGAGGCGCGGATGTACCCGGTGGAGACGCGTTACCTGCTGATGGAAAGCGTGGCGCCCGTTTCCGCGCAGATGGCGGGCGCCGTGCGGCGCGTGCTGCCGGAGTCGACGGGCGACGTGCTGTGTTTCCTGCCCGGCGAAGGCGAGATCAAGCGTTGCGCGGAGGAGTTGCGCGACCTCCCCGGCGCGGTCGTGATGCCGCTCTACGGGGCGATGGCGAAGGAGGACCAGGACCGCGTGCTGCGTCCGCTCGCCGACGGCCGCCGCAAGGTGGTACTCGCCACCTCCATCGCGGAGACCTCCCTGACGATCGAAGGCGTGACGACCGTCATCGACTCGGGCCTCATGCGCGTGAGCCGATTCTCGCCGCGTTCCGGCATGAGCCGACTCGAGACGCTGCGCCTCACGCGCGACCGCGCGGACCAGCGGCGCGGCCGCGCCGGACGCACCGCGCCCGGGCTTTGCCTGCGGCTCTGGACCGAAGCGCAGGACCGCACGCTCGTCCCCGCGATGAAGCCCGAGATCGAGGAGGCGGACCTCGCGGCGACCGTTCTCGCGAGCGCGGAGTGGGGCACCACGGCGCGCGACGGCCTGCCGTGGCTCACGCCGCCGCCCGTCGCGAGCTGGGAGAACGCGAAGTCGTTGCTCGAACTGCTCGGCGCGCTCGACAAGGCGGGCCGCATCACGGACCACGGCCGGCGCATGGCGCGCTTCGCCGCCCACCCCCGCCTCGCGAACATGATGATGCACGTGGGCTCGGCCGAGGCCTGCACGCTCGCGGCCATTCTGGAGGAGGGCGCGCCGCACGCGATTACCGACATCCGCGACGTACGCCCCTCGTCGCGGATGAAGGAGCTCGCACGGCGGTGGGAACGTTTTTGCGGCCGCGCGGGAACGCAATCATCCCCTTGCGGTCGAGCAGGAGCGCGACCCTCCCCGGGCGAGGCGCTTGCGTTCGCGTTCCCGGACCGGATTGCCCGTAACCGGGGGAACGGCTCGTTCCAGATGACCGGCGGGCGAGGTGCGTTCATGGAGCGGACGGAGGCGCTGGCGACCAGCTCCTATCTCGTCCTGTGCGACCTCGACGACCGTGGCGGCGACGCGAAGATCCACCTCGCCGCGCCAATTGACGAGGCGTCCATCGAGGAGCTCTTCGCGGACGAGATCGAGGAGGTGGACGACACGTTCTGGGATCGGCGCGAGGCGTGCGTGAAGAGCGTCCGCCGCCGCAAGCTCGGACGCATGGTGCTGCACGAAGGCGGACAGGCACGTCCCGACGCCGACGCCGTGCGGCGCGCGCTCTTCGAGGGCATCCGGCAGAAGGGCGTGGACCAGCTGCCATGGACGCCCGGTACGCGCCAGCTCCAGGCGCGCATCTCGTTCCTCAACCGCGTGCTGGGCGCACCGTGGCCGGATGTCTCAGACGCGGCGCTGGCGGCACATCTCGAGGATTGGTTCACGCCGTTCGTGGACGGCATGAGCCGCTGGTCGCACCTTGACCGTCTCGACCTTACGGCGGTTCTCGACGCGGCGCTCGCGGAAGCGGGTTTGAGCCGCCATCAGCTTGATGTCGCCGCGCCCGTGAAGATGGAGGTGCCGAGCGGGTCGCACATGACGATCCACTACGAGGAGACGGAACCGTTCGTGCAGGTGCGTCTGCAGGAGTGCTTCGGACTCCAGGAGACGCCCAAGGTCGCGAACGGCACGGTGCCGATCGTGATGAAGCTGCTTTCGCCCGCGCAGCGCCCCGTGCAAATCACGAAAGACCTTGCGTCCTTCTGGCGCACGTCCTACGCCCTCGTGCGCAAGGACATGCGCGGGCGCTATCCGAAACACTACTGGCCCGAGGACCCGTTCACGGCCGTCGCGACGCGCCGTGTCCGCCGGCCGTGACGTCTAGCTGCGATTTCACCGCGCGCGATGCGTTTTTCGCCTTGCGAAACGCGGTGAAAAATCGTATAATATCCGCCAATTTTCACCGGGCGTGTGCCCGGCAACTGCAAGGAGTAAACGAGACATGGCTAAGACGCCCAAATTCGCCAACGCGAAGGTGTTCGCGTGGGTTGACAAGTGGAACAAAATCTGCACGCCCGACAAGATCGTGGTCGTGAAGGGCACGAAGAAGGAGCACCTCGCGATCTGCGAGATGATGGTCAAGAAGGGCCAGTTCATCAAGCTGAATCCGAAGACGCGTCCCGACTGCTACCTCGCCCGTTCGCATGAGAGCGACGTGGCGCGCGTCGAGGGCCGCACGTTCATCTGCTCGAAGAAGGAGATCGACGCGGGTCCCACGAACCACTGGATGGATCCCGACCAGATGAAGAAGCTCATGCTTAAGAGCTACAAGGGTTGCATGAAGGGCCGCACGATGTACGTGATCCCGTTCGCGATGGGCCCGATCGGCAACCCGATCACCCAGTACGGCATCGAGATCACGGACTCGCCGTACGTCGTGGTGAACATGAACATCATGACGCGCACGGGCGACGCCGTGATGAAGCACCTCGGCAAGGACGGTTCGTTCATCCCCTGCATCCACTCCGTGGGCGCGCCGCTCAAGAAGGGCCAGAAGGACGTCGCGTGGCCCTGCGCCAAGAAGATCGAGGACAAGTTCATCACCCAGTTCCCCGAGAAGGACCAGGGCTGGATGGCCGAGCACATGCTCATCCTCACGCTCACCTCGCCTGAGAAGAAGCAGTACCACGTCACGGCCGCGTTCCCGTCCGCCTGCGGCAAGACGAACCTCGCCATGATGCTGCCGAAGCTCCCGGGCTGGAAGCTCCAGACGATCGGCGACGACATCGCGTGGCTCAAGCCGGGCGACGACGGCCGCCTCTACGCGATCAACCCCGAGAACGGCTTCTTCGGCGTCGCGCCGGGCACCTCGATGGACTCGAACCCGAACGCGCTCAAGAGCTGCAAGAAGGGCACGATCTTCACGAACGTGGTGCTGACCCCCGATGGCGACATCTGGTGGGAGGACATGGGCATCAAGGCTCCGAAGCAGGGCGTCGACTGGAAGGGCAATCCCTGCTACGTCTGCGCCGACGATCCGTACCGCATGGGTCCGAAGCCCGGCATGACGAAGGCCGAGATCAAGGCGTCCGGCTACGTGGCCGCCCACAAGAACAGCCGCTTCACGGCTCCGGCGGAGAATTGCCCGGTGCTCGACAAGGCCGGCTTCAACGGCCTCTTCAACAAGAAGCCCACGGGCGTGCCGATCGACGCGATCCTCTTCGGCGGACGCCGTCCGTCCACGATCCCGCTCGTGAACGAGGCGAAGAGCTGGACGCATGGCGTGTTCATGGGCTCCGCCGCGGGCTCCGAGGTCACCGCCGCCGTCATCTCCGACCAGATCGGCCAGGTCCGTCGCGACCCGATGGCGATGCTCCCGTTCTTCGGCTACAACGTGGCCGACTACTTCCAGCACTGGCTGGAGATGGAGCGCACCTCGGCCGACGCGACGAAGCTTCCGAAGATCTACTTCGTGAACTGGTTCCGCAAGGGCGACGACGGCCGCTTCATGTGGCCGGGCTTCGGCGACAACAGCCGCGTCCTCAAGTGGATCTGCCAGCGCATTGAGGGCCAGGTCAAGGCCAACGAGACCGCGATCGGCAACCTGCCGTTCGCGAAGGACATCGACCTCGCCAACAACGACGAGAAGGCCAAGTTCCACGTCGTCAAGGCCGACCTCGAGGAGATCCTCAAGGTCGACGTCGAGGGCTGGAAGAAGGAGATCGCCACGGTCGGCGCGTCCTACGACGAGTACGACGCGAAGCCGTCCAAGGACTCCGCGGTGAGGTCCGCGACCGCGCACCGCGTGCCGAAGGCGCTCCGCCAGGTCCTCGCGGACGTCGCCGCCGCCCTTGCGAAGTAACGCGTAGGCGCATGTGCCCACATGGGCACAAACAAAAGAAGGCCGCCCACCCGGGCGGCCTCCTTAGTTTGGAGGAGATCGTATGAAACCCTTTCATATCCTATCATGCGGATTTATCCTGGCGGCGGCCTGCCTCTGCGGCGCCGCACACGCGGCACTTGAGAACCCGCCGGCGGATTTCACGTTCAACAGCTGGCAGAAGGACCATCCCCCCGCCGCGCCCGCGAAGCGCATGGTGCTCATCCAGCCGGTGAAGGCAGGTGAATTGAGGCTCACGCCCACGTATGCCTGCTGCTCGGTCTGCTGGGGATCCGCCGAACCGGTCGACGGACTCTCGCTGGAGTACCGCGTCGCGGGCGGCGAATGGAAAAAGGGCGAGACGCCGCCCTACTTCCTCGACGCGGCCAACTACCGCGGCTCGATCTTCGGTCTCGCGGAGGATACGTCCTACGAGATGCGGCTGGTCTCCGCCGGCAAGACGTTGGCGTCCGGGACGTTTCGCACGTGGAAGACGGACGTTCCCGTCGCGAAGACGATCATGATCGACCCCACAACGGCCCGGTACCCGATCGAGATCCGCGATCACGGCACGCCGGACGGGTGGATCCGCTACACGACCAAGCCGGGCGTCGTGCTCGGCGGCAAAGACCTGATGAGCAGCGTGTTCAGGGTCACGGACGCCAGGTACGTCCTGCTCGACGACATGGTGATCGAGGGCGGCGGCGGAAACCGGAACAACGCGGTGTTCATCAGCCAGTCGACGGGTGTTCGCGTGCGCAACTGCGAACTGTACGGTTTCGGGATGGTCGGCGACCCGCTGTTCACCGCCCGCGTGGGCGGCAAGCCCGGTTACGTCGACGCCAAGGGCAAAGAGCGCGCGATCAACTGGTCCTCCAGCATCATGATCTACCCCGGCAGTGCGGAGGTCACGGTCGAACGGTGCTACATACACGATGCGCGCGGCAGGTCGAACAGCTGGTACTACTCCCATCCGTCGGGCACGGAGGGCATTTTCGTGTATCGCGTCGATCATTCCACCGTGTTGCGCTGGAACGACATCGTCGGATCCGACTTGCACCGCTGGAACGACGCGATCGAGGGATGCGACAACTTCGGCGAGGGCGGCGGGTTCAACCGCGACGCCGACATCTACGGGAACTTCTGCATCTACGCAAACGACGACTGCATCGAGCTCGACGGCGGCATGCAGAACGTCCGCTGCTTCCAGAACCGCTTCGAGTCCGCGATATCCGAGGTCTCGGTCCAGGGGTGCATGGTTTCGCCGGTGTATGTGTTCGACAATCTGCTCGCGCCGTGCTGCGACGAGTTCGGCTGGGCGAACCCGTGCATCAAGACCTCCACGTTCAACCCGTACTGGTTCTCGCCGTATGCCGGAATCTGGGGAAACTGGTTCGGCGAGAAGGGGTTCAGTCCGTCAACCGGCTACAAGGCGCGCATGGACCTGCGGGACGACAACGTCTTCTCCACCGGCGAGATTCCCCGGGACTGGGCCACGAAGTATCCCGTGCGCGACCTTCCGTTCATCCTCAACACGGGCGTGATCAAGGACGTCCGGGTGTCGGGGGACGCGGCCGCACCCGCGTCGGTCACATTCACCGCCGAGGCGACGTGCGCCCTGCCGTTCCGCATCCGGCAGAATTTCGACGCGGACTGGTTTGCCGTGACGCCGTTGCAGGGCGTTCTCAGGAAGGGAACGAACCGATTCACCGTCACGTTCGTCCCCGGAAAGATGAAGGACCGCAGGTTCTGGCGCTCGGCATTCCTCGTGCAGGCCACCAACGGGTTGTCCCGCTGCGTGTCGGTTTACGGCGAGCGCACGGACTTCGCGCCGCCGGAGCGTCCGGTGTCGGACGGTCCCCGCACGATCTACGCGCCGGAATTCGCTTCAGCCGTCCTGTGCGGCAAGAAGGACGAGATGCGCGAGTTCGAGTTTGAGCTCAAGGAGGGCGGCACCTACTGGCTGTTCGCGCGGGCGAAGGGGGCGAACAGGTTCACGCGCGCGTACGTGTCGCTCGACGGCGGCGAGTTCAAGGTGGCGGGCATGCGTCTTTGGCCCACGCACGCGGTGTGGCACATGCTCTTCCTCGGAAAGAAGGGCTATTGCAGCGGGGGAGATCTCGTTGGAGGGTTCAAGCTGGAGGCCGGCCGACACACCATGCGCATCCGCGGCACAAAGAGAGATCCGTTCGAGCTGTTGGGTCTTGCCGTATCCGACCAGCCCCTTGCTTTCGAACCCCGCTAATCCTCTGTATGAAGCGCCGCCGCACTGGGACAACGCGCATCTTGCGCGTTGCGGATCCCCACGGGAGGGCCGCGCTCCTGCGCGGCCGCATACTGGGACAACGCGCATCTTGCGCGTTGCGGCAACGCCGGGATCGCAACCGTTTGTGCCCCGGCGCCACTCTCGCCGCCAAGATGGCGGCTCCCCATGCGGGAGGGGCGCGCTCCTGCGCGACCGCATACTGGGACAACGGGCGTCTCGCCCGTTGGTAGGGGCGGCGTTCCATCGCCGCCCGCCATCCGCCGAAGCAGCGAGAGACTTTTGTATGCTTTTCGTTACAACTTTTTTACAGTTTACCGGGTTCCGTAAATCGGTTGGAAATGGTAACATTTTGGGGTCAGGACGAATAGGAAAGGAACGACCCGATGAACAAAGCAGAGCCGTCCGGCGGAATTGACTCTCAGGTCCAGATGGAGCCCGCCGCGAACCAGATTGTTGTCTATCAGCCGAACGAGACCGTCCGGCTGGATGTTCGTCTTGAAAACGAAACAGTGTGGCTGACGCAAGAGCAGATGGCGTTGCTTTTTGGCAGAGATCAGTCGGTCATCGCACGGCATGTCGGCAACATTTTCAAAGAGGGGGAATTGGACATGAATTCAGTTTATGCAAAAAATGCATATACTGCTAGCGATGGCAAGACATATCAAGTTGCGTTCTACAACCTCGACGTAGTAATATCAGTCGGTTATCGTGTTAAATCAGTCCAAGGCACCCGTTTTAGGCAATGGGCAACCGGCGTGTTAAAAGAATATCTAATGCGCGGATATTCGGTTAACACGCGGCTGAATCAATTTGAAGACAGGGTTGACCGTCGCCTCGCCAAGCATGACGACCGCATCGCCTCCCTTGAACAGAAGGTTGATTTCTTCGTGCAGACGCAGACACCGCCGCTGCAGGGCGTGTTCTACAACGGCCAGCTGTGGGACGCCCGGGCGCTGGTGCTTTCACTCGTCTCGCGTGCGAAACGATCGTTGATCCTGATCGACAACTGGGCGAACACGGAGGTACTCGACCTCTTCGCCAAGAAGCGCAAGGGCGTGCGGCTCACCATCTTCACCTCGGAGCATTACGACAAGAAGCACGTGCCCCATCGCAAGATTTCCCCCGCCGACGTCGCGACCTTCAACGCACAATACCCAAAACTCGCCGTTCGCTACAACGAAACCTTCCACGACCGTTTTCTCATTATCGACGACAAGGAACTCTATCTTATCGGTGCCTCGCTCAAAGACCTTGGCTCCAAGTGCTTCGCCTTCACAAAGCTTGACCCTAGCGCAATTCGCGGCCTTAAGAAATCGGCGTTTCACCCCACCCCGTAGAACGGGCTGTCCGCCCGTTCATCTGCGTCTCGTACTGTGACAACGCGCTTCTTGCGCGTTGCGGCACCGCCCCCGGGATCGCAATCGTTTGCATCACAACCAGCCGAGTTTTGCTATACTATTCCCATACAACAAATCACCATGCATGCCGCCGAAGAACAGATTGAGGAGGAACGCCATGACCGCTGGGTTCTACCCGACGATGTCCATGTGCCGCATAAAGATCCCGGTCAGCGTCTCGCCTGTACCTGCCCGCACGCAGAGACGATAACGGGGAATACATCAGTAGGGACGAGGTGTGCATGAAATGCATTGTCGAGCTTTTCGGTGACGACCGAAACGGACGGAAGATGATCGCGTGGGGGCGGCGCATCGGCTGCGCGGACGCCGGACACGTGTTTGACGCAGAGCGCCGGAAGGTCGCCACGCGTCTTCTCGTGGATGATGCCAACCCGTCGCAGAAGTCATATCTCCTCGAACTCGTTGACAACCCCGTCGGCGTGAAAGCCATCCTCCCGGCGTAGACGGCGCCCCCGTAGAACGGGCAAACCTCGTAGAACGGGCTGCCAGCCCGTTCATCTGCGTCTCACGCCGCCAAGATGGCGGCTCTCCATGCGGGAGGGCCGCGCTCCTGCGCGGCCGCATACTGGGACAACGGGCGTCTCGCCCGTTGCCCCGCACGGGAGGGTCGCGCTCCTGCGCGACCGCATTCGTCTCTCACACCCGGTAGATTATGCATTACTACCGCCATAAGAGCGAAAACAGGTCTGACCTGTTTTCGCACTTTACGACCAACCACGGATCACGGAAATCTGCTATACTATCGCCATGAAACTTTGCGGGAAAAGCATAGGTTCGCGGGAATGTGCGCAGGAAAAGGCCTCTGGGTCGTCCAAGCGCACTATCCTTGTCGCGGGCGGGAGCACCTCTCCGGCGGTGCTAACGGAGACGGAGTGTAAGCATCGGAAAATTTGATATACTTTGCCGTGGAGACAAGGCATGAGCCAACGCATTTTCATCAGTAGCGTCCAACGCGAGTTCGCGAAGGAACGCAAGGCGCTCGCCGAGTACGTGCGCAAGGACGCGATACTCGGGCGATTCTTTGACGTGTTTCTTTTCGAGGAAGTCCCGGCGCAAGAGCGCAAGGCCGACGGCGTCTATTTGGCGGAAGTTGACGCATGCGACATCTACCTCGGTATCTTCGGCCACACGTACGGCAACGTTGATTCGTCCGGCGTCTCGGCTACCGAGCGCGAATATCTGCGGGCGGCGAAGCGCCACAAGACGCGGGCGATGTATCTCAAGGGCTACATTGAGAAGTCCGGTACTGGTACTGGTGACATGATCGCGAAGTGTGCCAGTTGGGGAGTTCCGGCACCTGAATGGTACGAAGACGACCCCGACGACTTCCGCGTCGTTCTGAAACGCCCTGTTACAGACCCGAATGTGGAAACGACTATGGTGAAAACTAGGGTAGAAACTAGGGTAGAAACTCGAGTGAAAACTGGGGTGAAGAGTTCGGTGAAAAGTTCGGTGGAAAGTTCGGTGAAAAGTAGGGTGAAAAGTTCGGTGAAAAAATTGTCGAGCGCAGAGAAGATATTGGCATATCTTCGCACTACTCCAACTGCATCAGCACATGAACTGTCGATAGTTGTGAATCTCACAGTTAGGGCAGTCGAGAAGAACCTAAGGGCGTTAAGAGAATCTAATCGTCTCCGCCGCGTCGGTCCCGACAAAGGCGGCCATTGGGAGGTGGTTGTATGACCGCGGTATTGGTAGGGTCACGCGTCCCGCGTGACCGCACTGTAATGTAAAGGGCATAACAATGACTTCGTGGAGGAAAGAGGAGATCGAAATCGCGGACGGTACGAAGGTGCTGGCCCAGATGCCGGTCATTGTCTCCGCGAGTCGTTCGACAGACATTCCGGCTTTCTATTCCGATTGGTTCATGGAACGACTTGAAGCCGGGTATGTGAAGTGGTTCAATCCGTTCAATGGCGTGCCTCTTTATGTGGGCTTCAAGAAGATGCGATGTGTTGTGTTCTGGTCGAAGAACCCAAGGCCGATGCTCGCACATCTCGATGCGCTTGATGCTATCTGCCCGAACTACTACTTCCAGTTTACGCTCAACGACTACGACGCCGAACGCATTGAGCCGCGCGTTCCGCCGCTTGACGAGCGCGTGGAAACTTTCAAGCGATTGTCCGAGCGGGTGGGGAAAGATCGTGTCGTTTGGCGGTTTGACCCGCTGATCTTAACCGAAAAACTCTCCGTCTCTGACATTCTCGCGAAGGTCGAACGGCTGGGTGACCAGGTGGCGCAATACACCTCACGGCTTGTGTTCAGCTTCATTGACATCAACGCCTACAAGAAGGTGGGCGGGCTAAAGAAGGGCGGCGTCAACGCCCGCGAGTTCACGCCGGATGAAATGTGTGCCGTGGCGCAACGTATCGGCGAATTGGCGAAGGGCTGGGGTGTCACGGCGGCGACGTGCGGCGAAATCAAAGACCTTGACCAGTACGGCGTCGAACACAACCGCTGCATCGATGACCGGCTGATTGCGAAATGTTTCCATCGTGACGCCGGACTCATGAAGTTCATCGGCGCCCAGTTCGTCCAGGGCGACATGTTCGGTGCGACCGAGGAGGAACGGCATGACCGTTGGGTCGTGTCCGACGATGTCCACGCGAAGCATAAAGATTCCGGCCAGCGTCTTGCCTGCGGTTGCATTATGTCAAAGGACATCGGCGAGTACAACACCTGTCCGCATCTTTGCCATTACTGCTACGCCAACACGAACAATGCAACGGCACAAGCCAACTGGAAACGCCACTGCACCTGCCCATACGCCGAGACGATAACGGGTAATACCTCGGTAGAGGCGAGGTACGCATGAAATGCATTGTTGAACTCTTCGGCGACGACCGGAACGGGCGGAAGATGATTGCATGGGGGCGGCGCATCGGCTGTGCGGACGCCGGACACGTGTTTGACGCAGAGCGTCGGAAAGTTCCCCCAAACTTTTCGTCCGCGCTTTCACTCTCCACGCCGATTTGCTATACTTGTTTCCGCCATGTTGAGATCGTTGGCGGCTCCATGAGGCACAGCTTTTCGCTCGCAGACATCCACGCCTTCTCAAGGTCGGGGACACGTCCTTCAAGTCGCCGAAGAAAGCATCCGCACTGGCGGTTTGCGGGTCTTTTTATGGGCGTCCCACACTGGGTAAATTATGAGAAAATGCACAAAAAAGATTGCGACAGGTTTTGAAAGGGAGTTCAATGTTTCACGAAATGATAAAACGTAAGCGTGATACGTGGATCGCGAGGCCGGATTGTCCGGTGCGCGAGACAATCCAGTACATGCTTGAGCGGTCGAAATTAGGGGCGGGATTGCGCGAGATTCAGGTTGATGCCATTAAGACGTATTTGTTCCTTAAAATTGCGTGTGGCAACAGGCCGTTGGCGAAGTTGTTTTCCGAGGGGGCGTTTAGTTCTTTGGACTTGAATGCAGTGCCGCTTTCATCTACAGCGCGCGCCTATCTTGCGACGCATCCTGCATCTGCGGCGCTTTTGGAATTCGCCCTGCAGAAGGAAGAGGATGCCAAGGATGTTCTTGCGCCTGATCTGGCGAAGGTTTTGAAGGAGTCGCCCGAGAAGATAAATGCAGAGGATGTATTCGGTCAGATATTCTACCGCGTTTCCTATCCCGACTACTTGTTTTCGCTGCCGATGGGCGCTGGCAAGACTTATCTGATGGCGGCGTTCATGTATCTTGATTTGATGTATGCGCAACAGGAACCGGAGAATCTAGCCTTCGCGCACAACTTCATCGTGCTGGCACCGTCTGGAACGAAATCATCCATCGTTCCGAGCTTGCGCACGATTGAGGCGTTTGATCCGGCGTGGGTGATTCCCGAGCCGTTGGCGTCAAACCTGAGGCAACTTATCAAGTTTGAGATTCTTGATTCAGAGACGACTTCGTCCAAGTCCAATCAGGTGCGTAATCCGAATGTGCAGAAGATTGCGCGGTTTCAGCCTTATCAGGAGATGTTTGGCGTTGTCTTGGTCACCAATGCCGAAAAGGTCATCCTTGACAGGGTGGCATTGGATGAGAGCGGCATGCTCCTTCGTCTGACGGACGATGAAAAGGCGGCGCGGGCCAATGAACTGCGGGCTACGATTGGGAAGATTCCGTCGCTTGCCATTCTGATTGACGAGGCGCATCATACTGCGTCCCAAACCGATAAGTCGGACGAGGTGAAGTTACGAGCGGTGGTCAACAACTGGGCAGGCAGTGGTGCTGGTATCAATTCCGTCTTGGGTTTTTCGGGTACGCCTTATCTTGACAAGGCCGAAAAGGTGGAATTGGGCGCAGGCGTTGCGTTTAAGACGGAGGAGATCGCCAGCACTGTCTACTATTATCCTTTGGTGCGTGGTGTCGGGGACTTCCTCAAGAAGCCGACAGTGACTGTTGTGAGCGGGACAGCCCAGCCACTTTCCATTGTACGTCGTGGCGTTAAGGAATTCTTTGAGAAGTTCGGTCGCAAGAAATATGCGAACGGTTGTTTCGCCAAGCTGGCCATTTACTGTGGAGGGGTGGATCGGTTGGAGGAAGAGGTCTATCCCGAGGTCGCGAAGATCGTCAAAGGCCGCGGACTCGATCCGACGACTGCAATCCTCAAATATCACCGTGGCAATGCCAAGTATAAGGAACCCGAGGGTGCGCAGCTTGAATTCGAGCAACTTGACTTTGCGTTTTCAAAGAAGCGCGTCGTGTTGCTTGTTCAGATTGGCAAGGAAGGCTGGGATTGCCGCAGTCTCGCCGGGGTCGTTCTTTCACAGGACGGTGATTGTCCGCGCAAGATGGTCTTGCAGACGTCCTGCCGATGCATGCGAGAGGTTGAGAATGCCGCGGAAGAGTCGGCCTCAATCTATCTGAACGCATCCAACGGAAAGCATCTTGAAGATCAGCTGGCGCAACAGCAGCACACGACTCTTCAGGCCTTCCAGTCTGGCGTAACGGACGGCATTCTCATCAAGCGCTATGACCGCACGGCGAAGCTCGCACTGCCCACATTGCCGTTCTACCAACTGAAGGTCAGCTATGGGGATGATGTGGTCGTGGACAAGGTTCCGGCTGCAGAACGCCTCAAGGCCTTGAAGCGCAAGTTGAAGGATTTTCGCACAACGGAAACCATCACCACTGGAGATTTCAAGGACACGAAAAAGGACATTGCCACGACGCATGGCTCTTATGCTGATCGCTCGTTCGCCATGTCCTATTCGGCTTGGCTTTCGGAGATCAGCAAGGAGAGCTTCGGCGTACTTAAGCTTGCGGAATTAAAAGCCGAGGACAAGATTCTCCGTGAGATATTCAAATTGATTTCGGTCAAGGATTCGGATGGTGATAGCGTCCTTTCCACATCTTATCGCCAAGATGAAATTCGCTCGGCCATTCGCTGCGCTTATTGGCCGAGCCGCAAGCTGACGGTCAACGAGGAGGAGATTCCGACCGATGCGAAGCTGTTGGATGTGCAGTATCTGAATGGGCATCGCGAGGAGCTTGTCGCCGACGAAAAGGCCTATCTCCCTAACCAGAAGGAATGTGCGCAGATCATTCGCGATGACGAGAAGGGCATATCCACGGCCACGACGAATCCGAATGTCGAGAAGTGGCGCCTGCGGCTGGAAGAGGCCATTGCAGAGGAAGACGAGGATGCGGCGGCACTTTATCGGGAGAAGATTGCTCGTGCAGAGTTCGGTGCAAACGCCAAGGATTATTCCTACCACTATCTGCCCTACAAGACCGACAGCGGCTTTGAGCGGGACTTCTTCAAACGGGCGATTGCCACCGCCGAGCTGAAGTCAAAGAATCTTGAGATCTACTACAACGGCGATGCGCCGTTTACCGAGTTCCGCATCTGCTGCTATCGCAAGGTCGGCGGCATCCAGCAGTCCGTCGGACAGTACACGCCTGACTTCCTGATCATCCAACGGGACAGTGCGCGTAAGAAGATCGTCAAGTGCCTAATTGTCGAAACCAAGGGCGAACTCTACGCCAATGATCCTGCATTCAAGTCGCGTAAGGCGTTTATGCAGACGACCTTCCTTGCGCAGAACAAGGGCGGCAACGGATTTCCCGAATACGATTTCCTCTATCTGCAGGAAGACAAGGGCGGTCAGTGGCAGGGGTTGCTGGTGGATGAGATCAACAAGTTCTTCAAGGAGTAAGTGATGAGCGCGAAATTCATTCCTTTTACACCCGATCCGGTCAAGGGACAGGCAATTCTCAATTTCACGCGCACGTTGCGCTATTACGGCGACGACAAGGTCAAAGACCGTCTTCGACGCGGTATGCCGCGCTATGAGATGGAGCTGAAGGAACAGGTCGGTGCGGATGCCAAGACAGACAATCTCGTGATCCGCGGCGAATGCCTGAGCGCATGCGCCTATCTGAAGGATAAAGGTGTCAAGGTTGACCTTGTTTACATTGATCCACCGTTTGCGTCCGGCGCGGACTACGCAAAGAAAGTCTATCTCCGGCGTAATCCGCTAAAGGGCAAGTCGGGCAAGGTCGAAGAGGGCGAACAGATAGATGACGACCGTCTCGCCGCTTTTGAGGAGAAGATGTACGGTGATGTGTGGGAGAAGGAGAAGTATCTCAACTGGATGTATGAGAATCTCTGCGCCATCAAGTCGGTGATGAGGGATAATGCATCAATCTATGTTCACTTAGATTGGCATGTTGGGCATTATGTTAAGGTGTTGTTGGATGAAATCTTTGGCGAGGATGGTTTTGTCAATGAGGTGGTATGGCATTATTATAATAAGATGGCACCACGTTCAGAATGTTTCCCTCGCTCGTCAGATCGCATTCTTGTATATGCCAAGGGTGATAAGTATATTTTTCATACGCAGTACGAAAAACGAGAACATGTTAAGAAGATGCTTGTGCGAAAGTTTGTTGATGGGAAAGCTATTAATGCGCGTGATGCCGATGGGAATGTAATTTATCAGGAATCGGCGGAGAGGCGCGTAGATGATGTGTGGCGCATTCCGATGTTGCAGCCAGCTGACAAGGAGGAACCGGTTGATTATGCCACACAAAAGCCCGAGGCATTGCTGGAGCGTATTATCAGCGCATCCTCTGACGCGGGGATGATTGTTGCGGACTTCTTTGGTGGAAGTGGAACAGCTGCAGCTGTTGCGGCGAAGTTGGGGCGGCGGTTCATCCATGCTGATGTGGGTCTCAACTCGGTACAGACGACGCGAGATCGGTTGTGCGCCATTGATGGCGTCTCATTCAAATGCCTTGACGTGCAAGACGGAGTTCAGCTCTATCGCAATCCAGTTCAGACGATGGATAAGATCAAGTCGCTGATTCCCGGGTTGCGTAATGAGGATGCGCTTGATTCGTTCTGGGAAGGAGCGATTCATGATTCCAAGTTGGGGATGATTCCTGTTTATGTTCCGAACTTGATGGACTCGACTTCACGAGTGTTGGATGCGCCGCTCATGTTCCGGATTTTGCATGAGGCGATGCCTGATCTGCCGTCTGGCACGAAAAAGGTCATCGTCTATTACATCGAGATCGACCAGGAAGAGGTCAACAAGATTATCAAGGAAGATGACACGTCGTTGATCAAGGTGGAGTTGCGTGACCTCAAATCCGTGCTGGGCGATGTGGTTGTCAACGACACGGTTGAATACTCCATCGGCGACAACAAGGACGATTTGATCAACAAGTATCTCATCACGATTGAGAAGTTCGATTCGGATCGCGTTCGCGGCAAAATCGCCGAGTTCAACGAGCGTTGCTTCCTGAATCAAAAGCCCGGCAAGAAGTTCAAGGAGATCAAGGTCTCCGAGGCGGGACTAGAGATGATCGAGTCCATTTCGGTCGATTGCACCCGCAAGACCGGTGCATGGCATTCCGACACGGAGATACTGATCGACAAGTTCGGACTAGTCCGGCTCAACGGAATCAAGACTAACAAATACTGGAACGGCACCATCGCCTGTTCCAAGAAACCCCTCCGCCTCCGCCTCCGCAACATCTGCGGCGACGAAACGATGATTGGGATGGAAATGAGAACAATTTGAGGTTGATTATGAAGAATGTAATGACAAGGATAAACGATTTTGGCAATAAATATAGCGGCATTCTGGCTGTTGTAGGGCTTATTATTCCTGGTGTGTCGTGGGGCGTGACGAGCGTTGCCAAATGGCAGTGGCTTACCGAACATAAGGAATGTTTCCGTTTGGCAGGAGTTGCTGTTGGTTTGTGTGTCTTATTGTTCGCTCTGTTTTTTGGAATAAAGGCATTAAAAAGGGGAGAGTGGTGGGCGCGTCGCCGTCGTGAAAAAATAAAGGCATTAAGTCAAAAGTTGATGTCGATTTCTGCTTTGAAATTGCATTCTAAATTGAATTTCGAACAGTTGAAACTTGCTAAGGAGAAGATTCCTATTTGCATTGTTGATGATCGAAATGCAGCTGTTATTAAGCGTGAGATATCTGATTTTGGATATAAGAACGTGGTGACGCAAAAAGACTTCCCTCCTGATGAGGAGTTGTTGGGTTATTCCATATTAATTTTAGATGTTGATGGGGTAGGAACAAAACGAGATTCGAATGGGATATCGTTTGCGCTCAAGTTCAAAGAGCTACATCCGTTGAAGCAATTGATAATAGTGTCCGGATATTTTTCAGATCCAAAATATGCAGAGGATGTTGAAAGGTCTAAGGGAAAATTGGATGGTTTTTTCACAAAGGGAACGTCATATGATACTTGTATGAGACCGATATTGGAAAAGTGTTTGGGTCGAGTAGTCGATCCGTGCGAAGTTTGGTGTTTGGTTAGAGAAAAGTTGATTTCGGAAGCATTGAAGAATGACGCGACACCTTACGTAAAACTGCTGGAAGACGAGTTCGTTAGACGATTGTTGGAGATTTGTGACGAACATGGGGCATTGACCTATGATTGGGTGTCGTTGGTTCTATCAGATAAACGCAGCTTGGATTTGATTGATACTCTGCGGAGATACGGGGCAGCATGGAATGAGAAAACGCTATAATCGAATTCCTGATAGTCGTTTGGAGCCGTCAAAGTTTCAATTGCTAATTTCGCAGTATGAAGCAAAGATTGAGCAATACGAGGGGCTGAAGTCCAAAATAGAATCATTTTCTAAAGACTATGATTCGGAGTTGTCGAGAATTCATTGGCGTATTAGAGAAGTTAGTGATAAAATTGATTTCGAAATGCCATCGCGATGTGTAGATACATTGCCTTTAAACTGGTCTTCGGACATATTAGCAAGCATTGATAAAATTGTTGAATGCATAGGTGATGCAGAAAAGTGCGTGAGGGATTTTTTTCGTGACTTCCCATCACTTAAAGGCGAATATAAAGAACGTTTGAACATCTTAAAGACCCAATATAATTTTGAATTCGATTTAGAGGATGTTTCGCGGGCATATCAATCCTTAATAAAGTTTAAATCGATTGCTGATCAAGTGCCAGCAATAGAAAATGTGAATGACAAATCGCGAGAATACGCCAGTTTGTCGCGAGTGGCAAATTTTGATAAAATAGCGAGAGCGCATCAGATGGATTTTGGGTCGTGGATCCATGATTCACGTCACTACATGGACCGACTGCGTTCCCTAGCTAAATCGACACAGAGAGGAAAGGTTATTGTCAGAACTATACATTCGATTGATGCTTTGCAATGCGCTCTCTATGTTCTTAAGCGTGATTATTATTATGGGAAAGAGCCGCCGAGTTGTACGGTCCACCAGCCATATGAGCCTTATAAATTGTTTCATAAATTCCAGTATTGCTTTAGCGAGGAGTTTGACAGCATTGATTGGCGACGGAGCGGCGATGCAGAGCGTGTTCGTTTACGGTGGGCGAGCGGAATGGAGACGCTTGTTTTGAATTTGTATTCTAACGCATCCAAATATATTCCAAAGGATGGGCGTTCGCATGATGTTACTACATCGTTTGTTCGTCAGCAACAAGGGTTGCTTATTACGGTGAAATCGGTTGGCCCATATGTACCATCTACAGAGCTTGAAGATATTTTTAAGATTGGATATAGAGCATCGACAGCTGACATCGGTTCAACATCCGGTAGCGGTCGAGGTCTTGGACGAGTCAAAGCCGTTTGTGATAAAGCTGGATATGTTGTTTGGGCTAATTCTGAGCGAAGAGCAGGTTTGAGACCTGAGTGGGCAGATTTTAGTGTCAATATAATGATTCCGGAGAATCAGATAGTTGCATAAAATTAATGGAATTGACTTATGAAAGGCAATGAGACGAGGTTGGTGGAGTTCATGGACGGATCGAAAAAGCGGTTCGTCATCCCGGTCTATCAGCGGAACTACGACTGGAAGCAGGAGAACTGCAAGCAGTTGTTCGATGATCTGGTGAAGGTCGAGAAGGGCGGACGGCGGACGCACTTTTTCGGCAGCATCGTTTCCGTTTACCAACCGAGCGGACGGACGACGGAGTTCCTGGTGGTGGACGGACAGCAGCGTTTGACCACGGTTTCGCTGTTGCTTCTGGCGATTTACAATTTG
>ONRL01000300.1 GCA_900320225.1 uncultured Lentisphaerota bacterium
TCTCACGGTCTCGGGCGAGGTGTCTCTCGCGGGCGTCACGCTCCGTGCGCCCGAGTCGGCCTTCGACAGCCTCAGCAGGCAGACGCGCGTGCTCGTGGCCGATTCCATCTCCGGCCTGCCCGTCTTCATCTGCGGGAATCGCAGGGGACAGGCTACGGTCAAGACGCGGGCAGACGGCAAGATGGAACTTTGGCTCCTCCCGCGCTACCCGCTTCTGATCCGCTTTGTTCGTTACACGATGTCAAATAGGACAGGATCGAAAACATGAACCATAAAATACTCATCCCTGCCATCCTCGTGCTCCCCATCGCGTTGTCCGCCGCGCGGCCATCGCCAGATCCCGTGCGCGCCCGCGCTGACGGGACGCTGCGCGGCCTCGTGCGACAGGCCGAGCGGCGCGACCGCACGCTTTCGAGCGTAGGACTCTTTGCAGGAGCCTACAACATCCTGCGCGCGAACGTCGGACTGGAAAAGTTGGACGTGCTTTTCGACGTGGCCGCCGAGCTGCAGGACCGCAATCCGGAATCTCGCACGTACGGCAACTTCCGCTGGTACGCGCGCGACGGCTTCGTGATGGACCACAATGCCGTCGACTTCTGTATGCAGGAGGGCTCCCTCATCGCGCGCGACTACCGGGATCGGCTCACGCCAGACCAGCGCGCCAAGTTCGACCGTCTCTGCGAACTCGCCATCGAGGGCAGCATCAGCCATCGCGTGCGCAGCTCCTACACGAACATCGCGCTCATGAACGCTGTCAACCTCGTGCTGCTTGGCGAGGCGTACGGCCGGGCGGACGTCTTGGAGGCGGGCGTGAAGCGCCTCGACGAGTTTATCCTCAACACGGCGATATGCGGAGTGTGCGAGTATTGTAGCCCTACCTACACGGCAGTCGACCTCAACTGCCTCCACCGCCTGCGCCAGTTCGCGCGCGACAAGGGAGTGATCGACCGCGCCGAGCGACTGCTGCGCCTCTTCTGGAGCGACGTGGCCGCGTCGTCTTTCACGCCGTCCGGGCGCCTCGCCGGCGCGCACAGCCGCGACTACGACTATCTCTTTGGACTTGGCGGCATGGCCACCTACCTGCGCGTTGCCGGGCTAGCCGCGCCGTTGCCGGGCACGCGCGAGACGCCGCCACTGCCGTTCGAGCTTTCCGAGTGGCGTCCTGACGCCGCCATCCGCGAACTCGCCGCGCGCACGCCGCGCACGGTGGTGTCGATGTGGGGCGAGGAACCAGAGAAGGTGCGCGTGCTCTGGACTGGCAAGAACGTCTCGCTCGGCACCGCTGGCGCAAACTACTGGAACATGGACATCCCGCTGTCCGTGGACTTCGCCTCCACAAACCGCATCCCGCGCGCCTACTTCATCGCCGACGGACGGCGCGATCCCTACGGGCGCAAGAAGATTCCCGAGGGGAACGGTCCGCACCAGAAGACGCTCCATCTCCGTCCGTTCTGGGCCGGTGCGCAGCGCGGTCGCGATGCGCTCGGTCTTGTCGCGTACCGTCCAGGCGACATCCCTCCAGAGACGCCAACGCTCGAATCGCACATCGTGTTCCCGTGCGACGTCGACGAGGTGTTCGTCAACGACGAACGCGTGCCGGTGACTGGCGACGCGCCGCCTTTCGCGCGCGAACTTGACCAGGACGACGCCGTGTTCGTGCGCCTCGGCGCTGGAGCGTGCGGCGTGCGCGTGCCGTGGGCGCGTGACGTGCGCGACGGCAAGGCGCGCATCGCCATCGTGCGAGACGGCGCGTCCGGAGTGCGCGCGTTTCGCCTCACCGTGGCGCACCACGACGAGTGGGGGCTCCTGGTTTCCGACGCGCCAGTTCCCGGCGCGGCGTTCTGGGTGCGCGTGGATGACAATGCAGCCGATCCGGCCGCGTTCGCCGCGTTCCGAGTCGCGTTCCGCGCCTCCGCCGCAACGGCGCGCGCAGACGATGCGCGCGTGGAAGTTGGCGTGCGTGGCGAGGAGGGACCGCTTGCCCTCGCCGCCAACTCGCCGTTCTTCGCGCCGGAGAAGATCGAGCCGCAGCAGCCCGCCGCCGTGCTCGCCGTCGACGGGCGTGACATCGGCATGGAAATCCTCGGCAACGTGCCGGGCCTTGCGGAATACCGGGCGGAACTCGAACGAATGAAGAAGGAGATGGAGGAGAACCGCGTTTACGTGCGAAGTATCCGCCCGGTACGCTGGGAGGCGGAGAAGGGCGTCGTGGCGCGGAAGATGCGTGTTGAGAAGGATAGCTCGGCGAGCGGTGGAGCGTACGTGTGGACACCAGGCGAGATTGGCGGTCGCGGGATCGTGCCAGGCAGCGTGTCCTGGCAGCTGGAGGTGAAGGATGCCGGGAAATACCACCTCTGGGGACGCGTGCAGGCGCCTACGCCAGAGGACGATTCGTTCCTCGTGTCGCTCAACGTTGGCGCGTTCTTGCAGTCAGGCACACGCGGGCCGCTCTTGATGCCACGCACGGACTGGCACCTTGGCCAATCGCCAAACTGGACATGGCGCGAGTTTCCCGTAGACATGACTTTGCCGAAGGGACCCGTGGTGCTTACGCTCCACACGCGCGAGGACGGCGCAAAGATCGACAACCTGATCCTGACAAACGACACGACATTCCAGCCCGAAGGTTGAATTGCCGCGATTGTCATGGTATACTTGCCGCATGAAATGCAGTAGCTTGTTCAGGTTGGTCGCTGCGGCGGCTGTTGTTCAGTGTGTCATGTGCGCGGCGCCTTCCCGGAGCAGGCGATTCGGTTCTACCGCGAGGCGGGCTACGACTTCCTCGGCATCAGCGACCACAACGTCTACGCCGACTCCGACTCCCACCGCGTC
>ONRL01000154.1 GCA_900320225.1 uncultured Lentisphaerota bacterium
TCGTTCGCCGGCCATTGGCTACGGAGCACGGTCGTATAGTCGACCGACGGCCACGAGCCGTCCGCCCGTTGCTCGCGGATCAGCCGTTCCACGTGCTTCTCCGAGACGCCGCCGCTCTCCGCCACCGTCCGTATGTTGGAATCGGCCACCGGCGGCACGCCGCCCATCTTCGCGATCTCCGAGTAAACGAGCGCGTTCGTATCTTTGAGCACGCGCACGAAGTTCGCCTTGACCCGTTCAAGCGACGCATCCCCCTCTCCGCCTCCGTATGCAATCACGGTGGAGACAGCGAGTCCAATACTAAGTACAAGAAGTTTCCGCATCATTTCACCAGCCTTTCAACGGCATCAAGGACGACCTTCGAGCCGAAGTCGTCGAGGGTGAGGGCGGCGAGCGGCAGCTTGGGGTCGTCCTTCACGAAGAGATACGGCATGAGCGCGTATTCCGGCAACCACACGACGCCGTCCTTCCGCACCGCGACCGGGAAGCGCACACGCCCATTGTCGAGTTCCAGCAGACTCTCCCCCGCGGGCGTCTCCATGCGGCAGACGGGCTTGCAGAAGCCGTCGAAGTTCGGGTCGCGGAAGAGCGGGTAGCGGCCCTCCGCGAGACGCGGCATGCGCTTCGTCGCGACAAGCGCCATCGAGCAGGCGTCGGCCGCCTCGGCGCGATACCATTTCGACGAGACCGGCACGTCCTCGTTCGCGCGGCGCTTCATCGTGGCGGCGAACCCCGTGATGTCGCGCTTGTCCTCCCCGCCGACGACAATCAACTTCCCGCCACGTGCCCGATACGCTTTCGCGGCCGCCGCGAACGACGGATCCACCCCCGCACTCATGTACCCCGCGCCGCCGATGCACACGAGCACGACCGACACGTCAGACGGATCGGGGAGTCCCTTCGCCGCCTCCCAGTACGCCAGGCCCCTGACGGCGTATCCGTTCGCCCGGAGCGTGCGCCCGGCTGCGGCGGAAAGGATGCGTCCCGGGAATGACAGCGCCCCGAACGCGCGCACGTAGGCGTCGCATACGATGCCGACCGTGGCCTTCGCCCCGGCGGGATTGAGCGACTCGTCGAAGATGCCCGCAAAGACCGACTGCCGACGCGGATCGACCTTGCGCGCGGCTTCGGCGGCGCGGGCGCGGAATGTCCGGTCGAAGTCCTCCCCGGGCAGCGCCGCGTCGCGCGACCGGTGCGTCCAGCACGTCCACACGATGTCCTCAAGCGTGCAGACCTGACGGTGCACGAGATCGACCAGCGCGCGTTCCGCCTCCGGCTGGGGGGCGAAGGCGATCGCGCCCTCGATCTCGCCCGTGAACGCGCAGTGGTTCACCGCCACGTCCACGCCCATCGACAGCATCGCCTCCTCGAACGACCCTGCCGGCGACTTGGGCACGTAGCCCTTCATCCGTTCCCGCACGAGATGGACCACATGTCCGTCGGACCGGAATCCAAAGACGTTCTTCGCGCCTTCCTCCACCTTGCGCATGGTGAAGTCGATTCCCGGCAGATTGGAGTAGCGGAAGAACCCCAGCAGAGGCGGATGGTTCAGCGCGCCTTCGTCGGAGACCGCGTGGGTGAGCACCGAAATGCAAAAGGCGGCGCTTGCATGGTCGCCGTTCCCGAACGCCCGCGCGAGCATCCCCATGAGCGCGGCGCGCCCCTTCGGCGTATGGAACCAGTTACTGTTCGCGTAGCCGAGTCCGGCAAACGTGCGGGCGTTGTCCTCGCCCACGCGCGCGGCCAGCTCTTCAAGCGTGTGAAACCGACGCTTTCCGTTCTCGCACGGCCATTCCGTCATGTCGGGGAAATGGCAGTTGGCCTGCAGAATCGCGAAGTCGTTGAAATCGAACGTCGCCTTCACCTCCTTGGGCAGGAACTCGCCGGTGTCCCACGCGAACAGCGCGGGCACGGCGCACACGGCGAGCGAGAGAGTTGCGATCAGTTTTTTCATGGCAATGTAATCTCCGTCGAAAACGGTTTTTGAAGTATACCACAATCTCGCGGATTATTGCCATCCGTTTGCGCATAAAAACAAGAGCGAGCGTCCTCGCAAACCGTATGGAGAGCCGCCATCCTGGCGGCGGGGAGGGCCGCGCCCCGTCGCGGCCACCTCGGGGAAGCGGCGCTCTCGCCGCTTCACCCGGTGGGGCGAGCCGTCCCCGGCGAGCCGCCCCCTACTGCACCTCCACCACCACCTTGAAGAACCGCATCGCCACCTTCTCCGCCGCCGTCGCCCCTTCAACCGCCTTCCACTCGCCATCCAGCGTCGCCGCGCCCTTCTCTCCGCGCCCGTCCAGCGGTTCACCTTCGGTTCCCACTCGATCTTCGGCTTGACATCTACCATCTCGATAGACACAATTCGGAAGTCGTTCGTGGCGTCAGCCGGATCAAGCCCAAGCGCATAACACTCCGCCGCCATCTCTAGTCAATCACGCCTGTACTATTTTAGCAACAAACTCATTCGTCCAGGCCACCGCTTCATCTACAGTACGACAAATGTCTGAATTGTCTCTGATCGTACCAAGAGCCGCTTCATATTTGGCATCCCATTCATCGCCCTTCTTTATCTCCGGCGGCCATGCCTGCTTTCGCCGATAATCAAAAAGCCTCATGCACTTTGACTTTATATCCACAAAATCAAGCTGCGATTGTCTGCCAATCAGCATAAGGTCGATCAAGTCATGTGCTCGATCCGAACCCTCTTCAGAAAGCGCATGAAGCTTCTGGGCTATCTGATACGACAGCTTCATAACCCGAAGCGGTTGCGGGCGTGGAAACTGCATTTCCTCAAAGGCCGCCGTGAGTTCTTCAGGAAGGAATTCCTCGTATTCGTCGGCAGCGGTGACAATTCCATAGTTGTCTATGGCCAATTCGGATATTTCATCAAACTTAGACATGTCAATACAATCCCTATTAAGGGGATAATTTGCCATCGCGGGTAATTCTACCATACGCGATTGGGGATATCAAATCCCAAAGCGAAGAACACATATCCTGAGTCGCGGCCGCATGGAGAGCCGCCATCTTGGCGGCGCACTGGGAGGGTCGCAACAAGTTGCAACCGCGCTGGTAGGGTCACGCGTCCCGCGTGACCGCAAGGTGGGGCGAGCCGTCCTCGGCGAGCCGTGCCCCTTACTGCACCTCCACCACCACCTTGAAGAACCGCATCGCCGCCTTCTCCGTCGCCGTCGCCCCTTCAACCGACTTCCACTCGCCGTCCAGCGTCACCGCCCCCTTCAGCACGGCCTGTATCTCCGCGCCCGTCCAGCGGTTCGTCTTCGGCTCCCACTCAACCTTCGGCTTGCCGTCCACCAGCTCGATGGACACGATGCGGAAGTCGTTCGTGGCGAGCGACGGATCAAGCCCCAGCGCGTAGCACTCCGCCGCCGTCCGTCCGTTCGCCGCCTTGGTTTCCGCCGTCAAGTTCCGCTCCGCCAGCCACGCCGCCAATCCCGACGCCCCGCTCGGCGTCCACATCACACCGCTCACCCAAGCCCGATCGGCGAACACGTCCTCCTGGTCTGCATCCTTGACGAATGTCCAGCGGATTGTATGCGTATCGGCATCAGCAAAGGTAATCGACCTTGACAACCATCCGCTCGTACCATCGATACGGGCTACCTCAATCCATGTCCCGTTGCCCCCGTTCGTAGATACCGCAAGATGATCCCAACCGGCCTCATGCGCGATGTAATCCTCTTCGCAATCCACCTTCCAGCTGAACGAGAACGTTCCCGCGCCCGTGACAGCCGCCTGCATCCACGTCTCGCTATCGTCCCCAATCGCCCCGCTCTGCGCAGAAAGCCCGCTTGCGGAGGTCGTATCGCCGACAGGCGTCCAGTTCGCGTCGCCGCCTGTCGTGAACGTCAGATCCGGCGCCCCCGCCGCCTCGGCGAGACCAAGCGTGCGCTTCGTTATAGCCACCTTTGTCACCGGCTCGCTGTTGACCCCCTCTTTGCGGGCAAATGTGTAGATTTCCGACGTGTCCGTGATCGTAAATGGCCCAGAGTAAAGATACCGCGATGTCGCCCTCGGCGCGGAACCGATGTTGTAGTAGATGTCGGCTCCGTCCGTGGCACAGGAGATCGTGACTGTGCACGAACTCTCAGTGAACACCGTCCCGTCGCCCGGCGTCACCGTCGGCGCAGCCACCACTAGCGGCTCCCATACCGCGTACAGCGTCATCACGCCGCTCGACTGCGCCGTCAGGTTCGTGACGGGCTGCCCCGCCGCATAGACCACCTCGCCTGTCGCGTTCGTCGCCCAACCCGCAAAAACGTGTCCAGTCCATGTAAAACCGTTTGTGGCCACGGTCGCCTCGCTGTCGTATGTCGCCGCCGTCGCCTCCATAGTGCCGCTGCCGCCGTTCGGGTTGTAGGCGATGGAATAGTTGTTCGCCGTCCATGCCGCCTGCACCGTCTGCGCACCCGTCATGTCCGCCGTAATCTGGCTCGGCGTCCATCCTGCGAACGTGTAGCCCGTCACCGCGCCCGGGTTCTGGAACGACACTAAAGTCCCCTCCCGATACGTCGGCGGGTTCGGATTCGTCGCCCCGCGCAGATTCTCGTATGTAATGGGCGAAATGATGATTGGCTTTTCCTTTCTGCCAGTCATCGGGTCGGACATCACCTCGTCCGACGGTCCTTCCGCCTCAATCCAATACCAGTATTCGACGTCCACGTCACCCGTCGTGTCGAGATACGTGCAGTTCCCGTTGTTCGGCAGTTCGACCAGCTCCGTCGCCGAGGACGGCACACTCGTAGTGCCACGGAAGATGCGATATGTCCCCGCCCACGCAAGGTTGTTCCACGCAAGCAACACGCCGTTGGTGTCCGAGACCACGCTCGTGAACGCAATCGGCAACGGCGCGAACACCGCCGTGTAGCTCTTCGCCACATCCGCCGTCACCGTGATGGGGTTCTGCATCGAGTTCGTCGCGCCCGTCCAGTACGAGAACGCATAACCGCTGTCCGGAACGGCCGTCAACGTCACCTGCGTGCCGAGGTCGTACGACCCGCCCCCCGACACATGACCGCCATGCTCCGCCGTCGCCGTGATCGACACCATCTGCCGTGCCCGCTGCTCCAGCGTATACACCTCCCCGGCAACGATGATCTTGCCCGTGCGCATCTTGCCCGTCGTGTTCTCCGTGTAGAGGAACCGCACCACGCCGTTGCCCGTGCCCGCGTCATAGCCGCTCACGAGCGTGATCCACGGCTCCGTCACGATGGCGTTCCAGACGTCGTTGATGCTCGCCGAGACGCCGAACTCGCCCGCACCCGCGTTCCCCACCACGTTCGTGCCGTTCGGCTCAATGGAGAGGTCATACGCGCGCTGCGTGATGTACACCTTCTGACTGCCCACCGTGATCCAGCCCGTCCGCGCCGTGCCGTTCCCAACGTAGGGCGAGACGATGTACAGGATTTCGCCGTCGCCCGTTCCTGAATCGCCCTGGAAGATCGTAATCCACGTCGCGTCGGACGCGACCGCCGTCCATGACGAGTTGCCGTCGGGATGAATGGAGATTGAATCGGACCCGCCGTCCGTTCCAAACAGCTTCGTGTCGTATTCCAACTCTACCCCCCGCGCCTTCTGCGACACACTGAACGACTTGCCCGCGATCGTCACCGTACCGCTTCGCGGATAAACCGTGTTGTTCGCCGCCGCCTGCAAAACGACCGTTCCCGGCCCCGTACGGTTTGTCGATCCGTTGACCGTGATCCAGTCCAACGATTCCGCAATACTCCACTGCACGATGCTCGCCACGGACACCTCCACCGAGCATGGCTCGCCCGACGCCTCGAACTCATAACCGTTCGATGACAACGCAGACTGCGCCGCCGGCTGCGTCACATAGTGTACCTTGGACATTATGCCAGATGCAGACTCAGGTTTGACCCTGATCTTACCCGTCCGTTGCGCAAGCGTCGGATTAGGCGAGGCCGAATACACCACGTTCCCGTTGCCCGCTCCCGTCGCCGTGGCCGCATAAACCGTGAGCCAGTTCGCCTCACTCGTCGCCGTCCACGGCAAATCGGGTGTCGCCGTCACGGCTATCACTCCATTCGCACCCTCCACGCTTGCCGTCGAGTTGGCGGGGCTGATGTCGAACGACAGCGCCGCCGTCGGACGCTCCTGCTGCGTCACAGTGAACGTCTCCGTGCCAATCGTCACCGTGCCAGTCCGCGCCTTGTAGCTCGGATTCTCCGCAATGGCGATGCTCACCAAATCGCCGCCCTGTCCGTTGCCCGCATCCACAACCGAAATCCAGCTGTTGTTCGGCGTGACGCTCCACTGCGTGATGGCGAGGGCATTGACCGTGATTGGGATCACGTGCGTCTCGTAGTTTTGCGTTACGGAAGTAGGTTCCAGTTTCATCCTCCGCCCGTACTGGAACACCGTGAAGGTATTCCCTGCAATCGTCAATGTTCCCTGCCGTGTCGCCACTTCGTTATACGCCGAAACCTGATAAGTGACCGATCCTGATCCTATGCCATTCGTTGGCGAAACCGTAAGCCAATTGACATCGGATGTCGCTTTCCATGCGATTCCGTTCTGAACACCAACCGCAATCGTGCCACTGCCACCCGCCTTCTCATAGGTGGCGCCATCGGAATCGATCGTACCGCCCAACCCATCTTGCGTCACCTCATGCGCATGACCATTCACATACACATATCCAACCCGTTGTTCGGCATTCGTCGTTGCACTCACCGTATACGCCACTGGATAACCAATATTGCCGCTATTCGAACTCAAAGTAATCCAAGGTTCCGTCACTCGCGCCCACCAAGTCGCAGCACTACCCGATGTGATAATTGCACCACCGCCGCCGCCAGTCGTAAAGTTTCGCGTCGTTGGAGTAATCGTAGTATTGGGGTCGGGATGACGTCCAACCTCATACAACTCGCGCACCTGTGCCGCTGTCAACGCAGAATGGAAGAAGGTCAATCCGTCTGCCGAACCTTCCCATCCTCCTAGGGTAAAAGTTGCACAATTATTGATTGATCCGTGTGATTGCGCTGTTGAATAGTCTGGGCCCCAGTTGTCCCCCACTGAATAGTATCGTTGGTCTATTGGTGGTAAATAACCAAGTGTCATTGACGAAGCAAGGTTCCCCACTTCAACTCCATCAATAAACAACTGAATCGATTTTTCTTTTTTTCCGACGATTACAATTTGATGCCATTCATTTACTGTTATTAAGTTATTGAAAATTGTTGAACTCACACCAGTACCAGACAGATGGATTTTCCCTTCAGATGTTAGAGATACTACAAGGGATTTATTCGACTTGTGTGGGGCTATTGCCTCTCCTGTATCATTAGTATCTAATACCGCCCTAGAGAAAATCAATTTCGTTCCTTGTGATGGCAATGCAGCCACTTTTATCCAAACAGCATACGAAGCGTCGAATTCAGAAGTTTCTGACGCACTTGCAGGATATGGGTAATAGTAATAATTTCCAGACTTTTTATAGTACGAATAATGTCCGTTATACGGAGAGAATGACACTCCATTATTCGCCGTGTAACTCCCACTAAACAACGTCTCAAACTTCGATATCGTCACCCTACCATTGCCTGTACTCACCACCGCACAATTTCCCAAGCCAAACCGATCCACTGCATCTGTCCAATTCGACAACGATGTATTTTGTGCCAACGCCGCCATGCTGGAACTTTTGGTACGATAGGCGTTTCCATCAAGCGGGAAGAAATCCCAGACACTTCCATTCGGTGCACCCACTGGTATGTCATCCGCCGACATGGCAACATTTTGGCTCTTGTCCACCATCGCACACTCTTCATCCGACAACGCCCGAGTCCAGAAACGAATATTGGCAAATTGACCCGACTGAAGATTTCCTGTCGAAGGTTTCGACCCGTAGCCAAGCTTGAACGAGCTCATTCCAACCGCCGACGAGAAGTTCAAATATCCAGAGATACCCGACGACATCACCTGCGAAAGTCGCTGATCTTTTACGCCGGCATAAATCGTAAGTCGATGACTTTCATCTACACGAAACACAAGAGAGTAATACTTGTTGGTGGCATCCACGGTAAAAGTCGTGTTCAAGCCGTTGTAATATAGTTTGTTGTTTGTATCAAGATAAATGCTGTGGCTTCCGATCACCAGCAGACGATTGGCACAATTCAATTCACCCACCTTGAATGAAAGGCTAAAGGTATAATCTTGATTGTCTCTTTTGGGAATCGCCGTACCCGCAAGTTGATTGTAGAAACTCCCATCAAACACTTGACTCAACGGATAGGTTGTCTTTCGAAGTTCATTTCCTTCAATGTTGTTCTGACTTTTGATCCAGAACAACAACCCGCGATACAAGTCCACATCCGATGCGGCAACCATCTGCCCCATCAAAACCGCGAACAACCACACTAAGACTTTCTTCATGACAGTTCTCCTCGTGTAATCAAAAGAATCTTTCCTATGCAATAACATGTACGGTCAGCGTTCCAATCAAAAGCGTTGCTGTCAACTTCTTTACTTCGACAGAAAATTCCTTGGAATGTAAACATGACGAGCTCCCTTTCTTTTTACCGATTGAAAGTTTCCGATTGCGAGCTTATGATTCCAAAAACATACCCTTCTTGCATAAGCCGTCCTTTACGTGTTGCAACCGCTGAATCAATCCACTTCTTGACAGCCAAGATCAATGTTTCAATCGTAGTCGTGCAAGAAGTCTCACCTTCGTGATCAATGTTAAATATTATTTTATAGGCATTCTCAAAGCATTCATCCACCACATCAATACCCTGTGATGCGATCACCCTACAAACTTGAACAAATAGTTTATTATCGCCTTTATGGTATGGTTGCGTAATCTCGTATACCTTTTCTGACGTCAAATAAGATGAGCAAGCATAGAACTTTGCTTTCCCTATCGCATCTTTAATTGTCATTTGTCACTTCCTTTCTACCAGTTGAAAATGTTTCGGATGGTCATTTCTTTATCCATTGACGCTATCGACTGTCTTGCTCCGTCGATAGAATCTTTAACCATTCCCATATCTTTGTTTGTGAAAGACGTGTTAATTGTTGATTGCCCATATGCATTGTGCACAGCTCCATACTTTTCTAACTCTTTGACAATCAAGCTAACACCACTTGTCGATTTCTCAACAAAGAAAACATATCTCGCCATACTAAAGTCTGCTTCTATCATGTCTCTAAGCTGGAGAAGATTTAGCACTTGAATGCCAATATTTGCCTTATTATACAAGTCGACAATTGCAATCTCCTTCTGTAACTCAGTAATCCAATCTACTGCAAAATCAACTGCTGTGGACGGCATTGTGGTTAATGCAGTCTTATAAACCCTTTGAAGCGCATTCGTCAAAGCTTGAAGCAACACAAAAACTTTCACACGTTTATTGCTCAACTCAATCTTCTGAGCAATACGAGTCATGTAATAAGTAAATATTATGCCCAATATGGTACAGACAAGAGTTAATCCGGACAAGACAATGGTTATGCAATCATTCGAAGTACATGCTATTATCATTTTTCTATTCCTTCTCCCGCGCCTACCTCGGTTCGCACATCACACCCTCGGCGCGGAAAAGAAGAGTGGCGTGCCTTACATTCTCATGTCTCATGTGAGGCATCGCCAAACGCCCTTGCAAAAACATGATCAGAAGACACGCCACGTGGGACTAGCCCACGTAGCGCAACCTTCGTATCGTGCCTTTGCTTTTCTTTGGCGAAGTTTCACATGAAGCATACGATACGCTGTTGCGTACGTGCTGGGGGCCTTTCGGGCTTGCCCAGCTCCTCGGAGGGAGCGGCGGTCGCGGGGCGACCGCCCTACCAGTGGATCCGAGGTTCTGCCTTACTTCCTTGGGAGGGGGGCGGACGGCGATGGAACGCCGTCCCTGGTATACTTCTAATCGCCCGCCTGTTTGTAAGTCGGGCGGGGGGCCATCAGAGCCCCCAGAGCCCGACTT
>ONRL01000155.1 GCA_900320225.1 uncultured Lentisphaerota bacterium
CTGAACGTCTACGGGCAGAAACCCCTCTGCCACGACATCGCAGACTGCCGCAAGATCGAGAACCTCGCCGCCGAGAAGAAGGCCGTCACGCAGATGGGCACGCAGATCGCCGCATGGCCGTGCGACCGCCAGACGGTGGCGTTCCTGAAGAGCGGGCTCATCGGCGAACTGAAACACATCTGGGTGTTCTCGAACCGAGGCGGGCAGACTACGGCCGACCACACGTGGCCGCTCGCCGAGGCGCCCGTGCCGGAAACGCTCAACTGGAAGACATGGCTTGACGGCGCGCCGTTCCGTCCGTTCGTGCCGAAAGTCTACCACCCGTGCGCGTGGCGCCGTTGGCGCGACTTCGGCACGTCGTGGCTCGGCGACCTCGGGCTGCACCTGCTCAGTCCCGTCTGGATCGGTCTCGGCCTCGGCACGACCGGCCCCACGCACGTCACGGCCGAGGTGCCGGTGGAGCCGGAGCCGCAGCGCACGCAGTTCTGGCCGCGCATGTCGCACATCACGTGGGAAATGCCTGGTTGTGCGGCGTCCGGCGGCAAGCCGTTCCCCATTGAGTGGTGCGACGGCAACCTCGTGGACCCGAAGGTGACGGCGAAGACGCCCGCAAACTACCTGCCGCGTCCGGAGTTCAAGGAGCTGTTCGCGAAGAGCTCGATCGGCAAACAGCCCCTGCAGGGCCGCGTGGTGGAGGGAACCGAAGGATGGCTTCTCTCGGTGCACTACGACAAGCCGCCGGCCATCGTGTTCAAGAACGGCGCCGCCGCGCCCGCGCTGCCGGACGTCGGCAAGGTGCCCTCGCACTGGCACGAGTACATCAACGCCTGCCTGAAGGGAGGGACGACCACCAGTTCCTTCTCCTGGGCCGGCCGCCTCTCGGAGATGGTGCTGATCGGCAACGCCGCGATGTCGAAACCCGGCGAGAGACTCGCCTGGAACGCCGCCTGCGGCACCTTCGCCTGAAGCCAATTTTCCGATCAAACAAGACGAGAATGTTGCCGAGTGAGTACACGAGCATAATCTTGTTCGCGCCTGGAAGCATGTTCACAACGCCGACCGCTCCATGAAATCATACAAGGAAGTGTTAACCTATCATAAAACGGGACACATTATATAATTCAGCCGTAAAACAACATACGTCAGTGTCAAACTTGTGTTCAACAACATAGAATGCAACATGGTCACGGAATCGTCGCATCCTTGCGTTACGCCTCCGTATGTCAATGCCTTGAAGTATCGAATTGACAATTACACACAGCATCCCGAGAAACAACATGAACTTACAAATCAAAACTGTCGGCGAATAACTCGCCCACCACATTCTTCTTCTAATTTTTTCCTCTTGAAGTTGCGACTTTGATTTCTTGGAGTTAACATGACGCCTCCAAAAAGCAAAAGCCATCATTGACATCCAGATTATCAATACGAGAATCAAATCCTTCATAATTATTTACTCCCATAACCTACATCGAAGGTGTCGTAGGCGTATGTTTCGATGATATCGTCGGAGCCGCTGGTGGATGTGTGCGTGGCGAGAAAATCGCCGTTATACAATCGGCTCTCACCTATAGCATTCCGAAACGTCATTCACTCATACCTCCTCGCGATGATTTACTCAGGAAATGTCGGAGTGAATATCGCTAGTGCAACGGTGATGGCACATTCTACAATAACATACTTCCAAACAGGAATTCCTTTCCCCTTAAGAGCGAGAACACTTCTCACCAAGAACATACCACCCCAAATCAAGCCTATTATACTAATTTCAGCCAAATTACCCAGACTCTTAACAAACGGTGAATACGATTGGAATCGACACCATAATGCAGTTGTCAAAAAAGGAACAAGCGCATCAAACCAATGGAATGTGAAAAGTACTTTCCTCTTTGTAAACAAACAATAGCAGGCACTTATTAGAAAAACCACCAGCATTATTGCTGCAGCAGGGAAAATGAATAGTAAACTAAATCCCACGATTTCTTGCAAAGACACCATGGCTACCTTCTCCCTCCTTGGATAACATAATACATCAGACGGCTCTTTTGCTCACCTTTTGCATGGCACGAAAAGCATTGTAACGCATTTCGATGAAACGCCTTATGTTGCTCACATAAGTTTCCGGTTTCGACAACGTTACTCACATGGATTTCTTCTCCAGTAGAGTATCTGTCGTACCTAAATACAGATTCTTTCTCGTTCACCATACCTCGACCTCATATTACTTGGAACGTTGCTTGTTTTGCGCTTCATAAACGAAATGAAACAGGTCTTTGGCAGACTTCAAAAGTTCATCGCAAGGATTATGTATCTCGATAGCCTTTATCTGCGAGTAAAGCTTTGGACGGCATTTTATGGATGTACGGCATGAGTTGTTCGTCGATGAGAAAATGTGTGTTTCCAATCCGTTCAGCATCGTCCAAACTTTTCCGACCTTCTTTTTATCTGCCAGTTGAGGGTAGAGCGGAAACGGCCTCGTAATATATGCGAGACGATCTGGGCCAACGTATGCCATCCAAAGTACAGCACTGTAGTAGTGAATCATGTAGCGCCCGCCGTTTGTCAGGTAGATAGTAACCTTGAACTCACGGCAGGGCGACACATACGGTATACCTTGCTTCTCGGCTGGAACAACGTTGTTCGTATCTGAAGAACCACCGACATTTGTAATTTTGCAACCAAACAAAGCTGGTGACAGAAAATCTTCACTAGCAATAGAACAAGTTGCCGCCGACTCCGATAACACACCTTCAACGGTGACGTTTTTCCCATCCAACCGCTGTCCAAATGTCCCATCTTCATTACAGTGGCAATGTTCCCCTGACCCATCACATCGGTGTATGCCGATAAACTTCCATTTATTAGCGTGGACAATGTGTTCGTCTTCCCGCATCACGCCTTCAACGGGCTCTAAAACAAGCGGACCATATTTGATCTTTTTTAACACTCCGCTGCACCTTATTCTTTGACCTATGAATGCGCGACTTGTAAAATAAGCATCACTGAAGGAAATCATTTCGGCATTTCTCCTACAAGGAGATACGGCCACTACTGTTGTATTGCTTGACATGCAGAGGCAACACAGCGTAATCACATAAACAAGTCCAACATGCATTTTCATAACTCCTTGCCCTCATTTTAGAATGACAACAACGGGTCTCACGGGGAGACCTCCGGGTACGATTACATTTGGCATTGAATTGTATTCTCTTTGCGGAATTGCCTTTTCAATCCTTTTCCCGTCTTGCGAAACGTAATATCGATGGTCTCTCGCTTCAAGAACATCCAAATCATTTTCCGAGAAACTTCGGCCCGAGATATGCGTATGGTAATATCCCACTCTTCGCGAACCTTTAGGGCACTGGATTTTCGGATCATCAGGAAAACTCGCTGGAGTTTCCTGTTTAGACCAAAGGCCTCCATATCGTGACTGGCTAACAACTATCTTACCAGGGATAGGACCCGTAACACTTACTTCATATTTTCCACCCTTGCATGCGCAACACAAATTCCCATAATGTTCTAAAGGTGGTCTTCCCTGTTGAGTCAGTGCAACAGCAGTTACAAGGATTTTTCTGGCTTCTGCGTCAATGTCTTTCTCGGAACATTTCGTGGGTGCTAATGCACTTCTTACTTCCATCCCGAGCAGATCGATTTGCCCAATAGGATCATTACCGCAAAAACCGTATACGTTCATGCCGCCTTTCTCTTCGATGGGATCGCGATTGAGCCAGCGGCCGAGGACTGGAGAATAGACGCGCTCTTGATAGCTGATCATGCCGATCTCGCGGTCGTGGTACTTCGTGCTGAAACCAAAGGAGAACGCGTCAGCGAGGGGACCGGAAGATTCAATGATATTGCCGCAGGGGTCGTAGGTGTACTGCGCGGCTGTCGCACCAGTCTCAGAAATGTAGAGGACGATATTACCGTTGTGGTCGTAGTACGGGATGTAGAATATGCCGTCCATCGAAACGGCCAGCAGGCCCTCGACGCCGCCCGCGCCCTGCTCCGTGCCGGACTTGTCCAAGCCCCAGAAGTATTCGAACGTTCTGGTTGTGCCGTCGGCGAACTCGACCTTCTCCAGGACGATGTTGTTGCCGTCCCAGACGAAGGTATGGGCCTCAAGCGTCTGCCACTCCCGGATCTCAATAGGCAACGCGGGCGGCTGCGCGACGGAGACGGAAAGCCGCTGGACGGTCTTGCGGATTCGCCTGTTGCGGTGGTCGTAGGCGTTCAGCACGCGGAGGGCGCCGTTGGTCATTGACCTTGAGGTTACCGACCGGAGACGGTTCTCCGCATCGTAGGAATACAAGAACCTGTCGTCGCGCGTCATGTTGCCGTCGGCGTCGTAGGCGAAGGTTGTCTGCGGCGCGCTGGGGGCAGCGCGCCCTACCAACGTATACTGATTGAGGGCGTTGGCAATGTAGGTATTCGTGGCGAGATTTGCCGCAGACCAGAGACGGTTGCCGATAGTGTCGTAGGAGTAGCCGTAGAGGTTCGTACCGATTGACGCGGCGGCAAGTTCGGAGCGGTTGTTGTACGACCAATCGCGCATGAGCGAGACAGAGTCAGTCGCGTTCGTCGGACGCCCGATGAGATCGTAGTCCGTGGAGTACCAGTAAACGGACTGCGCCCCGAAGGAATACTCTCGAAGCGTGACGAGATCCTGACGAGAGACTTTCCGTGAGAGATTAAGGGCGAACTGGTTTCCGTTCGGCAATGCGTAGACCATGTTCGTGAGGTACGAGCCATCATAGCGGAAGGATACGTTCAAGCCGCGCCCAAGCGAATTGGTGATCGCGTAGCCGCACACGCGGTTTTCAGAATCGTAGAGACGAACCTTCGCGGCATGGCGGACGTTTGTGATACTGACCGCCGTTTCCTCATTGCGCTGAAACGTGTCGTACGTGCGCGTAATCGTGAAGTTGTCTTCAGCGATTGTCGCAGTCTCGTTCGTACACAGCAGGGCGTCGTCGTATGCATAGGCGTAGGATGTACCATCCGAGAGCGTGGCGGATGTCAGCTTGTCCGAATCGGCGTAGGCGTACGCGACAGACGGCGTGACCGTCCCCGAGTAGGTCGTGCCGCTCACGAGGTTGCGCTCGTTGTAGACGTTCTGCTTCCACGCGCCGCGCGCCCACGTGGTGCGGGTCTTCTGCCCGTTGTCGGTGTAGTCGTAGGAGATGCGCGAGCCGTTCGCGTACTGCTTCGCCGTGTTGAGTCCGCTCGCAGGATTGAACTCCCATTGTGTCACGTCCCAGATCGCACCATCGTCGCGGGTGGTGGAACTGCTCGTCTTGCGGCCCTGCGTGTCGTAGCCGACTTTGATCGGATAGGCGTCACCGCCCGTGAAGACGGGTCGGCCGAGCGCATCGTAATGCGTCACCGTTTCATGCCCCAGCGCGTCCGTCCGGCGCACCTCGCGGTTGAACATGTCGTACTCCGCCGTCGCAACGGCCACGCCGTCCGCGCCGTGGTCCACCGCTCGGCAAACGGCATTGCCGGACAAGTCGTACTCAATGGACTCCGTCCTGTTCGTCGCGCCCGTCGCCACATTCTCATAGACGTTGGCCACGTTCCTCCCGAAGGCGTCGTAGAACAGGACACTCCGCTCGTCGCGTGTCGTCTGCTCGATCGGAATGCCGTGGAGGGAGCGAGTCACGACGGGCGTCTGGCCGTCCGTCCGAGACATGGTTGTTTCAATGCCCGTGTCGGGATCGTAGGAGGTGAGCGTGTCAGTGACGGAGCCGTTTTCAACGGGCGAGACGCCCGTTGTCCCAGTCGCCGCCAAGATGGCGGCGTTCCCAGTCAGGGTTATCGTGTGACGGCGGCAGGAATTGGAGAGGCCGGTGAGCTGCGTCTTCTGGATTCGGACCGCGTTCGTGGTCGAGCCCGTCATGCGCACGGACGTGACGACGCGGTAGACATCTTGGCTGATTGTCTCGTATGTCGTCCTGTTCCAGACGGAGCGCGTACCCTGAATCATGCCGATCCGTTCGCCGAGCTCGTCGTAGGCGTAGTTCACGGGCTGGCTGCCCGTCTTGGTCGTCGTGAGGATGCGAGAGGTGGCGCCGTCGTAGACGTTGGAGGTGACGAGCCAGCCGGAGCCGGATTGAAGCGGCGGGACGCCGCTTCCCCCAGCGGGGACGGCGGTGGTGACGAGGCGGCCGAGGAGGTCGTAGGTGGAGACGGAGTTGGTGACGGCGGGATGGTCGGAGGAGGTCGTGACGACGTAGTCGACGCGGTGGCCGTTGGGGGCGTATTCGGTGAAGCGACGCTCCTCGGTCCATTTTTGCGACGGCGAGGGCGCCGCCGCCACATCCATCCATGCGCGGCGGGTGGAGGAGCCGCCGCCGTGGCAGGTGCGGGTGGTGGTGCGCAACACCTCCGTGTAGTTGGTGGCCGTGTAGGAGGTTTGCTCGGTGTAGCCGGGTTCGTGGAAGGTTTCGGCGACTGTTTGTGCGCCGCGCTCGTCGGTGCGGACGGAGTAGGAGGAGCCGCCGCAGGGGTAGGTGGTGGTGACGGTCGCGATTAGTTGCAACCCTTCCGGGTGCTGAAGCGGCAGGAGTGCCGCTTCCCCGATGGGCACCGCCGCCTCGCCGGGCGTGGTGCCCGCGTAGATGACCGTGTTCGTCTCGCGGCCAAGGGCGTCGTAGAAGTGCTGCGTGACGCGGAAAGCGTGGTTCGTGGTTCGTGGTTCGTGGTTCGTAGAGGCGGTGAGGTTGGTGATCCAGATATCCTCGGTGGCGTTGTAGAGGTGGTCGGTGCCGGTCTGGGCGGAGCGGAGGGTCTTGCGCTCCTGGCGGTCACTCCGCCACAGGAGGCGGCAGCACGAGTAGGCGTTCGTGAGCGAAGTGCCGTCGAAGTAGGTGGTCGAGCGGAGGCGGTTCTGGTCGTCGTAGACCGACTGCTCGTCGGCGATGATCGTGTCGCTTGCCGTGAGGCGCGTGGTGCGGCGGAGGGCCGTGCCGTAGGAGGCGTTGCGCTCAACGACCTCATAGGTGGGGAATGGGGACGATGAGGACGATGGGGACGACGGGGACGGGCCGTAGCGGCGCGACGTGCAGGTGAGCGCATTGCCCGCGAGCGAGTAGGCGTTGACCGTGAGAATGCCATCCTCGGAAAGGGATTCGGCAACCGCGCCGCGCATGAGGAGCGGCGTGCCGATGCCCGTGGAGGCGTAGGTGATCTCGTAGGAGTAGGCGTCAACGGGCGAGACGCCCGTTGTCCCAGTGCGCCAGGTTTCGCGCTTGATGGCGGCGTAGCCGTCGCGGGTCAGGCGGGTGTAGCGCACGAGGGTGCGGGCGGTGAGGGTGGGCGTGCCGTTCGTCACGACGTAGCGCGTCTCCGTGCGCCACTTCGCCACGTCGTCGTCGTGGCAGGAGTCGCCGTCCGGCGGCTCGTAGCCGCGCACGGCCACGAAGGCGTTGGCGAGCGCGGATGCGCCGTACAGCACGTTGGAGACGACATGCGGGAATTCGGCCGGCACGGCGGCGTCGCCCCTCTGCGTCACGCGCAGGGTCTCGTGTCCGTTCTCGTCGTAGTCCGCGTACTCCCACGCGCGGGCGTTGCCCCACACGAGGCGCGGCTGGCCGTGGCGTCCCGAATGCCGCGGGTCGTCCCAGTAGTCGGCCTGCGACCACGTCACGTTCCAGCCGTCGTTCTCCTCGCGGTACGTCTCGCGAAGGACCGCGCTGCCGCACTCGCCAACGCGGCGCTTCACCGTGATGATGGTCCCGAGCGAACCGCCCGCCGCGTCGTATGTCGTGCGCGTCTCCGTCACGGCGTTGTCGCCCCAGACGGAATAGTCGCCGGAGGAGGAGAGGCGCGTGCCGATCTCGGCGACGTTGTCAAAGCGGATCCAGTCGCCGGAGTCGTATATGAACGTCTCGTCGGACATGACGTTGTCGAGACGGCTGATCTTCTTGAGGCGCACCTGTTCGGGGTTGCCTTCCACGTTCCAGATCTCCCACGTGTGCTCCAGCGTCTGCGCGGCGTCGTAGATCGTGATCCGCACGCCGTGCGCAATGTTCTCGATGCGGAGGTCGCGTTGGAACGTGTTCTTGGAGATGTAAAGCGGATCGTCGGTCGAGAACCACGCGAAGCCGGCCACCTGCCCCTTCACGGGCTGGCCGAGCGGGATGCGGAACTTGAGCGAGTCAAGCGACGCGCCCTCGAAGTCGTTGCAGGTACCGTCCGTGCAGCCGGAATCACAGCTGTCGCACGTGTCGCCGAGGAAGTCCTCCTCGTACCCTCTGTCGCCGTTCCCGCCGCCGGCGTCGTCGTACACGTGCTCCACCGTGCCCGACCACACCTCCACGCCGTCCACGTAGACCTTGCCCTGATCGCCCGAGACATCCGACGTGACCACGTCGCCCTCTTCCACTCCGGAGGAGACGAGCATCTCGCAGTCGCCGTGCGTCCAGCCGTCGCCGTCCGCATCCCAGCTGCGGTGCCACGCCTTGCGCAGGCACTTCGAGTCGAGCGGGTAGTAGGATTCCTCGTAGTAGCCGTCCTCGTCGGAATAGCCGAGCCCGTCGTACCCGTAGCCGTGGTATTGGCACCGCCAGCCGACGCAGGGCGAGAGGACGATCAGCGAGCCGTTGCCGCCGCCGTTGCGGCTGCCGGCGAGCCGCCGGGACGGCGGCTCCCCATGCGGGAGGGCCGCGCTTGTCGCTGCCGGGATGCCGAGCGT
>ONRL01000156.1 GCA_900320225.1 uncultured Lentisphaerota bacterium
GACACAAAAACTTGCATACAGTATTTCAAGGACTTGCAATCACTTCTGCAACTTGCGTTTATCCTTTCAGACTTGCGTTTAGTTTTGCGGGCGGCATGCCAAAACAGGTCAGACCTGTTTTGGCACTTGCGAAAAGCAACAAATGTGGCCACGCCCGCCGCCTGGAAGGCGGCTTTCCCAGTTAGCGGCCGCGCAGGAGCGCGGCCCTCCCGCATGGGGAGCCGCCATCTTGGCGGCGTAGGGCGCAGATGAACGGGCGGGCAGTCCGTTCTACGAGACGGGATGAAATGCCAATTTCTTAAGGCCGCGAATTGCAGTAGGGGCGAGCTTTGTGAAAGCAAAGCACTTGGAGCCGAGGTCTTTGAGCGATGCGCCGATGAGGTAGAGCTCCTTGTCATCGATGATGAGGAAACGGTCGTGGAAGGTTTCGTTGTAGCGGACTGCGAGTTTCGGGTACTGCGCGTTGAAGGTCGCGACGTCGGCGGGGGAAATCTTGCGATTGGGCACGTGCTTCTTGTCGTAATGCTCCGAGGTGAAGATGGTGAGCCGCACGCCCTTGCGTTTCTTCGCGAAGAGGTCGAGTACCTCCGTGTTCGCCCAGTTGTCGATCAGGATCAGAGATCGTTTCGCGCGAGAAACAAGTGAAAGCACTAGCGCCCGGGCGTCCCACAGCTGGCCGTTGTAGAACACGCCCTGCAACGGCGGTGTCTGCGTCTGCACGAAGAAATCAACCTTGTCCTTCAATTCGGCTACATCCGCTTCAGTCTTGGTAAGCCGACGATCCATCTTGTCTTCTAGCTGGTTTAATCGCGCATTCACCGAATAACCGCGTAGCAGATAATCTTTCAATACGCTCGTAGCCCATTGCCGGAACTTTACCCCCAATATAGAATTAACGCGATACCCTACAGAAATTATGGCATCAAGGTTGTAGCAAGTGACCTTACGTCTTACTTGCCGAGATCCTTCCATGCGAACTACCGAGAAATCCTCGGTAGTTGATTCACGTGCCAATTCTCCCACGGCATAGACGTTCTTCAAATGCAAACCAATGTTGTCCGAGCTGCATCCAAACAAAGTCGCCATCTGACTTTGCGTCAGCCACACGGTCTCGTTTTCAAGACGAACATCCAGCCGGACGGTCTCGTTCGGCTGATAGACAACAATCTGATTCGCGGCGGGCTCCATCTGGACCTGGGAGTCGATTCCGCCGGACGGCTCTGCTTTATTCATCGGGTCGTTCCTTTCCTATTCGTCCTGACCCCAAAATGTTACCATCTCCAACCGATTTACGGAACCCGGTAAACTGTAAAAAAGTTGTAACGAAATGCATACAACAGTCTCTCGCCGCTTCGGCGGATGGCGGGCGGCGATGGAACGCCGCCTCTACCAACGGCCCGCTCGGCGAGCGGGCCCTACCATGCGGGGTCGCAACTTGTTGCGACCGAATCGGTGGTCGCAGCAAGCTGCGACCTTCCCGCCGCCAAGATGGCGGCTCTCCATACGGCCGCGCAGGAGCGCGGCTGTTCCCGCAGGGGAGGCCGTCAGGCCGGCTTGTAGCCGTCCTTCAGCGTGACCGTGCGGTTGAAGACGGGCGCGCCGGGCTTGGAATCCTTTGAATCGACCACGAAGTAGCCTGTACGCTCGAACTGGAACCTCTCGCCCGACGCGGCGGTCGCGAGAGCCGGCTCCACGTAGGCGGTGACGGTCTTGAGCGAATCTGGGTTCAGGTACTTCAGGAAACCGTCCGAACCGTCGCGCAGCGGATCCGGCACGGTGAAGAGTCGGTCGTAGAGACGCACCTCGGCCTTCACGCCGGTCGCGACGTCCACCCAGTGGATCGTGCCCTTCACCTTGCGGCCGTCGGACGGATTGCCGCCCCACGACCCTTCGTCCCACGTACAGCGGATCGTCGTGATCTTCCCGTCGGCGTCCTTCTCCACGCCCGTGCACTTCACGATGCACGCGCCGCGCAGACGCACCTCGCGGTCCGGCGCGAGACGGAAGAATTTCTTCTCCGGCACCTCCATGAAGTCGGCGCGGTCGATCCACACTTCCTTCGAGAACGGCACCTTGCGCGTGCCGGCGGACTCGTCGAGCGGGTTGTTCGGCACCTCCACGTCGCGCGTGCCCTCGAAGTTCTCGATCACGAGCTTCACGGGGTCGAGCACGGCCATGCGGCGCAGGGCGGTGCGGTTCAGCTCCTCGCGCACGCACCATTCGAGCAGTGCGGGATCCGACTCGCTCTCCACCTTCGTCACACCCACGCGGTCGCAGAACTCGCGGATCGCGCCCGGCGTGAAACCGCGGCGGCGCATCGCGCACACCGTCGGCATGCGCGGGTCGTCCCAGCCGGAGACGTGCCCTTCCGTGACGAGCTGCAGGAGCAGGCGCTTCGACATCACGGTCCACGTGATGTTGAGGCGCGCGAACTCGCGCTGCTGCGGACGGATCTTCACGCCGTTGCGCACGACGAGGAGACCCTGCTCGTCCATGCGGTCCACCACCCAGTCGTAGAGCGGACGGTGCACCTCGAACTCGAGCGTGCACATGGAATGCGTCACGCCCTCGAGGGCGTCCTCGATCGGATGCGCGAAATCGTACATCGGGTAGATGCACCACTTGTCGCCCAGGTGGTAGTGCGACACGTGGCGGATGCGGTAGATGACGGGATCGCGGAAGTGGATGTTCGGCGAGGCCATGTCGATCTTCGCGCGCAGACACCACTCGCCGTCCGCGTACTTTCCGTCGCGCATCTCGCGGAAGATGCGCAGGTTGCGCTCGGGGTCCGTGTCGCGCGACGGCGAGGGGCGGCCGGGCTTCTCGGGCACGCCGCGGTACTCCTTCCACTCGTCCTGCGTGAGGTTGCAGCAGTAGGCCTGGCCGCGGCGGATCAGCTCCTCGGCGATCTGGTACATCGCGTCGAACATGTTCGACGCGTTGTAGAAGCCGGGCTCGCCGGAGTCGCCGGCGCCCGACCACTGGAATCCGAGCCAGCGGATGTCGTTCTTGATGTTCTCGGCGTACTCGTCCGACTCCTTCGCCGGGTTCGTGTCGTCCAGGCGCAGGTGGCACTCGCCGCCGAAGAGCTTCGCCATGCCGAAGTCCACGCACACGGCCTTCGCGTGGCCGATGTGGATGTAGCCGTTCGGCTCGGGCGGGAAACGCGTGACGACCGTGCCGCCGGTGCGCCCGGCGGCATGGTCCTCCTCAATCCACTGCCGGAGAAAATGCCGGCTCGTGTCGGACTCCTTTGTCTCGTCCATAGATCAGAAGCGCCCGTTCACGAACGGGAACACGTACAGGAAGCGGTCGTCGTCGATGAAGTTCAGGAGACCAATCTGCAGACCCGTCATCGTGTTCGCCCAATTGACGAGGCCGAGCTGGAGACCGTCAAAGTCGCCTGCCGTGTTGCACACGCCGAGCTGGAAACCGGCGCCGTTCGCGCGCACGTCGTTCCAGAGGGAGAACTGGAAACCGGCCATGTCGCCATCCGCGAGGTTGACGAAGCCGAGCTGGGCGCCCGCGATGTCCGTTCCCACAACGTTTCCGCCGCCGATCTGGAGACCGTTCATGTGCTCGCGCACGCGGCCGCAGCCGATACCGAAGTCGAAGCCGTTGAGGTTCTGGACGTCGCCGTAGATGAGATGCAGGCGAACGCCATTAATGGACGACTTCGCGATCGGGATCTGTCCGGGCGCGCAGACCGAGAACATGACATAGTAGTCCGAATACGCCGCCTGGAGCGCGAAGGACGCGCACAGGATCGACAGGGCCGTTATCAATTTCTTCATAAAACCTCCTTGGGTGTGAATGGTGATATAAATTATACCCTTATCTGGGCGAAAATGGAAGCGCGATTTACCGTTGACTGAGTAATTCACCCGCGCGCAGGCGCAGGGACGCCAGTTTCTCGGGCTCCGGCAGGATGCGCGTGGAGTAGCGTCCGCCCGCGTTCGGGATGGAGACGAGCGCGCGGAACTCGCCCGCGAGCCGCGCCGCCTCGGCCGCGCGCGCGCCCGCGCCCGACGCCATGCGGTCGAGCAGCACGAGGTAGTTGTAGTCCTCCACGCCGTCGCGCGCCGCCTCCAAGCGGATGGTCGAGACCGGCTCCGTGCCGCCTTCGTGCGGCGGGTAGATGAGGAAGCCGTCGCCCGCCGGGTAGCGCACCCAGTACGTCTTGCCGGGCGTATCCGACTGGCGGATGTAGGAATGCCAGCCGAACTTCCACGGATCGTAGGTCAGCCACGTGCAGCCCCAGAACTCGTAGGCGTCCGCGCCGAACGCGCGCGCGTAGTGCGGCAGCAGGCGCTCCACCGCGCAGTACGGCGTGTCCGTGCACATTTGCCCGTCCGTCGTCCACCAGATCCGGTTCCCCGCCTTCACGCGCGCCTTCATCTCGTCCACGGGGAAGCAGCCGTAGTGGCCGATGCCCCACACGTCGAGCGAGTCGTTCCACTCGGGGCAGTGCCGCCACGTGCTCGAGTAGATCGGGATCTTCGGGTCGACTTCGTGGATCATCGCGCAGCACGCCTTCATCTGCTGGACCACATTCGAGCGGCTGAAGTGCGGCTCGTCGGAGATGTACAGCACGAGCTTGTCCGCCCAGCCCTTCTCCTTGATGTGGTTCCAGTAGAGGCGCAGCGCCTGCTGGTAGAGGTTCTTGTAGGCTGGACGCAGCTTCGTCCAGTCCGCGCCCTCGTACGGCCACTCGCCCTCGTAGGGATTCTCGCCGAGAAACGCCTTCGGCGGCATCGCCCATCCGAAGCAGTAGAAGCAGCCGGGCATGTAGGAGACGGGGAAGCGGTAGTGGTCGAAGTAGCGCGAAGCGGCGGCGTCGTACTCCGTGAAGTCGGCCGTCACCGTGCCGTCCGCGCCCTTCTTGAACTTCAACTCGCGGCCCAGCCTGTCCGGACAGCACTTCTTCTCGGCGAGGAACGCCCACAACTTCTCGCGCCGTTCGTCGGACGTCGCGCCGATGTCCTTCCACTGCCCGCCGATGCGCAGGTCGTAGATCGCGGGGAACGATGGCCGCGCGTCGAGCGTGAAGTTCCACACCTTCACCGAGAACGTGTCGGTGCGCACGACAGCGCCGTCCGCCTTCCACGTGATCTTCCCCGTGTACGTGCCGGGCGGCACGTCGGTGCCCGCCGTCACGTTGATCCAGAACGGCTGCGTCTCGTTCGCCGGGGCAGGACCGCCCACCACGGGGTCGATCGGGTCCGGCCACCAGCCGCTCCAGCCGTCGGAGGAGCCGGCGTTCCGCGGATAGCGCAGCTCCCATGCGGGCGTGGTGCAGCTGTAGTACGACGTGGGATGGTCCACGGGCACGTGGCGCACGCGCCCCACCTCGGCCTTCAGCGGCGCGGGCAGCTCCACCTGCGCCGAGAGGTCGGCCACGTCGCGCGACGTGCGCACGGCGAGCTGCAGGGGTTCCGTCTCGTTGCGCGCGAGGGAGATGGCAAACGCGGCGGCGGTGTCGCCGCACACGGCACTCACGGGCGTCTCGCGGAACACCTTCACCACGGGGTCGACCTGCACGACGCGCAGCGGAGCACCGCCCTCTGCGGACGCGGGGAACTCGGGGTCGCCCGTGCGCGCCGCCGCGTATTCGGCCACCAGCACGCCGTCGTACGCCACCGTACCCGCGCCGTTCATCGTCAGCTGCAGGTCGAACGACGCGCGCGCCGTGCTGAACACCGGCGTCCACGGCACCGTGCCGTTCACGCCGCGTCCGGCGGCGATCATTCCGCCGCGCGCAAGCGCGCCCTTCGCCGTGCGCTGGTGCACGTGAACGGTCGCGGCGGTCTGCAGGTCGTCGCCGCTGATGAACGCGCCGTAGAGGTACGTGTGGCCGGGTTTCACCTTGACCGTCTGGCGCCAGCCGTTCCAGTTCGGACGCACCGTGCTCGGGATCTCCGTCTTCGCGAACGCCTTCCCGAAGCGTCCGCCCTCCGTCGCCACTTCGTAGCGGATGCCGCCGGGCTTGCTCGTGCCGCTGTCCCAGCCCGACGCGCCCGCCTCCCAGCTCGGGTTCTTCACGAGGTTCGCCGGACTGTTCAGCAGGTCCTCGAACACCTGGGCGTTGCCGAGGCGCGGACGCTTCACGAGCACCTGGTCGGAGGGGATCGCGCTGCCAAGCGCGCTCTTCAGCTCCTCCGGCTTCTCCTCCGCGCCGCCGCGTCCGCTCCGCACGTAGAGGTAGAACGTGGAGATGCTCCGCGCCGGCAGGTCGCAGCTGAAGAGCAGCTGGTCGCCGAGGCGGCACGTGCGCAGTTCGTTTCCGTTGAACGTGAGCGTGTACTCCGGGGAGCGCGTCGCGCGCAGCGCCGCGGTGAGGGAGCACGCGCTCAGCGTCCGGGCCTGCGCCTCGTCCGTGAAGTTCGCCGCGCGCACGGGCACGCGGTACTGCCACGCGCCCTCGCCCGGCTTCGCGGCGAGCCACGGCGCGTCCGCGCCGATCTCGCGCACGTCCAGGCGCTCCGGCGCGGCCACCGACACCTTCGGCTCCGGCAGGGGCGTCTCGCGTTCAAGCTCGAAGGCGTCATACCACGCCGCGCCCGTGCCGCGCAACACGCTGCCCACCGTCATCTTCGTGCAGTCCGGCGGGATCGTCACCTTCATCTCCAGCTTCTTCCAGCCGAACGTGCCGTTCCCGGCGCTGAACACGCGGTTGAGCACATCGCTCTTCTTCTCGTGGCCGGCGTGGACGTACCAGCCCGCCGAGCCCTTCACGCCCTCCGCGCGCACCATGACGCGGAGCGTGATGCGCTCGCCGGGACGTACGGGGAGGCCGCTCTGCGAATAGTTGAACCACGAAGGCTGCGCGCCGGCGTCCGCCACGGCCTTGATGCAGCGCGCGCCCGCGTAGGCCGCTGTGTCGACCGAGAGACGGTGCTGCGCGTCGGGCGCAATCCGCTGCCAGCCTTCGGGACACTCCGCCGTGCCCTTCTCGAAACTCCCGTTGAGCAGCTGCACAGGACGCTCCTTCCAGAAATCCGCGAGGCCCCACGCCGACGGGTTGTCGTAGTAGATCTGGAACTCGGCGGTGCCGTGCGCGCCGCACACCACGGGAATCACGAACGTGCCGTCGGACGGCACGGGGCCCTCGGTGACGAACTCGGAATGTCCGTTCCACACGCCATACTCCAGCTGCACGCCGCGCGCATCGACGAGGCGGATCTCCTCCACGCGCGCGCCGGCAAGCGGCAGTTTCGCGAGCGGCACGGACACGCTCCGTCCCTCCCACGCCTCGTCGGACGTGTTCTCCACCGTCACGCCCACGCGCGCGCGCCAGTACCCGCCGCGCCCGAGCCACAGGTCGTCGCGCCAGCGCTGTTCCGCCGCCGCCACACACGCGCACGCCGCGAGCGCGCACGCCATCATGCCGATGATCTTCTTCATTTCAGACCTCCTTAGACTTTCTTCCAGGTATTGCCGTCACGCGCGGAGGCGACCATCGCCTCCACGAACCGCATGCCGCGCACGCCCGCCTGCACGTCGGGGAAATCAAGTTCCAGCTCGGTGGGGCGGCGGCGCGCCTGCCGCGCGCGGATCGTGTCGCAGAAATTGCGGTAATGGTTCGCAAACGCCTCGTGCAGGCCCTCGGGGTGGGCGGCGGGCAGGTGCGTGGCGCGCGCGGCCGCAGCGGAAACGGCCGCCACGTAGGCGGCGCCGCGCCGCCAGGTCTCCGCCGGCGCGAAGGGGCTCGTGATCGTCAGCGTCTCCGGCTCGTCCTCGCGCCAGGCGAGCGCCTTCTTCTCGCCGTACACGCGGATGCGCAGGCCATTGTCCTCGCCGGTCGCGATCTTCGAGGCGAGCAGGATTCCGCGCGCGCCCTTCTCCAGGCGCAGGAGCGCCGCGCCATCGTCGTCCAGCGGACCGTGCGTGAAACGCGCCATGTCGCTCAGCACCTCGCGGATCTTCAGTCCCGACACGTACTCGAGGAGGTTCGCGGCGTGCACGCCGATGTCGGACATGCAGCCGGAGATGCCGTGCACGCGCGGATCGCGCTGCCACTTCTGGCGGCGGGTGAGCGGCTTCGTCCAGTCGATGCGGCGGAAGGAGCCCTGCGGGTACTGCACCACGACCTTCGCCACGCGGCCGAGGTCGCCGCGGGCGACGAGGTCGCGCGCGAGCTTCACGGTCGGATAGCCCACGTACGGGTGCATGAGGCCGAACACGCGCCGCGTGCGCGCCACGCACGCGGCCAGCTCCTCGGCCTCGGCGGCGTTACGCGTCATCGGCTTCTCGCACATCACGTGGAACCCGGCCTCGAGGCACGCCTTCGCGATTTCGAGGTGCGGGGCCGGCGGCGTGCAGATGGTCACGAAATCGGCGCGCACGCCGGCGGGGAGAGCCTTCTCGCCGGCGATCAGCTCCTGCCAGGTGCCGTACGCGCGCGCGGGGACGAGCCCCAGCTGCACGCCCTGCTCGCGGCTGCGGGCGGGATCCGAACTCAGCGCGCCCGCCACGAACTCCACGTCTCCGTTGAACCGCGCGGCCGCGCGGTGAACCTTGCCGATGAAGGCGCCCACGCCGCCACCGACCATTGCCATCTTGAGTTTTTCCATGCCGCACATTATACCACAGTTTCGTGATTCGTGGTTCGTGGTTCGTGGTTCGGGGAGCAGGGCAAAAAAAAGACGCCTTGCGGCGTTTGATAGTGGCGGGCTCAGGGAGAATCGAACTCCCCTCTTCGGATCGACAGTCCGAGGTCCTAACCGATGAACGATGAGCCCATAGAGGTGAAAACGAGGGTAGTATATCAAAACCCCCACGCCCACGCAAGGGGGTATTTTCACTTTTCGTTTTCACAAAAACCACCCGCGGAGAGGAGGGACGCTCCCGCGCGAACGCGGATTTGATATAATGATGGACATGAAAATCCTGTTTGTCTGCCATGGAAACATCTGCCGAAGCCCGATGGCCGAGTTCGTGATGAAGGACCTGCTTGCGAAGGCGGGACGGAACGACGTGTGGGTCGAGTCGGCCGCGTTGCACACGGACGAAATCGGCAGCGACACGCATTACGGCACGAAGCGCGAATTGACGCGGCACGGCGTTCCGTTCACGCCGCGCCGCGCGTGGCTCCTTTCGGCCGCGCGGGCATCCGGATACGATCTGATCATCGGCATGGACCGTGCCAACATGGCGGACCTGTGGCGTCTGCTCGGTCCGGACGGCATGGCGAAGTGCCGCAAGCTGCTTGACTTCGCGGACATCGACCGCGACGTGGCCGACCCGTGGTACACGGACGACTTCGAGGCAACCTATTCCGACGTCATCACGGGCTGCGAAGCCCTCCTCCAACACCTCCCGCCCCGGTAGGAGGACGCGCCCCGCGCGTGCCGCAAACAAAGAACAAACCCTCGCGCGTAGAGGGCGCGAGGGCTGTACCGATTCGAACAAGGTTCGCACCTGGACCGCTACCAGCGTCGATAACGGTGCGGATAGTGGTAGGGGCGCGGATAGACGACCGGGGCCGGATAGGCCACGGGCGGGGGCGTGACGACGACCGTCTGGGGCGCGACCACCGCAGGAGGAGTGACCACCACAGGTGCAGGCGCCACGACCGGGGCCGGGGCGACCACCACGGGATCGGGGGCGACGATGTCATGCGCGAGTGCGACCGTTGCCGCCGTCAGGCCGACGATGCCCGCCGCGAGGCCAAGCCCGCTGTGATGGTGGTGGTGGTGATGCCCCCGCGCGAACGTGCACGTCGCGGTTGTCAGCGCAAGAGCCATAACTAAGATTTTCTTCGTGTTCATGATTCGCCTCAACTTTCTGTTTCCATCGAGCACCATCGCCCGACATGAATGCTAGGCAATCATACGCCCCCCGTCTGACACGCACATTTTCTTTTTTTCATCGCCCGGCCTGCACGGCCGTGGCGGCGATGGTGTTCACGATGTCTTCGACGGAACAGCCGCGAGAAAGGTCGTTGCAGGGGCCGGCAAGCCCCTGGAGAACGGCGAAGCACGACGCGCCGCCCAGGCGCTGGGCGATCTTGTAGCCGATGTTGCCCGCCTGCAGGTCCGGGAAGATGAGCACGTTCGCGCGCCCGGCCACGGGACTCCCCTTCGCCTTGATCGCCGCCACCTCCGGAACGAGGGCGGCGTCCAGCTGCAGCTCTCCGTCAAGAAGAAGGTCCGGCGCGAGGGCATGGGCCAGCTCGGTCGCCTTGCGCACTTTTTCGACGAGCTCGTGCTCCGCACTGCCCTTCGTCGAGAACGACAGCAGGGCGACGCGCGGCTCCGCGAAGTCGCAGAGCGCGCGGGCGGTGTTCGCCGTCGCCACCGCGATGTTCGCAAGCTCCTCCGCGTTCGGACACGGGTTCACCACGCAGTCCGCCAGGACAAGAAGTCCGTTCTCCCCGAACTGCGCAAACGGGCTCTCCAGCAGGAAAGCGGAGGAGACGAGCTTCATCCCCGGCGCGGTCTTGATGATCTGCAGCGCCGGACGAAGCATGTCGCCCGTGGAATGGACGGCACCGGACACGAGGCCGTCCGCATCGCCTTCCTTGACCATCATCATCCCGTAGTACATCGGATCCGCCACCAACTTGGCGGCCGCCTCCTCGGTGAGCCCCTTCGCCTTGCGAAGTTCGTACAACGCGGCGGCGTATGCGTCAAGACGGGACTTGTTCTCCGCGCGTGCGATAATTTCAGGCGTGAGCAGAACTGGCTCCGCCACGCCTTCCTCCGCGACGATCCGCGCCGCCTCGACCGTGCGCGGTTCGTCGCCCTCGGGCAACACGATGCGCTTCACGGAGGCGCGCGCCTTCGCCTTGATTCTCTTCACCACTTCCATGCCAGTCTCCTTTCGGATCAAAGATCCATGCCTTCAAAACCCTGCCACACGTCGCGCCCGGTATACGTGAGCGCGGTGCGTTCCCCGCGCAGCACCTTGAGCGCGGAGAGCCCCAGCGCCTCCTGCTCCATCTCGCCCGGATACGCGCTGACCGGCGCGATGAACCCGCAGTGCTTCTCGATGAACTCGACGAGGTCGGCGAAGCGGACGAGTCCGCCGGTGAGGAGGATGCCGTCCACCTTTCCGCAGAGAACCACCGCCATCTCGCCGATCTGCTTGCAGATCTGGTAGATCATCGTGTTCCAGACGAGCGTCGCCTTCCGGTCGCCCTTCTCCACGAGCGCGTGGATCGTGTCGGAGTTGGACGTGCCGAAGAAATCGACGAATCCGCCGGAACGCGTGCAGCGGCGGCGCAGGTCATCGGCGGAATGCGTCTCCAGGTAGTTGAGCACCGTCAAGACCGGCAGCGATCCGATGCGGGTGGGGGAGTACGCGCCGTCCCCGTCCGCGCCCATGTTGCTGTCCACCGTCCGGCCGTGTTCGTGGGCGGCCACGGTGATGCCGCCGTCGATGTGCGCAACGATGAAGTTGCAGTCCTCGTACCTGCGGCCGATCTTCTCGGCGTGGAACTCGGCCACGGCCTTCTGGTTCAGGCAGTGCGTGTGCGCAAAGCGGTACACGCCCTTGATGCCCGTGAGCCGCGCGTAGTCGTTGAGCTCGTCCACGGTCGTGGGATTGAGCGTGAAGGCGGACTTCCCGAACTCCTCCGCGAACTTCCACGCGAGCATCACCCCGAGCTTGGCGGGATGCTCCGAACCGTCAAGGCCCTTGACGGCGTCGTCGTAGACGTTCTGGTCGACGCGTATGACGCCGCTGGGCTGGGAGTGCGTTCCGCCGCAGCGGCCGACGAACGCGTCGATCGTATTGGGATCCACGCCCTCCGCCTTGAGCATGTCAAGGATCACTTCGCGCCGGAAAGGCATCTGGTCGTTGACGTGCGAAAACTTCAGAAGCACGGACGCTTCGTGGAAGAGCTTCCGCTCGAAGACAGATGTCTCATCCTCGAAGAGGCTGACTTTCGTCGAAGTCGAGCCGGGGTTGATGGCCAGTATCCTGAATTTACCGTCTTTCATTCTTTTTCTCGTAAAGTGAATAGTATACCATAAATCCCCTGCCACGAGGGCAAGAGATTGGTTATGCCGGGCAAAAGGAAGCCACTCTCGCCACCACCTCGGGGAAGCGGCGCTCTCGCCGCTTCATCGCATCGTTACGTTGAAACGCACGACATCGCCATCCCGGACCAGCGTCCAGCGCACGGTCGTGAGGCGCGCAAGGAACCGCTCGTCGTGGGAGACGAGCAGCAGGGCGCACGGCGCCTCGGCCAAGGCGTTCTCAAGGCATTCGATGCTGGGAAGGTCGAGATGGTTCGTCGGTTCGTCCATGACGATCAGGTGCGGCCCCCGTTCCACGCCGCGCGCGAGCAGGATCTTGCGGATCTCACCGGGGCTGGGCGTCGTCGACGCAAGAAGCCGCCCGGGACGCGAACCGAGCCGGCTGATGAGCGTCATCACGCGGCCGAGCGGACCTCGGTCGAGGCGCTTGACGTCCGCGTGTATCGCGCGCGACTCCTCCTCGCCGATCTCCTGCGGCACGACCAGCAACCTCTCCGGCGGCACGTTCGCGTGTTCCACGATCTTCCGCACAAGCGTCGACTTCCCGATCCCATTGGCGCCGACGAGCGCGATGCGGTCATCGGGCCGGATCAAAAGTTCCGGATGAACGAGCCGGCGCCCGTCGCCCAGGTCGATCTCCCCGGCGGGAAGTTCTGCAACATAGTTGCGGGCGGACTTCTCCGCGTCCTCCAGCCAGAACCCCATCTCGTAATCGACGCGGATCGACTTGTCCGGCGCGAGCAGCTTCGCGGCGCGCGACCGCAGCGCGGAGGACTGCGAGAAGCCCCAGCCGTCTTTGTTGGTGAGCTTCGCGAGCTGGCGCTTGGCGCGTCCGTCGTGGTCGTTCGCCGGTAGCTTCTTCGCCTTGAGACGATTCGTCCGCGCGGCGGACTGCTCGGCGGCCTCGCGCCTCTGCTGCGCCGCCGCCATCAGGCGCCGCGCTTTGCCGGCGTTCGAGTCGTGCTCATCGCGGGCATGCGCCTGTTCGAGGCGATCCTGCTCCATGCCCTGCGTCACGCCGCCCGGACGCATCACGATGCGCGGCGGGAAGACGAACAGACACTGCGAGCAGAGCGCGTCGAGGAAATCGCGGTCGTGGGAAACGAGCAGCCCGGCACCGCGGAAAGATTTGAGCGCCGCCAGAAGCACGCGCTTCGCATCCGCGTCGAGGTGGTTTGTGGGCTCGTCGAGGGCCAGCACGTCGGGCTGGTGCCAGAGGGCGATCGCGATCTGCACGCGCTTGCGCTCGCCGTGGCTGAGCGTGTCCCAGCGACCGGCCCAGTCCGGCGAAACGCCAAGCTGCCGACGCACGTCCATCGCGACAGGATCCCACGCGTCCATGAAGTCGTCCCACTCGTCCGGCGGCGCGTCGGTGCGCTGCACGGCGTACTGCGCCCTTCCAATCTGGCGGACGCTTCCGCCGGAGGGGCTGATTTCCCCGGCGGCGAGCTTGAGGATCGTGGTCTTGCCCGCCCCGTTCGCGCCGACGATGCCGGTCCACGTCCCTTCGGGGAAGTGCGCCGTCACGTCGGCCAGCAGCGGTTCCGCCATCCCGGGATAGGCGAAACTCACGCGGTCGAACTGGAGAAACCGTGCCATTGATTACTTTCCTTACCGGCTTCGAATCGGCTCCCCTGGGGGAAGCGGCGCCGAATGAGGCGATGAGATGCCAAATCGGTTTTTACGTGCACGGAGCGATTTTATGGTATAATTGTCTCACACTTCAGAAAATAAGCAAAGGCTCAATGGTACTGAAACACAGAGACAGGGAGTTGCTGCGGTTCGAATGGGTCGAACCGCAGGGCGTTCGTGTCGTCTCCCTGAACGACGCGGAACGGAGGTTTCTGCCGCTGGAGATGAAGGGCGTTGCCAGCGACGAAACGCTCTGGACGTGGCTGACGCGGCGCATCGTGCCGAAGCACCGTCACTACATTCAGATGATGCTCGGAAATCTCGGCATCTTCCATAAAGACACGAAGGCCATCATTGATATCTGCAAGGGGCTTTCGCTGAATGATGTCTATTGGATTGTGCCAGATGGCTTCTCCGGCAAGTGGAAGGACTATAACCTGTACGACAACGAGTTCTCGAAAACGTTGGCGGTGATGGCGTTCACCGGCGGTTTCCGAGGCGAGTTCGATGCGGGAAAGGAATCTTCGTCCTCGCCCGAGTTTACCACCAACGGAATGTTGGCCAAGTGCTGGCGCAGACGCGATGGCCGCGTCCTGTTGTACAAGAGCGGTACGGAAGGTGCCGCCAACACGGGTTTTGAGCCATACTCCGAATTCTATGCGGCGCAATTGGCGGAGGCTCTTGGTCTTGACCATGTACCATACGAACTTGAGAACTTCAAGGGGCGACTCTGCTCCACGTGCCCGCTTTTCACCAGCGACAAGATCGGTTTTGTCCCTGCCGGACGTATCGTGTCAAGGGACGAGGCCCTCGCCGACAGTCGCTTCGCCGACATATTCTTCTTTGATGCGTTGATATTCAATACCGACCGGCATCTTGGCAATTTTGGCTATCTCATTGACAACGACACGAATGAAATCATCAGTGCTGCGCCAATATTCGATAATGGTTACGGCCTTTTCTCGCTTGCGATGTACAGACCCGGTCACCGATATGATGAATTCGGCGATTTGAGAAAATTCATAGGCCACATCATGCCGGCGCTGTACGAGAAATGGCTTGGTTTCGCAGGCGGCATTACGCAAGAAATGAGAAAACGCCTGGAGGGACTGAAGGGGTTCCGTTTCAAGAGGCACAAGTATTACAATCTTCCTGTGGACAGACTACGCAAAATAGAGGATTTCCTGCAAAAACGAGTGCGCGAAATTCTTGAATACGGTACGGAAGCTGATGTTTTACTGCGTTTATCGCAGAAATCTGACAGTGTAAATCATGTTTCTTCCGAATCGTTGGGAGTGCAAATCAAGAGCAACCTTTCTACTGATCCGTACATCACGTATGAGGAGCTTGCGGACATCCTGCAGGTTTCATCGAGCAGTATTGCCCGGAAGATGAAGGAACTTCAAGCCGCCGGGGAGATTCGGCGCATCGGCGCCGACAAGAACGGCTGGTGGGATGTCTTGAAATAGATGGCTCCCCTGGGGGGAAGCGGCGTCTCGCCGCTTCGCCGCCAGACCAGACGGCGATCACATGATCGTTCTTACAGGAAACGGAAAATGACAACTCGGTGCGCGGCAAGGGGGAGCTGCAACTGCAACGTGCCTTCGGAGGTTTTGACGGCAGGCACCGTCTTCCACTGGCCATCGAGATCGAGCATTTGGACTTCCGTGAAGTTCGTGGTCCATTCGCCGCGCAGCGAGATGGTGTCGAGGGGATCGAAACCAAGGTTGGCGGCGTAGGCGATGCGCTGTTTCC
>ONRL01000076.1 GCA_900320225.1 uncultured Lentisphaerota bacterium
GATGGAATCGCGCAAGGTACCGGGGCTCTTCTTCGCCGGCGAAGTGCTTGACATCGACGGCCCCACGGGCGGCTACAACCTCTCCCTCGCCTTCGCCACTGCCCACCTCGCCGTCAGCACCATCGTCTCCCGCCGCACCTAATCCCTGCGCCCTCGCCGTACTTAGTCTTTCGTAATTCATGGGGACAGTCCCCCGTAATTCATGGGGACAGCCCCTAAACTGAATTCCTGGGGACTGTCCCCTAATTCATCGCGGGAGATGGTCGACTCCGACCTCCCCAGCGCCCTTGCGATGTCCGCCACCTTGTCCCCGCAGCCGAGCATGAACTCGATGCGGCGTCTTTCGTCTTGTCCCATGTGTTCCATGGTCTTTCTCCTTTTTTTGTTTCCGGAGCCGGCGGCAGGGCACCTGCCTAGCCGCCTGTCCGGGCTGGAGAAATGATACACCCGAAATTTACATTTTCCGCTTGCGTCTGCGGCGGGCTTTTTGCTACACTCATTGCCGTGGACGCCTTGATTGTGTTTTTGCAGTTATGCAACTTATTTCAAGCCGAGTAGCTTGATCTGCAACTGCCACGAAAGAGGGTTTTATGAATTACCTCCTTTCAACAAAAGGAAATCTATGCGATGAGAAAAACACTGGTAACACTGTTGACTGCCCCGTCGCGGGTACGTTCCGCCTGAAGTGCCAGACGGGCAAGGTGAAGCTCGCCGCATCCGACGGCGCGGTGGACTTCGCGGTCACAGAGGCGAAGTCGAACCAGATGCTCCTCTCCATGCTCGTGCCGCCGAACTTCATCCAGGGCGGCGCGTGGCGTGTAGACGCGCAGGAAGGCGCCTTCCCGTTCGCGCTCGGGCTGGACGAGAAGCTGTTCAAGGGCAACGGACGCGAAATCTCCGTGAAGGACGTCAACGGCGAGACGCTGACGCTCGGCTTCCCCGTGGGTACTTACTTCGAGGTGCAGGACAACCGCAAGTGGAACTGGAACACGTTCGAGTACCGCATCTTCCTGCCGGCGGAGACGAAGGAATGGCAGATGACGTACGCGTTCATCCCGGCGCGGGGGCGGAAGAAACTGCTCGACAAGTTCGGACAGACGCCGCGCGACTTCCCCGGAAAGATCACGGACGAGGCGGAGCTGAAGGCGGACGTCGCCGCCGAAAAGAAGTTCTACCGTTCGCTTGACTTCGCCGGACGCCTCGCGCGCGCGGGCGTCCGTCTGGACGCCTTCGGCGGCGTGGAGGGCACGGGGCGGAAGCTCGGCCTGAAGAAGACCGGCTTCTTCCATCTTGAGAAACACGGCGCGCGGCACTATCTCGTCGACCCGGCCGGCAACGCGTTCTTCCATCTCGGCGTGTGCGTGTTCGGCGGCGGCGACGATTTGACGGACGTCACGGGGCGCGAGGACGCCTTCGAGTGGATCCCGCCGCACGAGGGACCTTTCACCGCCGCGTGGAAGACGGACGAGCCATACTGGAGCACGCGCGCCGTCTCGCACTACCGCGCCAACCTCGTCCGCAAGTTCGGTTCATACGAATGGACGGACACGGCCAAGCGGAATATCGCGCGCGTGCGCCAGGCGGGTTTCAACTCAATGGGCGCGTTCGGCGAGGTACCAGCGGCTGCCCGCGCCGCGTCATTCCCGTACGTGCGGCAATTCCCGTTCTGGGGCATCAAGAAGATCCCGACCGTGCGCGGGATGTTCGATCCGTTCGACGCGGAGACGGTGAAGTCCGTGGAGCAGGCGCTCGATGCCGTGCGTGCGGATTCGGAGGATCCCCTTCTGATCGGCTACTTCCTCGACAACGAACAGGCGTTCGAGGCGATCGTCCGCGCCGTGCCGGCGCTTGACGACAGTTGGGCGGCGAAGCGCGCGTTCACGGCGTCCGGGAAGTCGGCCGAGGCGTTCGCGGAGAATTTCATCGAGAAGTACTACAGCGTGATCGAGAAGGCGTTCCGCGCGCGCGATCCCAACCACCTCCTGCTCGGCAACCGCTGGATGCCGTCGACAGCGGACAACGAGACGCTCTGCCGCATCGCCGGGAAGCACCTTGACGCGATCAGCGTCAACTACTACACGCGAGAGATCGACAGGGCTTTCGTCCAGCGCGTACACAAATGGAGCGGCGGCCTGCCGCAGATCTGGAGCGAGTTCTTCTACTCGGCGGGACGCGAGTCGAACGTGGGACCGTTCACGTTCGACGTGCCCACGCAGCGCGAACGCGGCAAGGCGTACGGTCGCTATGTAACGGAGGCGGCGAAGCTCGGGTTCGTGGTGGGCGTGGAGTGGTTCACGCTCATCGACCAGGCCGCCACTGGACGCTACTTCCAGGGCGTTGGCGGCGAGAGCTACAACACGGGGCTTCTCTCCGTGACGGACCGTCCCTACCGCGACCTCTGGGAAGAGATGGTGAAGGCGAACCTCGCGCTGATCAAGGGCTTTGCCCGTTGACGGTCGCGACAAGCGCGACCGCTATTTCTTATTTCTGGAGCAGGACGCCCTGGTGTCCGTGTGGAACTGGGCGATGTCGGGATTGCCGGACACCTTCCAGTGCTTCACGAGCACGGGCTTTTCCGGATCGGCGAAGTCGTGAAGATTAGGGGGACTGTCCCCAAGGGCTAAGGAGAGGTTTAAGGGGGACTGTCCCCAAGGATTCGGCGAGACACGGTTCGCGGCCACGCAGCTTGCGCTATTTTATCGCCTTGAGGGCCTTGATCTGGTCGCGGAGGTAGGCGGCGCGCTCGAACTCGAGGGCGTCGGCCGCCTGCACCATCTCCTCCTGCAGCGCGGCGATCGTCTCAGAGACGTCGAACTTCTCGGGCGTCGCGTTCACGGCCGCGCGCTCGGCCTTCTTCGCCTCGGAGTAGACGTAGACGGCCTCGTTGATCGCGCGCTTCACGCTCTTCGGCGTGATGTGGTGCGCCTTGTTGTAGGCGATCTGCTTGTCACGGTGTTTCTTCGTGATGCGCAGGAGGTCGCGGATCGCATCCGTCTGGTGGTCGGCATAGAGGATCACGCGCCCGTTGACGTGGCGCGCGCAGCGGCCCGCGGTCTGCACGAGCGACGTGGTGGAGCGGAGGAAGCCCTCTTTGTCCGCGTCGAGGATCGCGACGAGCGCCACCTCGGGGAAGTCAAGTCCCTCGCGGAGGAGGTTGATGCCCACGAGGCAGTCGAACTCGCCCTTGCGGAGGCGACCAAGGATCGCCACGCGCTCAAGCGCGTCGATGCCGCTGTGCAGGTACTCCACGCGCAGGCCCGTCTCGTGCAGGTAGGCGGTGAGGTCCTCGGCAGAACGCTTCGTGAGCGTCGTCACGAGCACGCGGTCGCCCTTCTCGGCCACTTTGCGGATCTCGGCCATGAGGTCGTCGATCTGGCCCTTGAGCGGACGTATCTCGATCTCGGGGTCGAGGAGGCCCGTGGGGCGGATCACCTGTTCGGCGACGACGGACGACACGTCGTACTCATAATCGCCCGGCGTGGCGCTCGTGAAGACGATCTGATGGATTTTCCGCTCGAACTCCTCAAAGCGGAGCGGGCGGTTGTCCTTCGCGCTCGGTAGGCGGAAGCCGTAGTCGACGAGCTTCTGCTTGCGGGCCTGGTCGCCGTTGAACATCGCGCGGAGCTGCGGCACGGCCACGTGGGACTCGTCGATGATCGTGAGGAAATCGTCGGGGAAGTAGTCGAGGAGGCACTCGGGCGGCTCGCCGGGGGCGCGGCCGGTGAGCGGACGCGAGTAGTTCTCGATGCCGTTGCAGTAGCCGAGCTGGCGCATCATCTCGATGTCGTACTCCGTGCGCTCGCGGATGCGCTGCGCCTCGATGTACTTCTTGCGCTCCTCGAAGAAAAGGAGACGCTCCTTCAACTCCTCCTCGATGCGCCGGTAGGCGGCCTCCATCTTGTCCTTCGGCATCACGAACTGCTTGGCGGGCGTGACGACCGCGGCGGGCATAGAGACGCCCGGCTTGAAGTCGGGCACGGAGAGCTGGCGGATGGAGTCGATCTCGTCGCCGAAGAACTCCACGCGGATGCCGTCCGTCGCGTAGGCGGGGAAGATGTCCACCACGTCGCCGCGCACGCGGAACGTGCCGGGGGAGTAGTCGAAGTCGTTGCGCACGTACTGCGCGGCGATGAGCCGGTCCACCAGGCTGCCGCGTCCGCAGCACTCGCCCTGCTTGAAGCCGACGGCGAGGTTGCGGTACTCGGTGGACTCGCCGAGGCCGTAGATGCAGCTCACCGAGGCGACCACGATCACGTCGCGGCGCGCGATGAGCGCGTTCGTGGCGGCGAGGCGGTAGCGCTCGATCTCCTCGTTGATCGAGGCGTCCTTCTCGATGTAGGTGTCGGTCTGGGGAATGTACGCCTCGGGCTGGTAGTAGTCGTAGTAGGAGATGAAGTACTCGACGGCGTTCTCGGGGAAGAACTGGCGCAGCTCCGCGAACAGCTGTGCGGCGAGGGTCTTGTTGTGCGAGAGGATGAGCGTGGGACGGTTCCAGCGCGCGATCACGTTCGCCATCGTGAAGGTCTTGCCGCTCCCGGTCACGCCCTGCAGCACGAGACGGTCCTTGCCCTCCTCAAGCCCCTTCACGATCGCGTCGATCGCCTCTGGCTGGTCGCCGGTGGGCTTGAAGTCCGAAACGAGTTTGAACAGGCGCTCCGCCATGGCCGCGCCCCTAGATCAGGTGGCCCATCTTCTCGCGCTTCGTGTCGAGGTAGCGCTTGTCGAAAGCGTTGGGACTGATCACGATCGGCACGCGCTCGACGATCTCGATGCCGTAGCCGGCGAGTCCCTTGATCTTGCAGGGGTTGTTCGTCATGAGGCGCACCTGGCGGACGCCGAGGTCGGCGAGGATCTGCGCGCCCTCGCCGTACTCGCGCAGGTCGGGCGCGAAGCCGAGCTTCACGTTGGCCTCCACGGTGTCGAGTCCGTTCTCCTGGAGATGGTAGGCGTGCAGCTTGTTCGCGAGGCCGATCCCGCGCCCTTCCTGACGCATGTACAGGACCGCTCCGCGTCCTTCGCGGTCGATCATGCGCATCGCCTCGTGGAGCTGGTGCCCGCAGTCGCAGCGTTCGCTGCCGAACACGTCGCCCGTAAAACATTCGGAGTGCACGCGCACGAGCGCAGGGCCGCCATGCGCGAGATCGCCCTTGAAGAGCGCGAGGTGTTCGAGGCCCGTCACGCGCGAGCGGTACATGCGCAGGCGGAAGCGTCCGAAGTCGGTCGGAAGGTCCACCTCCTCCACCATCTCCACGAGTTTCTCGCGCGTGCGGCGGTACTCGATGAGCGAGGCGATCGTCATGAAGCGGAGGTTGTGCGCGCGCACGAACTCCGTGAGGTCGGGGAGACGCGCCATCGTGCCGTCGTCCTTCATGATTTCGCAGCAGAGGCCGATCTCGCGGAGTCCCGCGAGACGGCAAAGGTCCACGGTCGCCTCCGTGTGGCCGGCGCGCTTGAGGACGCCGCCGGCGCGCGCCTCGAGCGGGAACATGTGGCCGGGGCGGCGGAAGTCGGACGGCCTCGCGCCGTCGCGCGCGCATGCGAGCGCGGTCATCGAGCGCTCGGCCGCGGAGATGCCGGTCGTCGTCTCGGCCGCGTCGATCGACACAGTGAACGCGGTCTGGTGGTTGTCGGTGTTTGCGGCGACCATCTGCGGCAGGTCGAGGTGCTCGCAGAACGCCCGGCTCATCGGCATGCAGATGAGGCCCTTGGCGTACGTGGCCATGAAGTTCACGTTCGCGGTGGTGGCGAACTCGGCTGCGCAGATGCAGTCGCCCTCGTTCTCGCGGTCCTCGTCGTCGGTGACCACGATGATCTCGCCGCGCCGCAGCGCGGCGAGGCAGTCCTCGACAGTATCGAATTTCATCTTCTCTTCTTCGGCTTCAAAAGGGCCGCCTCCGCGGCCTTCGCCTCCGGGTCCGCCGCGAGCCTCTTGAACGGCTCGTCGTACTTCTTGGCCTCGCTCGGCCACGTCTTCGTGAACCAGCGGATGTCGCGCAGGGCCTCGCCCTTCGCCTCCTTCGAGTCGTCTGCCAAGCAGGCTTCGATGTCCTCCTCCAAGTTCTTCTTCGCACGTTCGATGGAGTCGAGGATGGCCTGCGCCTCCTCGGCCTCGCCGGGCTTCTTGCTCTTCAAGGCGGTCTTGAACGGCGCGAGCGCGGCGCCTTCGCCCTTCATCTTGCCCATGATGTAGCGCTTGTCGGCGCCGCGGAACTTCTTCAGCTCCACGCCGGTGATCATCTGCCCGGGGACCGGCATGTTCATGATCGCCTCGGTGAGCGCCACTGCCGCGTCGTTCTTGTCGGGGCCCGCGTAGACCTCCTTCCCGGAGGCGTCGGTCACGTGGATGTCGGGCACGTTGCCGCCGTCGCGGAGCGTGGCCCGCATGGCGATGACGTGCCCGGCCTCTCGGTATCCCTGCACTGTCTTCTTGAGAAATTCGAGGGCGATCCGGCTTTCCTCGTTGCCCTTCGCCCAGTCCACGGTGACGGTGAGCTTGCGCCGGGCGGGCGCGTCGGCGAACGCCGTGGCGAGCAGCGCGCACGCGCTGAGGGCAAGAATGGTGAGTTTCTTCATTTCTTCATTTCCTTTTCGTAGGGAACCGCAACGCCATAGGCCGCCGCGAACGAATGGATGTCCGCCAGCAGCTGCTTGCTCGGCTTGCGCGTGTATTCGGCGATCAGTTCGTAGAGGCGGCGCGTGGCCCACGCGACGCGCACCTCGCCGTCCAGCTTCTCGGCGGAGGCGAACGGCAGCGTGAACATACTCTCGAACGCCGTCACGGCGTTGAGGCCGCGCATCTGGAACACGAGGTCCTTCTGGTCCGCCGGGCACACGCCGTAGATCTCGATGGGTTCGCCTTCGCAGAGGTTCGTCACGAGCTTCGGGTAGGTCTCGGCGCGGGACGAGGCGCTGAAGATCACGGCGACGTCGGTGAGGACCGGCTTCTCGAACTTCTTCGACATCTCCGGCACGCCCTGCGCGGCGAGCCAGCGCAGGCCCTTGTGGCACGCCCACCCGCCGCGGTTGCACCGCGTGAGCATGTCCATCAGGTAGGCGTTCGCCTCGGGCTTGACGCCGTACATGAAGATCGAGACGAGGCCGCCGTTCAGCTCGGAGAAGCGCGAGATGATCTCGGCTGAGCGCGTCATGCCGCTCGTCGCGTCGCCGTCCGTCGCCACGAACGCGACGATCGGGCGCGCCGGGTCGCGCGGCAGCGTCAGCACGCTGCGGAGCGTGCGGAACACGTCCGTGTTGCCGTGCGCCTTGAGCTTCGAGAGCCACGACCGGGCCTGTTCGACGGAATCCACGTCCACCTCGCGCCACGCCGTGTCCGGAAAGGCGTAGGCGAACTTGTCGCGGAACGCGACCACGTTGAAGCGGTCGCCCGTGTTGAGCCGGTCGAGCGCCTCGAGCACGGCGTTGCGGCAGGACCTGAGCCGGTCGTTTCCGATCGAGCCGGAGGCGTCGAGCAGGAACACGATGTCCTTCGAGACGATGGGCAGCGGGTTGAGGGGGTTGGACGCCACGCGCACGCGGAAATACTTGCGCGCGGGGTTTTGCGGATCGATCCAAAAGCCCAGTCGCACGATCACGTTCCGGTCAAACGGACGCCCGGCGGTCGCACGTTCGTCTCGGAGCCGCCGCACGGCCGCCTTTTCCTGCGCCACGATCGCCTCGTCCACGCGCGCCATCGCCGGCGGGGCCGGCGGCGGCTTCGCGGCCTTGGCCGCCTCCTCGGCAAGCTTCTCGGCGCGCATCTGCTCCACCGTCTTGCCGACCTTCTTCGCGGCGGCGGCCTCGGCGGCCTCGCGGCGCTTCTGCGCCTCCTCGGCCTCGGACAGAATCGTGAGCGCGGGCGGCGCGTCGGCGCCGGACAGCGCGGACGAGCTTGACGCGCCCTTCCCCGGCGCGCGCGGCGGCGCCGCGCGGGGAGCTGCCGGCGCGACGGCGGAGCCGGGCGCGCCGCCACCCTCCTTGCCAGGAGCGAGGTTCGGCGCAATGTGGACGGCGTCCGACGACGCGGCGAACGCGGTGGATTCCGTGCTTTTGAGCAAATCAAAGTCGGCCGCCAGCGTGATGTCCGCCGCATGGCTGACGCGTTCGACCTTCGGTATGACGACGCGCGGCAGCGCCTCGTGCACGTCGGGCACCACGGGTTCGGGCACCGTGAGGATGTCCTGGCGCGGCTGCCATTCCGCAGCCTCGACCGTGCGGGGTGCCACGTCGGGCTGGGCGGGAGGCAGGATGGAGGCGGGCGATTCGGGCATCTCGGGCGCGATTCCGCCCGTGACGTCGCCGGACAGGCGCTCCACGCGGTCCGATTGCCGCTCCTCCTCGGGGGCCGGCGCCGGACGCGGCACGTCGCGCATCACCTCGGCTAACGGATCGCCCTCGTACTTCTGCATCTGCATCGTCGGAAGGTCCTTCGTCAGCTTCCGGTCGGCGTGGATGTTCTCCACGAGCGGCGTGAAGGAGTAGTCGGACACGGAGAGCATCAACCCGATGTGCACCGCCACCGAGATGATCAGCAACACCACGACGAGCATGAAACTCCGCTCGCGGGCGTCGTCGTTCGTTTTCTCGAAATCGGCTTCCTCCATCTGCTCGACTCCTTCGTCTTCACTGTGCCTCGGGGGCGTCCGGGAACCGCTTGCGCAAATCGGCCATGACGTCCGCGGCCTCCTTTTCACGCCCCTTTTCCCTGAGAATCGCCGCCGCGCGCGACAAGGCGTGCGCCACCTGCCGTTCCTCGTTGAACAGCGACCCCACGAGCATGTGGTAGCCGAGAGCCTTGTCCATCTCCCCGCGCTCCTCCTCGTTCGCCGCCAGCGCGGCGTAGGCCTGGATGCGCAACGGCAGCTGGTCCTGCGACTGGGCGCGCGTGACCGCGTTCTCCAGATGCTCGCGGGCTTCGTCGAACTGCCCGCCGGCCGATTCAAGCCGCCCCAGCGCCAGCGCGGCCTGCGCGCCGCATTCGGTCTCGGAACCCGTCGCGAGCGCGCGGGCGTAAGCCTCCTTCGCCGCATCGCTCTCGCCCAGCCGCTCGTGCGCCTGACCCAGCAGCGTGGCGGCGGTCTGCGTCCAGGCCGGATCAACCTGGCGACGCTCGAGCACGGACGCGGCCGCGCGCGCCGCTTTCCAGTCCTGCGCGTCCATCATCGTCCGGGCCGTCCATTCCAGCACCTCCGGCGTGAGCCGTCCGACGGCCTTCGTGTCCAACAGCGACGCGAACAGCTCCGCCGCCTCGCGCGACTTTCCGCGCTTCTTGAGCACGGTGGCGAGTTCCAGCTTGATCTCGCGCTCGAACACCGCGGAGGGGTTCTCGGCAAGCGCGTCGCGCAGATGCTTCTCCGCCTCGGGTTCGTCTCCCGCGCCATGCGCCGCCACGCCCCACCAGTAGAGGTTCTCCATGCGCCGGGCCGCCTTCGGGAAACGCCGCAGGCGGTCGCCGAGCAGCTGTTCGGCCGCGCGGTAGTCCTGCGCCGTCTTCTCCGGACGCCGCAGCACCGCGATGGCGCGCGCGTAGAGCGCGTCGGAGGCGTACGGGGAGTCCGGATAGCGCACCACAAGCGTCTTCCAGTCGTTGCACGCCTGTTCGGCGCGGCCGCGCTTCATCTCGCAGACGCCCGCGAGGAACAGCGCCTGCGGAGCCACCTGGTTGGTCGGCCAGTCTTCGGCCAGGCCCCGGTAGGCCACCGCCGCGCGCGTCCAGTCGTGCGTCTGCTCCAGCAGCCACGCGAGGCGGTGGACGGCGTTCGGCGCGAATTCGCTTTTCCGGTTCTTCGCCACGCGCAGCGCGTACTCCACGGCCACGGAATAGTTCGTGAGCGCGATCGCGCTCTCGCAGCCCAGGCCCCAGGCGCGCTCGGCGTACTTCGCGGGCGGATCGCCGTGCGCGGCGAGCATCGACAGCACACCCGCGTTGTCGCCTTGCGCGGCGACCACGGACAAGTAGTCGAACCACGCCTCGTCGGCGTAACGTCCTTTGGGGAACGCCTGCAGCTGCGCGGCGTACGCGTGGATGGCGTCCACGCGGCGCTCGAGCATCCGCAGCGCGGACGCGGTGACGTAGTAGGCGTCCTCGTTTTCGGGACCGCGCAGCGGCGAGGCGATCTCCAACGCCTCCGAATAGCGTCCGGAAAGGTAGCAGGCCCACGCCGCGAAGATGCGCGACTCAGCCACGCGCGGCGAGTCGGGGCGTTCGGCGGCCAGACGGTGGAAGAGCTTGGCCGCCTCGACGTACCGCCCGTCGTGGTAACCCAGCATCGCGGCGGAGAACAACGACTCCGCGGCGAGCTGCGGATCGTCCGACTCGGCAAGGTCGAGGTAGATGCCGAGCGCCTGGCGCCGGTCCTGCAGCACCTCGGATTCGGACAACAGCGCGGCGCCCTTCAGGCGCGCAAGACGCGCCACCTCGTTCGTGGGCGAAACCTCCGCCGCGCGCCGGTAGTAGTCGATCGCGCCCTTCGCGTCCTTCGCGTCGCGCGCGAGGTCACCCAGATAGTTGAGCGCCGTGGCGCGGATGGAATCGGGCGCGCTTGAGCGGTCCAGCTCCTTCAGCTCCCGCGCGCGCGCGTCGCCCGTGCGGAGCATCGCGCGGTTCAGCCGCGCCACGTCGGCGTAGCGCGAGGAAGGCGTGGAGTCGATCAGCTCTGCGTAGCAGTTGCGCGCGTCGTCGGGACGCTTGAGGATGCGGTACGTGTCCCCGAGGCGGAACAATACCTCGTCATGCGGTACGCCCTTCGCGTTGCGGATGGCCTCGAACTCCCGCAACGCCTCGGCGTGCATGCCGCGCTTGGAAAGCTGGATGGCCAGCTCGAGGCGGTCGGACGGCGGCGCCGTCACGAGCTGTGCGGCGAGCGGCAGGGCCACGACGGCCAAAGATATGAGACAGAATCTCTTGAACATCGGCGGAAATTATATCATATTTTCAGCGAACTGTCACAACCCGTCCTTCTCCGCGGAAACTTCGCCCTTGCGTGGTTCGGAAACCCAGAGGCGCCGCAGGGGCGATTCCGGAGCGAGGACCACGCGGTTGCCGCGGATCTCCACGCCCTTCTCGCCCGGCGCAAGCGCCTGCTTGCCCCAGAGACACACGACCGCCGAGTCCTTCGCGAGGCGCGGCGACGCGTTCGTGGAGACGAACGTGTTGCCCTCCACGCGCACGTCCGAGACGTTCGCAAGGCGCACGCCGCAGTAGAGCGGGTTCACCACCACGTTCCCCGCGAACACGAGCCCGTCGCAGGAGCGCGGACGCCCGTGGTGTCCGAGCGGGATGAGGTGCGGGCCCAGGCGCTCGCTCGGACCGAACCAGCACCCCGTCACCGACACGTTCCGGTTCGGGATGGAGACCTCCCGTGCGCAGGAAATGGGCGTGTTCGTGGGATTGCCCGACAGCGCGCCGGGACTCGTCTGCTCCACCTGGATCGTCTCGCGCGTGAGCACCTTGTGCTTGCCGCCGAACGTGTATCCCGCGAAGAGGCAGTTCGTCACCACCACGTTCGTGCAGCCGTCGATCTGGAACGCATGATTGTTCGGCAGGTCTTTCACCACCATGTTTTCAATGCGGATGTTCCGCCCGCACGCGAACGCGCCGGGCAGGTAGCGTCCCTCGCAGTCGAACACGCCGCCGGATACCGTGATGTCGCTGAAGCCGTTCGTCGCGGCCGTCGGCGGCACGAGGTTGAAGAGGAACAGCCACCAGCGTCCCTTGCGGTCCGCAACCGAGCGTATGATGGCCGACTGCGACGGATCCATCGCGCGCGCGGCCGCTTCGGGCGTCCAGCCGTCCGTCGCGCGCCCCGCGCCGCCCGCCAGCTCAAGCGTCACGTGCGGACGCAGCGTGAGGAACGAGATGCGGTACTCGCCCGGCGGCACGCTCACCGTGCCGCCGCCCGCCGCCGCCACGCGGTCGATGCACGCCTGCATCGCCGGCGTCGAGTCGGCGCGACCCGTCGGGTCGGCCCCCGCGTCGGTCACGACCAACCGCTCCGGATACGCCACGGGCTCGCCCCGGAACTGGCGCGAAAGCCCAGGCTCCTCGCAGTTGCCGTAGAAGAGCGCGTTGAGGTCGATCCACGTCGCGATCATCCGCCTCTCTTCCGGCGTGAGAAGCGCCGCGTGCTTCCCGCGCGAAAGATGGCCCATAAGGCCAGACCCGAGCGCGTTGTTCCCCGGACCCTCGGGCGTCGTCTGCACGGGATTGTACTCCGGCCAGCACGGCACCATGTCCGCCGGACGCCCCGCGCGGTCCTTGCCGCGCCGGCGCTTCCAGCGCTGGAACGGCTTGTAGTCGCTGCCCTTCCCCGTCTTTTCGTCCGTGAAAATCAACGTCGCGTACGCGCGCGAGAACGGCGCGCACACCATGCCCCAGTCGAGGCGGTCGTCCTTCGCCCCGAACACGCCCTTCACCCGCGTGCGCGACGGGAAGCGCGGATCCTCCTCGCGCGTGAGCGCCACGCCCTTCGGCGCCTTCTCGCCCGAATGGCAGGAGACGCACTTGCGGTCGAAAATCGGCTGCACGTTCTCCGTGAAGCCCCACGGACGCCCGCCCTCGGGCGGCACGGCGAGCTCCTGCGCCGGACGCTGCATCGCGACGGCGAGTCGTTTCGCGGTGGCGGACGCCTCGCGCTTCGGTTCGTGGCAGCCCACGCAGCTCACGCGCTCGCCCGGCATGACCGACGTGGAACTACGCATCGTCCGCCACGTGAAGCCGTCCGCATCAAGAACCTGGAAAAACAGCTGCTTCTCGGCCGGCACGAGGAAACGCGCGGAACCGTCCGCCTCCACGTCCGCCGTGCCGATCACGCCGCGTCCGTTCTCATGTCCGCCCGCGCCAAGGAGCGGCAGGTACTGGTCGGGCGCCGTGCGCGGGTAGAGCTCCACCACGCGCACGCGGCGCACCATCCCCGTCGGCGCGCCGGGCAGGCCGCGCGCGACGTCCGAAATGAACACCTCGCCCTTCTTCGCCGCCGCGAGCGCGGGGTCGAGCTGCGAGCGGACGAGCGGCGGCGCAGCGCGCGGCACGAGCGGCTGTGGCGCCGCCGCGCCGTACTGCCCGTCGCGCCAGAGCAGCTCGCGCGTGCCGTCCGCCGCGAGCACGTAGAGGCCGAGCGCGGCGTCGGGGATCGGACGCGACGGTTCGTAACCCATTGGATCGCGGCTCCAGCAAATGAGGAAGAGGTCCTCGCCATACGCCCACGGCGAGTTGTACCAGTCGTTGTGCGCGGCGGGCGAAGGGTCGTCGTAGTCGTGCTTGTTCCTGTCCTCGCATTCCGGATAGTGTCCGGGCGTGACGTGCGTGACGGCGGCCTCGCTGTTTTCGTCCACGGAGGGGTCGATCAGGACGAGCGGTCCGCCCGTTACGGCATGGTGCGCCGAGGCGATGCAGGCGATCTTGCCGCTTCCGGGCACGGCGCACGGCTGGAACAGGCAGTGCGGACTCGGCGTCTCATTGCCCCACACGGCTTTCGGGTTCGTGCCGTCCGGGCGCATGCTCCAGAGGTTCTGGTGGCGCACGGCGTCGCGGTCGATGTAGTCCCAGCGCGCGAAGAGGATCTCGCCCTCGGCGCTGAGCGACGGGAACCACTCCGCCACGTCGTTCCAGGAAAGCTGGCGGATGTCCGAGCCGTCCGCCTTCATCCGAAAGAGCGTGTACGCCTGCCAGCGGTTCGAGTAGCCGTACCAGAAGCAGCGGCTCTGCGAGCGGCGGCGTGTGGACATGAACGCGACGTCGCCATCCGGCAGCCAGCACGGCATGAAGTCCTCGTACACGCCCTTCGTGAGCTGCGTAAGGCCCGAACCGTCCATGTTCACGCGCCAGAGATGGAAGTAGTGGTCGTCGCCGCCGCGCTCGTTGACGGGCATCGAGAACGGGTCAAGCGGGCCCTGCGTCTCGACGAACGCGAAGAGCGCCGTGCGCGCGTCGAAGGAGAGGCGCGGCTCGAGGCACGTGCCGGACGGCATCCGCCCCGCAAGGACGTCGCGCGTGGCGAGCGAGCGTCCCGGACGCTCCAGGACGAGCAGCGAGCCTCCCGGACGCTGACGCCAGCCGAAGTACTGCGCCACGCAGTGGTTCCAGCTCGGATTGCGCCGCGTGCAGAAGAGAATACCCTTCTCGAGCGTCGCCGCGAGGCGCGGGTCGGCAAGCAGGCGCGCACGTCGCGCGCGGCGCTGGGCGAGGAAATCCGCCCAGCCTTCCGCCGTTGCGTTCCACTTATCCACGTCCTGCACCCACTCGGCGATCACGGAAATCCAGAGGTCGGCCGACATCCCATCCGGTGCCGCGAACCGCGCCGGCCACGCGCGCGCGGCCGCCTGCAGGCCCGCGATCCAGTTGCCGTCGAACCGGTGCGCAACGGGCTCGGGGCCACGCAACGTGACGGATGTCTCCGTCCGCGCCAACGACCATTCACCCTCTCCATCCGTCCCCAACACGTAACCGCCGTAACCGTCCTCGGGATTGCCATCCACCACCACCACGAACGGCAGCAGCTCGGCGACGGGCGGCAACGCGTCGCGGAACAGGCGCAGATCACGTCCCACGGCGTAGAGACGCGGTTCGGTGACGGGGAGTTTCGGTGGCGTGCGTCCCTTCCAAAGCGAACGCGGGTCACCGGGCAGTTTCGGCGCGCGCTTCACCTCGACGGCGGCCGACCAGTCGAGCGTGATCGCGCCGTCTCCGCGCGTAAGCTCGGCGAAAGCAAGCGAAGCCTTCTGTCCGCTCCAACGGCGCGGAATTGGATTCGCGAGGTCGCCCAGCTTGGGATCGACATCACGCGGCGGAAGGGAACGCCACGCCTCAACGCCGCCTGCCGTCAGGCAGGCAAGGGACACGGCCACAACCAGGGCGGAAATTTTCATGCCACCTATTCTATCAAAACCTCCCCCCTGCGGCAATACCGTGAATGGCGCCGACGGGGCATGTTTTCTTGTTGACCGTCACCCAGCCGCCACTTGACGCCGCATCGTCTGGTAGCCAAGCAACAGGGCGTTCGTGTCGTTCTTGATCGCCATGAACTGCACGCCGCGCCGACGCCATACGTCAAAGTCGCATTCCGTGTAGACACCGAGCAGAATGTCGGCCTCGCGCACCTTTCGACACGACTCGTCGTAAACCGCCGCCACCTCCGGATCGTGCCACTGCCCTTCCTTGCCCATCGACGCGCTGAGGTCGTACGGTCCGATCAGGATGGCGCCGACGCCCGGCACGGCGAGGATCGCATCAAGGTTCCGTACCGCCTCGATGTGCTCAAGCTGGATGATGACGAGCGGATCGCCCTTCGACGCTTCCCAATATTCCGCGAAGTCGCCCGTCCCGTAGGCGAGACCACGGCGGAACCCGCACCCCCGGTTACCCTCGGGCGGGTAGCGGCACGCGGCCACCGCGCGCCGCGCGTCGTCGGCGTTCATCACCATCGGCACGATCACGCCGGCCGGCGCGAAGTCGATCACGCGCTTGATCTCCGTGTGGTCGCAGGCCGGCACGCGGTAGAAACTCGCGCAGTCCGTCCCCTTCACGGCCATGAGGTGCGCCATCGCGCTGAAGCGGTCCATCTCGCCGTGTTCGCCATCGATCCACACGAAGTCGAACCCGGCCTCGGCCGTCAGTTCCGTCACCGCCGGGTCGGCGAACGTGACGACCGCCCCGACGGGCATCTCCCCGCCCCGCACCTTTGCGAGGAACTTCTCAAGATTGTTGATTTTCATTTGCCGAATATCGCGCTGCCGGACTCCCTTCTCTGGTTGTCCGTGCGCATAGTATATCATAAAAGCGAACAGGACGTCCGTTGCCCCAGTGCGCGCAGCTCGTAGGACTGCAGATCAAGCGTGACCTTCTGCGGCGCGTTGTCCGGGGCAAGGCGCACCCCCGTCACGAGATCCTCCGTCCCCGGCGGCACGTCCAGCGTCACGCGCGCCGGCTTCTCCGACGTGTTGATCGCGTAGAG
>ONRL01000122.1 GCA_900320225.1 uncultured Lentisphaerota bacterium
CGCGAACACGCGGAAGACCGCGGCGAAGAGCGTCGGCGTCATGCCCAGCTTGTCGAACGTCAGGTTCGCGTTGGAGGCGTAGAGCAGCTCGTGCGGGATGGTGCCGATGGCGTTGATGACGGCGGTGGCGCCTTCCTTGCAGCGGTACTCGCTCGGCGCGAATCCCTGGGCGAGGCGGTCGCCGTCATGGCGTCCGTCCGGCGTCGCCTTCGTGTTCATGCCCCAGAACAGGAACTCGCGGTAGATCCACGCCGCCAGCACGAACGGGGAGCCGTGCTCGTTCAGGAGACCGTCCAGGTCGCGCGCGACCGACTCGAACAGCCAGCGCATGAGGCCGTTCGACTCCGGCGAGTTGTCGCCCCAGTACGGCGCGTCGAGGGCGCGCAGACGAAGCTCCTCGCCGCGCGGGCCCTTCCAGTTCGAGCGCACGGCGTCAAGGAACTCGGGCAGCGTGGCTTTCTTGTCCTTGAAGCAGACCTTGTCGATCGCGCAGAGGGAATCGACCACGTTCGCCGTGAACGCGAGCGTCATCACGCGCGGGTGGAACCGCGTGCCGCCGTCGGTCGTGTCGCGCCGGCGCGCGAGGCATCCCTCCAGGCAGGCCGAGTAGGCGGGATGGGGGAACACGTGAGCCGCCGACCGGCCGTAGCGCGTGTAGTCGGAAACCGTGCTGCGGAAGAAGCGCATGAAGTTCGCGAAGAAGACGCGCTTGACCTCCTCGAACGACCGCGCGCCGTCGATAGGCTCGAAGCGCACGTCCGCCCGCCGCTCCGCCTCCGGATCGCGGTGGATCATCGCCTCCAGCACGCGCAGGGGCGACATGTAGTTCGCCGCGTCCACATCCGTCAGAGAGTCCACGTTCCCGTCCCAGCAGCCGCAGCAGACGTAGTCGCGCGCGCGTTCCAGCGGGATGCCGAGCCGGACGAAATTCCCGACCGCGACGCCGTCGTTGAACATCGCGAACACGCAATGCCCCTTGACCACCATGTCGCCGATCTTCTTCAGGTACGCCTCGGGCGACTGCGCGTCGAACCGCACGTGGAGCTTCGGGAACACGCAGTCGCAGCCGATGTGCGCGTCGAGGAACATCCGCGTCAGTTCGTTCCAGACTGGTTTTCCGTCCGTGTCGCAGCCGCCGAGCGTCACGGGCATCTCCGCCTCCTGGTCGGCGCCGGCGTCGATCGTGCGATGGGTGTCGAGATGCTCGTCCGAGATGATCAGCCAGCGCGCCACCAGGTCGCGCGCCTCCTCCTCCGTAAGCGTGCCGTTCGCGAGGTCCTGACGGTAGAGACCGATCAGCCAGGCGTCCGGACGCCCCAGCGAGAAGCTGGCGAGCCCGTCCACGTACGACGGGATCTCGCGCATGAACCAGAGGAAGTTCAAGCCCTCGAAGAACGTGCGCGGCGGCTCCCACGGACAGCGCCGCGCGCTCTCGGCGATCCGTTCCAACCACTTGCGCTCACGAGAGGGACACGCTCCTGCGCAACCATCACGGGAGGGACGCGCTCCTGCGCGTCCGCCTTCCGCAAGCCGCCTCTCCGCCTCCTCGGCGAACTTGAGCTGTAGCGCGTGGATGGTGTCGAGACCCTCCAGCGCCGTCTCGAGTTCCTTGCGCCCGAGCGGATCGCCCTTCGGGCACGCCGCCAGCGCCGCAGCCGTCTCCTCGCGCACGCCCTTGAAGCCCTTCGTGAAGACCGTGTGGAACGCCGGCACGTGGTGCATGTCGTCCACGAGCGGCCCGCAGCAGAGCGAGTAGCGCTGGCGGTGCCGTTCGCGCTGGCGCGCGAACGCCTCGTCCGGCACGAGCCCCTTCTCGCGGTAGAAGCGGCGGCAGAGGTTGTTCACCTCGCGCGCGGGCATGATGCCCATCACCCATCCGCCGTTCACGCCAGAACGGGGACTCGGCGAAAAGAAACGGATGGAAATGCTTCCGCATCGCGCGGTAGGATTCGCGGCGCATGTCGAGTGCGTCGTAGTCGGGGTGCGACGCCGCGTAGGCCCGCAGGTCCGCGCGGATCGCGCGGTCGCTCGCGTCGAACGCCGGATGCTTGCACTTGCCGTGGCACTCGTCGGGATAGAACGCGCGCAGTTCCTTCCGAAGGACCGCATAGTCCGCGGCCCGAAACGGATTCGCCGATGCCGGCTCTGCGGCATCTAGCGCCGCCGATGCGCCGAATGTCACCGCGCCGCCGATGAAACACCGCCTTGAAATTGTCGTCATGCCGCACGAGTTGCCTTTGCTGTCCATAGGGTACATTCCACCTTGTCATCTCCGTCAAACGACGATATGATACCACATCCCGCCGACGGGTTCAAGCCAGTGGAAATGGTGGTGGAAGAGGGAGGGGGAAGACCGGAGACCTGAGACGAGAGACCTGGGGAGACAGCGAGACATTGAGACAGCGAGACAGCCCCATGACGGCTCTTGTCTACTGAAGCTTCAGGGCGGCGCGCTCGGTGAGGACGCACGGCGAGTCGTAGACCGGCACGTTCACGAACGTGACGCCGGCCTCCGAAACGTCACCGAAAGAGGATCACGGTGCCGCGCGGGGCGGCAGAAAGGACGCCGCGGCCCATCACCCAGGCGGGGCACGTGGCGTGCGAGATCTCGCCCACGTAACTCCGCCCGTTGTACCTGATTCCCCGCACGGTCGCCACGCCGTCGAAGTCGAGGTTGAGCGTCGCACCGTCCGCCACGTCAAGCTCCGTCGTCTCGGGGATGGAGTCGGCGAGGTCCGTCCGCGCCTCCGCCGGCGCCGCCACGATCGCCACGTCGTCCAGCAACACGTAGCCGCGCTGGACCGCCTGGAACGTGGAATTGAATTCGAGCCGCTGGGTTCCCGCCTCCGCCACCGTGAACGGTTGCTTGACCACGCGCTCGTCCTCGTGGCGCAGGACGTACGAATCCCAGATCTGGTTGTCGCCCACCTTCACGCGGAACCGACTCACCTTGTCGTCGTCCCCGAACGGATTGACGCGGAAGCCCCGCAGACGGAAGGAGAGCTCGTAGCGTCCGGCCGCCGGGAACGTGATGTCCTGGCGCAGGGAGCCGTCGGCCCGGTCGTTGCCGCTCATGAACGCGCAGTCCGCCCCCATCGGCGGCGTGTTCGTCAAGTAACCGTACCAGCTGATCGTCGCGCTCGCGTTCGTGCACGTGTTGTACGTCCAGCCGCCGCCGGCGACCTCGAACCCGCCGTTCGAGACGAGGTTCTCCGGAACGGTCTCCGACACGCGCTCCAGCGCCACGTCGTCCAGCCACGCGCAGCCCGTCGTGTAGACGTTCGCATTCTCCGTGGCAACCTCTCCCGCGAACGTCAGCGTCTTCTCGCCGCCTTCCGCCACGTCGAAGATCGCCTCGTAGCGCTTCCAGTCGTCGTGCCGCACCCACACCTTCTTCACCACCGTGCCGCCGACGGACACGGACACCAGCTGCGGCGAAAGGCCGCACCGCTTCGCGAGATGGAACGTCAGGCGGTAGCGACCCGCCGAAGGCAACGTGACGTCCTGCGAGATCGGACGAGCCGCGCCGTAGATCTGCGCGCAGAGGAAACCTTCCGCCATCTCGTCCGGCCAGGCCAGTAGTCCGTTGTCTGCGGCCGTTATGCCGTCAAACCACCGGCGCATGATGAGGCTGCTCGCGAACGGGTTTAGAATGTCCTCCATCGTCCACCCCGTGCAGTTCGAGACCGCCGGCTTGAAGGTGTAATCCTTGCTGGCGATGTTCGACATCGGCTCCTCGAAGCCGGGGTTGGCTATCGCGACAGCGACGGGCGCCTCGGCGAGACGCCTGTCGGGAAAGACCTTGAAGTCATCAAAGAGAATTGTGTTGGCCGTACCTATCAAATCGCAAACCGTCACTTCGTGCGGTCCTGCCGCAAGATGAGGCAGGGCTACCTCGTACCTCATGAACGACTTTTCGTTGAAGGACGTCACGTCGCGAATCTTTTCGCCATCGATCTTCAGCTCCATGTTTTTCAGGCAACCGCTGTTTCGTGCACCGACTGCAAACGACAGCCGGTAGAACCCCGCAGCAGGCAGAATGAACCGACCGGTTGCCGATCCCCTGTAGATGTAGAGCATGTTATTTCCCTCGTAGCCCAGGCCGTAGGTATCTTCAGGCTGCAGCTGCCAATCTCCATTGTGGTATGTATTCGTGGTGAGAATTGTCACGAGGTTGCCGCCGGACGCGTGCATGGAGCGGTCGAACACCCAGTTCTGGTTCGTCTTTGCGACCGTCGTGCCAGCACCGCCGCCGACATTCACAAACAGATTAGGCATGATGTTGAACGCCTCGAAGTTCGCGTTCGAGAAAATGGCCGGCGAGAGGAACTCCGCCGATGCCGTCGGCGGCGAGATGCGCAGCGTGCCGGCGGCCACCTGCACGGTCGTGGTGGCCGGGAGCGACGCCACCACGAGCTGGCCGCTGCCGGATTTCACGAACGTGTTCGCCGTCCCGCCGTCCGTGCGCGTGACGACGCCCTGTCCGCCGGCGGCGAGCGTCTGCCCGCCGGTCTTGACCGCAAACGGCAGGTTCTCCGAGCGGATCGTCCCCGCGTTCAGCACAACGGCGCCGGAGAAACCGTCGTTCACGAGCGTCGCCGTGCCCGTGCCGCTCTTCTCGAACGTGCCGCCGCCCGAGAGCGCGCCCGTCACGTCGGACGAGGTGGTGGCCGACACCTTCGCCCCGGCGGCGACCGCGACGGAGCCGATCGACGTCTGCCGCGACCCCATCCACTTCTTCCACAGGTAGTCCTCCACGCGCATCCGGTCGAACTCCGAGAGGCGCTGCTCGAACATGATCACCTCGGCGATGACGAACCCGCCGGAATATTGCGGCAGGTCGCGGTCGAGCCCGATCTGGTTGAGTCCGCAATCAGAGTCGGGGTTCGGCAGGCGCGTGCTCACCACGTGCCAGTCCTTGTCCTGAAGTTGCAGGTATCCACCCCACACGGGATTTCGGTCGAGGCGCGTGCCGCCCTTGTCGGCTCGGGTGTTGACAGTCGAGCCCCAAAAGCGTTGCCCGTTGGTATTGTTGGGACCGCCCACCCAGCTCGGCGTGGGTCTGTTGGAGCCGGCGTCGCCCCGGCACGCGCTGAACATCGTGAAACCCTCCCGATCCATGTCGCTCCGCCTCGCGCACACCACGAACAACTCGCGCGCGCGGATGAGTCCGCCCGCAACGCCCGTGTTCGTGATACAGAGCCACTTGCAGCTGTTGGTGCCGTATGTGCCGAAGTCGAGGTAGGCGCCGTTCAAGTTCGGACCGCTCGTCACGAGCGACGGGCGCCGGTCGTCTTCCGGTATCGGCCGGACCCAGTGAAAGGTGCTGGAGGCATAGGGATAGACGTAAGACGCCACCTCGTCCGTGATGTTCGTCTCGCGCCGGTCGAACCACTTGGTGACGAGTCCGTCCTCCACCACGATGTTCACGCCGGGGTCGAGCCAGAGCTTGATCTTGGCCGTGAGGGAGGAGGGGAGCGTCGGCACGGCCGGCGCGGCGTCGAGGTCGAGCGCCACGCCGCCCTCGGAGACGATGAACGAGCCGCCGCCGTTGAGCGCGGGGGCGGGAAGCGTGGCGGTGCCCGCGCCGCGCTTGTAGATGGTGCCGTTGTTCACCACGCCGTTCACGGTCGTGTCCGTCTCGGCGTCGAGGTAGCGCACGATCCTGTGCGGGTTCGGATACGGCTCCGCACCGAAGGCGACAGACGCCGCCCCTGCCAGCAACACGGCGGTTCCCAACGCCGCCGTTTGCACAATCTGTCTCGTCATCAGTTCTTCCTTTCATCGGCGCGCACCGCTGACGCGGCGCGCTGATCGTTTGCATGGTGCATAGTATAACAAAACCCAACCAGCCGTGTTACGCTATTTCGTCGCCGCGCCGCCGACAAAAGCCCTCCTTGGCGTCTTCACGGTGATGATCCGTTAGTGCACGGCGATGGACACGGAGAGGACGTGTTCCGCGCCGGGGGCGAGCGTGTAGGCGTCCGGACGGAACAGCGTGGCCGGCTCCACGCACACGAAACGCAGCATGTCCGCCGGATCGAGGTTCTCGTACTCCCCCGCCTTGAAGGGTCCCGGCGTCCAGATGACGATCTTCGAATAGCCCTCGCCGCGCATCGTCACGGTGCGGTCCCAGCCGTCGTCGGCAATCGTCAGCGCCCGCGGGCCAAGCGTGAACACGTGGTCGAAATGTCCGTCGGGGACGAACGTCCCCTTCCACGTCTTGTCCGCCACCTGCGAGACGTCCGCGAAACAGTACGGACAGCCGTCCAGCCCGTCCACGCGCACCCGGCGGCGGTCCGAGACCCGCCAGTACGGGTGCAGCCCTTCAGTGATCTTCACGGGCCGCGCGTCCGTGTTCTTCGTGTGCAGGAAGAGGTCGAGCGTCGCGCCGAGGCGAATGGTGTATTCGAGGTCGAAATCGTACGGCCAGACCTTGCGCGACTCGTCCGTGGGACGCAGCCCGAGGACGAGCGTCGTCGCGTCGTCCGTCTCCGTCTTTCCCCGCACCTCGAAGAGCGAGGTACGCGCGAAACCGTGCGACACCGAGCCGGGCTCCCCGTTGCGGCCGAACCACGGCCAGCACACGGGTATGCCGCCGTGAACGTGCTTCGTGCCGTCGATCGCCATCGTCTTCGGGGCGAAAAGGACATCCTCCTTCATCCCCGCCGGACGGTAGGAGTGTATCTGCGCGCCCATCAGCGACACCGTGACCGAACCGTACTTGTTCGAGAGAACCATCATGTCCATACCATCCTCCTGGCTGCGGCTAACGCCGCCATCAGCCTGCATCAACGCCGCCACGGCGATCGCCGCCGCGCCGACTACTTTCTTCACGCACGTTTCCATGGCGACTAGTATACCATATTTCGGGAGGGGCGCAAGTTGCGCCCGCATTTCGGGCGCAGTCCTTTCGTGTTGTCACCGCGCCAGTTCGTAGAGGAGCGTCGCGTTGGCGGGGTCGCGCGCGATGCGCGCCGCGAGGCGCAGCCGCCCTTCCGCGAACGAAACCGGCACCTCGCCGCGCCGCGCGCCGTTGGACCCAAGCGTCCATCGGCCTTTCGCAAACATGTTGCCGTGCGTGCTGAGCACGTAGCCCGTCATGTTCGAGACGGAAAAGGTCGGCTGCGCCGAGTTGCCCCAGTTGTCGTAGTTGATCAGCCCGCCCACCGTAATGCCGCCGCCGAACGAGCAGCGCAGCATGCCGAAGCTCTCCTGCGTCACGTCCTCGGCATAATATGTGGTCGCGGCCAGCAGGGGAAAGGACAACGCGATGCAAAGCACCCCAACGACGATCCGCCTCATCCCTTTTTCTCCCAGTACTTGACGTTGTAGGGATCATTTTGCATCCAGTTTTTGTTGTACGCGAGCAGACAGGCGCCGATTCCGCTGTCGATGGGGATTTCCGCGCCGGAAATGGTGCCCGCCGCATCGGAACAGAGAAACGCGACGGCGGCCGCGATCTGCTCCGGCGTGGACTCCTGCCCCACCGGCCAGCGCGACCGGCGCTTCTCAACCTCCTCGTCCGAAAGACCGTCCCAACGGTCCGTTCGCACCGCGCCCGCGAGGATGGCGTTCACGCGGATGCCGAGGCAGCCGAGCTCGACCGCCAGCGAGCGCGTCATGCCGCCAATCGCCGCCTTCGAGATCGTGTAGAGCGCGCGGCCCGGCACGGCCTTCTTCGCGTGGCAGCTGGAAATGAACACGATCGAGCCGCCCTCAGTCATCAGCCGCTGCGCCTCCTGCGCGCCGAAGAACGACCCGCGCGCGTTCGCGTTCACCACGGCGTCCCAGTCGGACTCCTCCGAGTTCAGCACCGAAAACCCCACGCCGAGGTTGGCGGCGTTCGAGACGAACGCGTCCAGCCGCCCGAAGCGGTCCTTCAGCGCCGCGAAAGCCGCGCGGATCGACGGCACCTCCGCCGGATCCATCGCGAGGCCGAGAGTCTCGACGCCCTCGAACTCCGCCGCGAGCGCCTGCGCCGTCTCCTCCGCGGCCGCGCGGTCGCGGCTCGACACGGCCACGTTCCAGCCATCCGCCGCGAACCTGCGCGCAATCGCCAGCCCCGTGTTCTTAGTCGCCCCCGTTATGAATATCGTCTTTTTCATGCATACTCCTTTTCCGTACCGTTTTACTTGGTCTCGTCCGTTTCAGTTGTCATCACGTACACCGGACCCTCGAGCCCGGCCGGCGCGAGCGGAGAATCCGCCGTCCACGGACGCGCCGTTGAAAATGCGATCCGGCCGGAAGGCGCCATCTTGCCCTGCACGAACCAGTCCGGCATATCCTCCATGAGTTTCGTCGGACCGCCGCCCCAGGGTGCCCCCCACGCGCCGTCTTCCGGCAACCGCTCGTCGCCGATCATTCGGTTCTTCCAGCGGTTGGCCACCTTGATCTCGACTTTGTTCTTGCCGCGCCGGAGCGCGGCGGTGATGTCCGCGCGGAACGGCGGCGTCCACACGAAACCGCAGTCCACGCCATTCACGAACACGCGCGCCACGTCATGCACGCCCTTCACTTCGAGGAAATGACGGCGTCCATCCGGCACGCAATCGAACTCCTTCACGTAAGACGCCGTGCCGGAGAAGTAACGGATACCCATGTCCTCACACGTGTTGAAGAGCTTGAGCGCCGGAAACGACACGTCCCCTGAAGGCGCGCCGCGCCCGTCCTGAAAGCGCACGTTCCAATTGGACGAGAGATCGAACACCCGTACGAGCGGCTTCCTCCGTGGCTGGAACGTCCGGGCGGCGTTTCCGCGTACGGATGTTTTTCCGTCGCGGTGGAAGACCACAAACACGGACCCCGCGTGCGGCAGTTCCAGCGGGATGCGCGTGAGACCGTCTTTCGCCGCGAACTCCTCCACGGCCTGAATGGATCCGTCACACGCATCCCAGAACTCCGGCGTACCCGCCGCGCGGAAAACGCCCGTGAAACGCCGGACCTCGGATGATGACGAATGATTGGCCACGAAATAAATATCGCGGTCGGCGAGCCGACGATGCGTAAAGCCGATTTCGTCCGCCCCCACGGCCTCGAAATCAAACGGGACGTTCAACGCTTCCAACACCTTCTCCGGCGCGACGCCGTGCCAGAGGCGCCCCTTGCCGAAACGCCGGGAGGATGCCGTTGCGGAGAACCCGTCCCACAACTCGACAACGAGGCGCTTGAACGCGACGTCCCCTTCCGCGTGGCCGGCAAGGCCAAACGGATGGACCGGACGCCGTCCCAGCAGCACCTCCGCCCCCGACGCGGCCAGGGACCTGATTTTCCGCAGCGACGCAACGCTCATGCGCGCCGTCTCGCCCACCACCAGCAGCCGGTAGCGCATGCCGCTCGGTAACGTCAGCTCGCCGCCGTCCCAGGCAAGGCCGTCGAGAAAGAGGCCGACGTCGATTCCGTTTGCGCGGCGGCCTCGCGGAGGCGGCGGATTGAAGTTCAGGTGGGACGGCTGGTCTTCGCTCATCAGGTAGACGACGTCGGCAACGCCGCGCCCCTGCTGGAGCAGGTACTGCGCTCGTCCCAGATACGCGAGCCAACCCGGGTAGAAATCCCAGAGCGTGTTGTGGCGATTGAAGTGGAAACCCCACTTCCCCATCGTGATGCCGGCGCCCGGCGTGTCGAACGGCTGGTGGGCGTAACTGTGGAAGACGAACCTGTTCACGCCAGCGCAATAGACGGCGTCGCCCTGCAGCTTGTGGTCCCCGGGATAGCTCGTCCAGCCGGCCTGGCGGTCGCCCGCCGTGAACGTCTCCGTCTGCACGTATTTCTGCCCGTAGACATCTGCGACGTTCGCGGGAATCGGGGACGCGTCGATGCGCGACGGCGGACCATGCCAGAACTCGCCCATGGGCACGTCCACGGAACGGCCTAGACGCACGTAGTCGAAGGGCCCGCAGTACGTCTCGTACTCGAGCGCGAGGCCCTTGGCGTGGCAGACCTCGGCAAAGTAGTCGGCGTACGTCTCGGCATACAGCTCTGAGATTACGCGGCGGAAGTCTTCGAGGAAACGTTCCGAGAGTTCCGCCGAGCCCACGTAGCGTCCCGTCGCTACCGGCAGCCATTTCACCAGATCGTAGCCGGCCAGACGGCGGAACGCTTCCGGCATGCGCTCCGTCCAGTTCTGAGGTCCAACCTCATAGCTGTCGACAAGCGTGCCAGTGAAGGCCTTGACGCCGTGGGCATTCGCCTCCGACATGATGCGCGTCATCATGCCACCGAGCGCCGCGTCCACGCCGGCCTTCGACAGCTTGTCGCACTCAAGGCCGGATGCCTCGGGGTTGACGGGATGGTTGCTGCTCTTGCGCGCGTAGCCGTAGAACCGCTGGACCACCCATGTTCCGGGCGGCGCATCCCATTCAAGCGTCCCATCGGGCTTCATCCGGTCCGTGATGTCCAGGATCTCGTCTGGCGGCACGGCAAAGCCCGGCGGACACTCCAGGACGTCGTCGAACGGCACGTCGGGAATGTCCGTGAAGGCGTTGCGGTAGAACTCGTGGTAGGCCTTGCGCCGGAACTGCGGGATGCGCGCCTCCGGCGAAAACGCGACGGACGTCAGGTCGGCCTTGCCCTTCCCGGTCCGGCTCACCTTGACGGCCGTCAAGCGCAGGAAGCGGGTCTTCACAGGCGCAAACGAGACGATGCGTTCGCCTGATTTCATCACGTAGTCGCTGCGGTAGTGCGGACGGAACGTCGCGCCGTCGTCCGAGACGGCGATTTCCCAAATGGCGGTATGGTTCAGGTTGTACTCGCCGAAACGCCCGCCAAACGACAGTTTTACGCTGCCGACATCAACCGGAGAGGAGAACTCGTACGTGAACACGTCGCCCGTGCGGACAAAGTCGCGGTCTCCGCGCGGATCGTCGACCTTGATCGGCCTGTATGCGGCCGAATCGAAACGGTCGCCCGGACGCACCGGGAACGCGAGCACCGCCACGTCGCGGCACCAGCCGACGGGCGAGTACGGCTTCTCCAGCCTGACGGACACATGCCGCCCCCCGTCAACGACGGCCTCGTTCCACCCGAGCATCTTCATCGCCTGCTCGGGCTTGATCCACGGGCCGCCGCTCGAAGACCATCCCGGGCAGTTGTGAAACGACAGGGCCAGCCCGAGTCGGTCCGCTTCGCGTCCCGCATGTTGCACGAGCGCATACCACTCGTCGGACAGGGACTTCACCTTGCCATGCGCGCGCATCTCGCAGATGTCGAGGATCGTCGCCCCGCCGATGCCGACGCGCTTCATCGCCTCGAGGTCCTTTGTGATGCCGTCCTTCGAGATGAAATTGCTCATCCAATGCCACCAGCACCGCGGACGCGCCTCGGCCGGCGGCGACTGGAACTCGTCCGCCAGGCGGTCCGTGGCCGCCGATGCCGTCCATCCGCCAAGTATGGCAAGAAGGCAAGCTATCGAAATCTTATCCATCCGACTTCCTACCATCACTTCTCCACTCGGTACTTTCTAAAGAGGAACAGGTACGAATACGCCATCATCGCGGCGGCCAGCACGAGCAGCACGCCGAGCGCGGCGAAGCCCACCTCGAACCCGCGCACGCCCCAGCGGTGCGAGATGAAGCCGAACAGGACCGGCGCGAACGAGCCGATCACGTAGGCGA
>ONRL01000157.1 GCA_900320225.1 uncultured Lentisphaerota bacterium
TGTCAGAGGCCTTGATCTCGGCCTCCACCCGCTCGGCAAGGTCCACGAGGTCGTTTGCGCGGCGCTTGAGCGCGATGCCTTTCTCGGTCAGCGCGATCCCGCGCGCGCTGCGTTCGAGGAGCTTGTGCCCGAGCTCGTCCTCCAGCGCGGCGAGCTGCGTGGAAAGCGCAGGCTGCGAGACGTGCAGCCGTTCGGCGGCGCGGGTGATGTTCCCCTCGTCCGCCACGGCGAGAAAGTACCTGAGTATCCGTAAGTCCATGCCAGACAGTATACCAGGTTCAGGCATAAGTGTAAATTATGTCTCGCCGCCTGTCATTTGCCGATATGAATTTTCCATCACACGGCAACACCGAAATATGGTAAAATACTCGCGTCTTTTCTGGGTATGGTATACCCTGCTCAGGGGAGGAGGCGGAATGGGTAACGAAAAGAAACTGAAAGTGTACTGCGAGACGACCTTCTGGAGTTATCTCGTAGGACGACAGACCACGGACGAGAAAATCGCCCGCGATCAGGCGTTTACCCTCAAGTGGTGGCAAGAGATCGCGCCCAAGTGTGACATCTACATTTCCCAATACGTCGGAATTGAATCGGCTCGTGGTAATGCCGAAATGGCGGAACGGCGTCTGCAATGCATGACATCAGCGCAATCCGTCGACGGCATGATCGAAAGCGTAGAACACCTCGCTCGGCTCTTGCACGAAGGTTATGCGGTTCCCGTAACGGAAACAACCGACGCCGCGCATATTGCAACGGCGGCGATTTACGGAATGGATGTGCTTTTAACCTGGAATTGCAAGCACATGGCGAATCTTGTCACAATGCCCAAAACTGCCGCAATAGTTGCGAAGGCGGGGTATGATTGTCCTGTAATCATTACGCCGGATGAGTTTCTGGCAAAGAAGGAGGCGTTTGGATTATGATGACAACCAAGGTAGATTATACTGATCCGAAGTATGAAGACCCTCTGGAGGAGGTTTATGCCATCCGGCGCGAAATTTCCGAGCAGTACGGTCATGACATTCACCGTTTGTTCGAGGGACTCCGTGAATGGCAACGTGAGCAAGAGGCCAATGGTGTGAAGTTTAACTTTGCCCCTCTTCCCGTTGTTCGCCATCAACCCGCCATGTCCTAACAATCTCAAATCGTGAAACTGTAAATGAAAGGAACAAGCCCATAGACAGTTAAAACGATAAGGTGGGGAGAAATCCGCCGACAGCAATTTGCTGTGTTGCAAGCAGTCGTATTTGGGAATCCTGAGAAAATTTCTGGCGACACTTGGCAGGTAAGCGCGAACGCGCTTCTTCCCTTCGCGTTCCAGAAAGGCAATCTCAGGGCCTCAAAATAGACACGGAGGGAGGATTTCTTTTCGTTAGCATGCATTCGTAAGCATGCAAAAGATAAGAGGAGGAAAAAGGTGACTGACAGAATAAAAGGAAAAACGATGGACACAAAAACAACTGGTGTTATATGGTGGAAACTGCATAGAATAGGACGATGGGTTGAATCCTCTCTACACAATAGTCGATTGAGTATAGTATTTATTCCTTTAATGTTGTTGACGTTTCAAGTATACGCTAATGTATACACTCAAGAGGTTGATGGTGTGGAATGGGTTTACTCGGTTAAAAATGGTAAGGCTGTTCTTGGGGGAGAAGCATACCCTGTTGTTCCAAGTACAACTGTTGGTAGTCTCACAATTCCAAGTTCACTTGGTGAGTATAACGTAGGAAGCATTGAGTACGGCGCTTTCTATGGTTGCAGGTCATTAACGCATATATCTATTCCCGCATGTGTCACAAAGATTGACATGGCAGATTTTGCATTCTCGTCTTGTACAGGCCTAAAATCGTTTTCTGTGGATTCTAATAACTCATATTTCACAACAATTGGAGGTCTGTTATACGACAAATCAAAGGAAAGTCTCGTCTGTTGTCCAGGAGGCCTGTCGAGTGTTGTCATTCCATCTGGGACAAAGATAGTTGGCCATTCAGCTTTCTGCGGCAATATAATATCTGATGTTACATTCCCAAGCGGGATTGAAACAATATCTCATTATGCATTCTCTGGTTGTGGCAACTTAAGAGAGATAAGTCTTCCGGACAGCGTATCTTTTATTGGACAAGGTGCGTTTAACGGTTGTGCGCTTGAAAGTATTCGGATACCGAAAGGATTAGAATATATTGGCGAATGGCCGTTTAAAGGGTGCAAATTTTCAATGTTTTACGTGCCGGATGATAGCGAAAATTTTGCTGAAATTAATGGATTGCTTTGTAACAAACAGGGAACTACATTAGTTATGTGTGCACCTGCAGTGCGAAATGTAATTGTTCCCAACGGCATATCAATTATTCGAGATGATGCGTTCATTTATTGCACTATGCTTGAATCGGCTGAATTACCGACAAGTATTGAGGTTATAGGCAACTACGCTTTTTATTGGTGCACAGCATTGAAGAAGATTACTATACCAGAGAATACTAGAATTATTGGTAGTTACGGGTATTCATTTTACGGGTGTCTCAATCTTGAGAAAATAGTGTTCCAAGGGCTACCGCCTAGTATTGGTTCGTCTGTGTTTAGTGGCTTGAAAAGTGGTGCTATTGGTACATATACCTTACAACACAAAGTCGAATGGGATGCTGTAATCGATGCAAATGGTTTCTGGAATGGACTAAAGATGAGATTGGGAGCATCTATTGAGGTTTTGCCGACGGAAATGGATTGGGTAAATAAAGAACTGACCATAGGTTGGACTTGGTCTGCAAATGAAGATAATGCGGCAACGCCACCTGCTTCATATAGTATTTACTACTCCGACAACACAAACACCTATGACACTGCAAACGTAGTCGTAGAGGGGCTTTCGGGTTTGCTGAGATCGTATAAGGACAGTGAGTATCTGAATCGGCTAGATGGACTTAAGCCAGTATGCTATTTTGTCGTTGGTAGCGATGGTTCCGTTGGCGTTTGCCAGACTCGGAATAGGCATGGCATTTTTGTGGGGCTGAACGAGTGGGAAAACCCCAATCTAGAGTCTATTGGTGGGGACAAGAACGCAAATGACCTTTATAATCTCGCGTTGCTACAAGGAGAGTTTCAGGATTCAAACATAAGCCTGCTGCTAAACAGCAATGCAACTATAATTAATGTCAACGTCGCATTTGAAAAAGTTAAGGCTGAAGCATTGCCAGGAGACGTTTGCCTTTTTTACTTTAGCACACATGGTGGAATCGACACCGGAAAAACGGCTTGCCTGTGTATGTATAATGGATATTACACTGATCAGATGTTGGCCAAGAAAATTGCAGACATCGACAGCGGAGTTGCAATTGTCGGGATTGTTTCTGCATGCCATTCGGGTGGCCTGTATGATACTGATCCGTCATGGGATGAATGGTATGTCAAAAATAATCTTGCACAATGCACGCCAAACATTGCTTGGCTTTCATCATCAGGTGTAGCAAATACTGCGTATGGAGTTTTTGACGAATTTCTTTTGAAGTACGGTTGGGAAAAAGGTTGGGCTGGCCCGGATGAGATGATTTCTTTCAATGATTTGGCTACTTATACAAAAGAACAATATGACACCTTGTTTAGTGGCACAATATTAAAAGGTGAGAAGAAATCAAAGACTGCACAAATAGAAGATCCGGGAGAGCTGCTAGCATCCATCGTAGCAGGGAGAAGAGGTGATCATGAAACGGGCATCAGAAAACCCTCTGTTCCCAACAATGTTGATGTCAAGACAGGCTTATATCTCGACCAATTGGATGTAACGCTGAAGCCTGTCGCAGACGCGGATGAGTATTGCATTTTTTTGCTAAGCGAAGATGGATGTTATGAAAAGATATGGACGCCTAGTGCAGAGCGTTTACAGACTGTTGATTTAGAGCATTCTTCGGTGCTTTTATCCAACAAGAGGTTTAGCGACACATCGTTACAGGTTTTGGTAAAAGCAGTAAATGGTGCCGGTGTGTCACAGGCTGTAACCAGTGAACGCAAAGAACTTGTCAGAATTACATTCGACGGCAATGGAGGAGAAGTCGGCAATTGGCGAGGGGCAGAAGCCTTTGAAGTTTCAACCGGACATTTCGTAGTTTTCGGGGATGTTTCTGTTGGAAGCGAGTTATTGACACTACCTTCTGCTGGAACATATAGCGTGGTGGGTTATGAATTCAAAGGGTGGTTTGATGAGAACGGCACTGAAGCCACTCCCGAAACGGAAGTTTCGCAATCAACAGTCTATTATGCACGATGGGAATCCAGTGCAACAGAGCCAGAATTCAACGTAGACGAGAATGGCGTATTGGTCGGCATTGATTATGGCGGAGCCACCGAAATAACATTGCCCGATACCGTGACGAGTATTGCAGGTGGGGCATTTGGATATAATTCCGAATTGATACGCGTTACAATTCCAGCAAGCGTGAATTCTATTCATGCATATGCATTTGACAATTGTAGTGGGCTGATCTCTATCACAGTTGCAGAGGATAATCCCTTTTACAAATCAATTAACGGACTTCTTGTTACGAAAGACGGCAAGACACTTGTTCAAGGCGTAAATGGTGATGTGAAAATACCGTTGGGCGTAACAGCAATTGGCGACTCAGCTTTTTATGGCTGCGACGGGCTGACAAGTGTAGAAATTCCAGAGAGTGTTACGATAATAGACGAGTATGCTTTTGGCGGGTGTTTTAGCCTGACGGATGTAACTATACCAGCCAATGTCGAATATATTGGCGATGACGCATTCTCAGATTGCACGGCATTGGATTATGTTGAGTTTGTTGGAATCCAAGACGCGATAGACATGGATGTCACAAAAGCATTTTACGGAACGCCTTGGCTGATAAGCCTATTACCAACGCCAGAAAATGACGACTATTCAGCTGCCGTCCTCTTGTCTGGTGATTCTGGACGAATAACAGGTACAAATATTGGAGCGTCCTCTGAAACCATTGAATCTGGATTAGGGTTAGGTAACGCAACAATATGGTGGAAATGGCAAGCACAGGGTTCATATACAGTAGAATTTGACACCCTTGGTTCGGGGTTCGATACTATTCTCGGTGTTTATGTTGAATCTGAAAATGGACTTGCGGAAATTGCATATAGCGACGATTGCGATGAAAGTAACGAATATGAGAGCCTTGCCACATTCAATGCCATAGAAGGTTACATATATCATATAGTCGTAAGTGGGAATGAGTCGAACATGGGAACCGTTGTGCTAAATTGGAGTCCTCAAACCGACACTCCCATTCCAATAGTTACACAAGATTCTGAGATAGCAACGGCACTTTCCGGATCAGCAGATACGAATCTGACTATAAAGATTTTGGATGTTGAACAATATAATGCATACAGGGGGTGGGCGACGGCTCTTAATGTGAACAACGTTTCTACACTTGCAGTCAAGCGATCGCCAAATGCGTGGCTAGCGTTTGCCCTTGGTGCAGACACTCTCATTTGGGAAGAACTCGCTTCTGGCGATGTGAAAATCGAATCGTTCACACCGACGCCAACAGACGGCAAATTTGAATTCTCGGTAAGCGTGAAGAATGTGAACATCGGCGGCGGTTCGGTGTCGGAAACCATATTGAAAGAAAACTTGAAGAAGGTGCTTGGGATTGAGGGCGCAAAATCGCTTTCAGCTGGCGCATTTTCTTCCAACAATATCGACATCACCTTTGATACCCCTGTTGATGGTAAGGCCAAGTTCACCGTTTCCCCGCCTGCCGATGCGGGCAACTCGTTCTTTATGCGCGTAAAAGTGAAATAGTGCTGGGCGAGCGCGTGGAGACGCACGCCTCACATTGAGCACACCTCTAGCGACATTGCTTCGCAATGCTCACTTCGTTCGGGTGATACGCCTGTGGCACTCGCTCGGGCTCTTGCGACCGCTACGCGGCTCATTCGCTATACTCATTCGGCCAACCTGATCGCCTACGGCGACAGGCGAATCTCGCTCGGGGGATACCATGTCGTAGGCGGTCTGGATGACCGTTGTGATGTTCTGCCTGCGCGAGCCTCCGCCGAGAGACAACCAGCCGATGATGGCCGCGATTACGGTTGCCGCAATTGCCTTGTACACGATACAGAGGGTGGAGCAACGGCATCGACATAACCTTTGATTATGACTACTGATATAAAATTGGTATTTTTTATTGGAAGCCGAATGTCCTATAATGTCCGTGATTTCTTTTTCAACTCAACAGGACAACTCAGAAGGAGAATGAAGATGATGAAAGAACTGACAATGGCCGCATTGGTCGCAGGGGCGACAGGCCTGACGAAAGCCGATGCGTGGGACAAGACGTTCCCGAAGTCGGACAAGGTAGAACATTGCAAGACAACGTTCAAGAACCGCTTCGGCATCACACTCGCGGCGGACGTGTACAAGCCAAAGACGGGGAACGGGGAACAGGGAACGGGGAACGGTAGGGCGGTCGCCCCGCGACCGCCGAAATTTGCTGCGATTGCGGTCTCGGGTCCGTTTGGCGCGGTGAAGGAGCAGTCGAGCGGCCTCTATGCGCAGACGCTCGCCGAGCGCGGCTTCCTGGCCATTGCCTTCGATCCGTCCTTCACGGGGGAGTCGGGCGGCACGCCGCGCTACGTGGCCTCGCCCGACATCAACACGGAGGATTTCCAGGCGGCGGTGGACTATCTCATCTCGCGCGATGACGTGGACGCAGAGAAGATCGGCATCCTCGGCATCTGCGGATGGGGCGGACTCGCCATCAACGCGGCGGCGGTCGATACGCGTGTCAAGGCGACGGTCGCCTCGACCATGTACGACATGACGCGGGTGACGGCGAATGGCTACTTCGACAAGGAGGACAGCGCGGCGGCGCGGAAGGCGAAGAAGGAGGCGATGAACGCCCAGCGGATCAAGGACTTCAAATCAGGCACTTACGAGCTTGGCGGCGGCGTTCCTGACAAGCTGCCGGATGACGCCCCGCAGTTCGTGAAAGACTACTACGCCTACTACAAGACGCCGCGCGGCTACCATGTGCGCTCGCTCAATTCGAACGGCGGCTGGAACAAGACGTCGTTTCTCTCGTTCATCAACGCAAAACTGCTCGCCTACGCGGGCGAGATCGAGAGCGCGGTGATGGTGCTGCACGGCGAAAAGGCGCACAGCCGCTATTTCGGCGAAGATGCCTTCAAGATGCTCAAGGGCTGGAACAAGGAACTTGTCATCGTTCCCGGCGCGTCGCACTGCGACCTCTATGACGGTGGGGGGAAGGGCGCTATTCCCTTCGACCGCATCGAGGCGTTTTATAGAAATCATCTGAAATAGGGGTCAATTATTATCTCACGCAGAGGTGCAGAGAGACCGAGAGCGCAGAGTAATGATTAAGATTTGTGTGGCAAAAACCTCTGCATACTCTGCCTCTCCGCGCCTCTGCGTGAAATATTCAAATTTGAGGAATGAGATATGACAGTCGAAGAATTCAGAAAGACGATGGCCGAGACGGAGTACATTCCCGCAGGGAGTGCGCTTCATCAGGCATTTCACGCATTTTCCCAGGAGGCGCTGAAGATTACGGCCGAACTGAACGGCGCATACCATACGCCCGCGGAAGTGCGTGCGCTCATGTCGCAGCTGACGGCGAGCGAGATTGACGAATCGTTCGGGCTGTTCCCGCCCTTCCACACGGATTGTGGTCAGAACACGAAGATCGGGAAGCGCGTGTTCATCAACGCCGGATGCCAGTTCCAGGACCAGGGCGGCATCACGATCGGCGACGATGTGCTAGTCGGTCCGCAGACGATCATTGCGACGCTCAACCACGATCCCGATCCCGAAAAGCGCGGCGGGATGTTTGCAAAGCCTGTCGTCATCGGCGACAAGGTATGGCTCGGCGCACGTGTGACGATCGGCCCCGGCGTGACGATTGGCGAAGGCGCGATCGTCGGCGCGGGCGCGGTCGTGACGAAGGACGTGCCGCCGCGCACCGTCGTCGCCGGCGTTCCTGCCCGCTGATGTGATACAATGCTCCCTGTCTTTCACGCCCACAGGAGGATTTCAAGTGACAAAGCGGCAGGAAATAGCGCAGGAAACGCGCCAGAGGATATACACGACGGCTTGTTCTCTCATCGAGAGGAACGGGTTCGGCAACGTGTCCGTCGAGGACATCACGCGCGCCTGCGGCGTGGCGAAGGGAACCTTCTACGTCTATTTCAAGCGCAAGGAGGAGATCATCTTCGAGTGCTGCAAGGAGTGGTTCCGCGACGTTGACCGCAAGGCGCGCGAACACAAGGGCTCGATCATCGAGAAGCTCGCCTTCTACTTCAAGGGGTTCATGGAGGGAGTGACGTGCGGCGGCGTGGAACTCTGCCGCCAATGGGTGCGCGAGGTTATCAACCCCACTGATTCGCCGGGCGAGATGTGCGGCGGGAAGTACTCTTATGACCTGAAACATCTGACGGCGTTTCTCGAAGATGCGGTCAAGGACGGGTTGCTCAAGAAGTCCACGCCGGTCGAAACCCTCGTCCACATCTTCATGTGCGAGCTCTACGGCATGATGACGTGCTGGTGCATGAGCGACGCGAAGTTCAAGCCGGAAGAGTGGCTCAGCCGGTTTGCAAAGCTCCAGCTCCCCGCCATCCTCGCCCCGTACATGAACGTGAACGACCGAAAAGGCAAGGAGGAAACACGATGACCTCACGACAGACAAAAGACGGGCGCAAAGTCTCGCTGCTCGGCTACGGCGCGATGCGCATGCCGACGGTGGACGGCGGCCACGCCAACTCATGGGTCAAGACCGGCTACTCGTCCTCCGGCATCGACCAGAAAATGCTCGACGCGCAGATCAAGTATCTGCTCGACCACGGCGTGACGTACTTCGACACGTCGCCCGCCTACTGCCGGGGCGAGTCCGAGGAACGGCTCGGTCGTGCCCTCGCGGCAAGCGGCTACGCGCGCGGCGACTACATCATCGCGACGAAGCTCTCCAATTTCGCGCCGCAGCAGTATCCTCTGGAGACGTGCAAGAAGATGTTCGAGGACTCGTTGAGGTTTCTCCGCACGGACTACATCGACAACTATCTTCTGCACGCGATCGGGAACGGCGGTTTTAAGACTTTCTCCCAACGCTACCTCGAAAACGGCGCACTCGACTGGTGCGTGAAACTGCGCGAAGAGAAGCGCGTCCGCAATCTCGGCTTCTCGTACCACGGCGATCCCAAGGCGTTCGAGTGGTGTCTCGACCACCACGGCGAATACAAGTGGGACTTCTGCCAGATCCAGATGAACTACGTGGACTGGCGGCATGCGAAGGAGGTGAACGACCGCAACCTGGACGCGAAGTACCTCTACGAGCGTCTCACGGCGCTGAAGATTCCCGTCGTCATCATGGAACCCCTTCTCGGCGGACGCCTCGCGCGCTACAACTATGCGCTTGCGAAGGAACTGACGCCGCTCGACCCCGAGGCGACGCTCGCGAAGTGGGCGCTCCGCTTCTGCGGCACCTTCCCGAACGTGATGACAGTTCTCTCCGGCATGACGCGGATGGAACACATCGAGGAGAACGTCGAAACGTTTTCGCCGCTCAAGCCGTGCAGCGAGGCGGAACTCGCCGCACTCGAACGCGCGGCGCAGGCCCTGCTGAAGCTGAACACGATTCCCTGCAACAGCTGCCAGTACTGCATGCCGTGTCCCTACGGACTCGACATACCGTCGATCCTCACGTTCAGGAACACGATCCTCTCCATGCCAACGTCGCCAACAGCCCGCGAAACGCTGAAAATGTACGCAAAGGCCATACCCGAGGAGCTGCGCCGCGCGGAACACTGCACGGGATGCGGCAGATGCAATCCGCACTGTCCGCAATCAATCGACATTCCCAAGGAAATTGCCATGATAGACAAGTGGATCGACACCCTTAAGAACGAGGAGGCCGGACGATGAAAAAAGCGCTCAAAATAGCGATTTCCGCCGCGATGCTCGGCTGCGTCACCGCCGCGTTCTTCGGCGCGCCGACATATCTCGCATGCCGCATCCAGCCGTCCGCGACGATCACCTTCCTCGTCGTCCTTTTGCTGACTCCGCTCGTAGGGCGGCTCTTTTGCGAGTGTCTATGTCCGCTGGGCATTATACAGACTGCCGTGAACTGGCTCTTCCATCCGAAAACGCACGTTCGCCGCGTCTGCACGCGCCTTCCGGAGACGAAGGCGCAACAGATCGTCCGTTGGACCGTACTCGCCCTCGCCATCGTGCTGGCCCTGACCGGCTTTGGCGCGGTCGCGTGGTTCGTGACGCCTTACTCCATTTATGGCAAGGCGCTAACGCTGTTCTGGCCGGGAGTCGGGCTCTTTGCGCTCGTCGCCGTTCTTGCCGCGCTCGGCAAGGGACGTATCTGGTGCAACTGGGTGTGCCCCGTAGGGACGCTCTTCAATCTTCTTTCAAAGAAGTCTGTCTGCGTACACAAGGTCGGCAAGGGTTGCGGCAACTGCCGGGCATGTTTCGCGCAGAAGAAGAAAGCAGAAGAACCTGTGCCTTTCGTCGATGGAGGTGTCACGCGCCGCGATGCGCTGAAGGGCGTGGCCGTGTTCGCGGCGGTCAAGGCGGCGGAAAAGACGACGGACGGCGGATTCGCGGACGTTTCGCTGCCTGGCGTGCCCGCACGTCCCGTCCCTGCCCTTCCGCCCGGCGCGGTTGACCGAAGCGACTTCAACCTGAAGTGTGTTGCTTGCGGACTTTGCATCGCGAACTGTCGCGGAGGATGCCTCTCTGTCTCGACCAGCCTCAAACGTTTCGGGCAGCCGGAGATGGACTTCCGTCACGGCTACTGCCTTACCGGATGCGCACAGCAGTGCGCCAAAGTCTGCCCGGCGGGCGCGATACGTCCGCTCGACGGCGTCGAACGCAAGAATGTCCACGTCGGCCATGCGATATGGGAACGCGAACTGTGCATCCGCGAAACGGAGGGCGTGCAGTGTACGGCCTGTTCGCGGAAATGCCCCGTCGGCGCGATCCACGTCGTCGAGGGATTTCCCGTCGTTGACAAGGGCAAGTGCATCGGATGCGGCGCGTGCGAGCACGTCTGCCCGGCGCGGCCGATGCCAGCGATCTTCGTCAAGGGCTTCGAGAGGCAGCGCATTGTCCGTCCGATGGACGAGGCAGGCCTCCTCGCAGAGATGAAGGCGCTCATCGATGGAGGGGCGTCGTGCGTCGCAGCGCGAGACGGTGTGATCGTCGGCAAGGAGACGGGATTCGGCGTCAAGTCGCTTTTGAAGCTCCTCGACGAGAGGAAGCTTGCACACACGTTTGTCGTCGCAAAGGTCGTCGGACGCGCGGCGGCGGCGATCTGCGTCGTCGGCAAGGTGAAACGGGTGTACGCGTCGATCATGGGCGCAGACGCGGCGGCGCTTCTGAAGGCGCATGGAATCGAGTCCGGCGCGGACAAGACCGTTCCCAAGATTCTCAACCACAATCTCACTGCCAGCTGTCCGATGGAGCAGGCTGTCGAAGGTTTCGACAATCCCGTCGCGATTGTCAAGGAACTCAAGGAGAAAGCAAAATGAACAGAAGAGAATTCGTGAAAGGCTCGCTGGCGCTCGCAGGAGCGGCGGCGTTCTTCAACGTCGGCTGCGCGAAAGAATCCGCAGACGGCAAGGAAACAAGCAAGGAAGGAACAAGGAAGATGGACAAGAAATGCATGGTAATCTATTACTCGTGGAGCGGGAACACCCGTTTCGCGGCGGAGACGATTGCGAAGAAGGCGGGCGCCCCAACCTTCGAAATCAAGGCCGAGACGCCCTACAACAGCAACTTCAATAAGTGCTGCGACGAGGCGAAGCCGGAGTGCTACGGCAAGACGCTAAGGCCGATCAAGGCGATTGAGGGTCTTGACCTTGCGAAGTACGATGTCGTGTTCGTCGGCTCGCCGAACTGGTGGGGCACGCTCGCGCCGCCCGTGCGCACATGGCTCACGCAGAACGCCGCCGCACTCAAGGGCAAGACGGTGTGCCTCTTCCAGACGCACGGCGGCGGCGGAATGCAGCGCGTGGGCAAGGAGTTCGCTGAGATCTTCGGCGACACGGCGACGGTTCTGTCACCCAAGGCCTTCAGCGGATCGTCGATCAAGTCCAGCGTCAAGGCGCTCGAGGATTTTGCCGACGAGAGGATTGCAGGCAAATAAACCTCATCATCCTGAAACAACTCAGCGCTCTCGGCCTCTCAGCGCCTCTGCGTGAGTCATCACACCAAGAAAGGAACAATATGAAAGTACTGCTCATAAACGGGAGTCCGCGCGCCAACGGCAACACGGCCCGCGCGCTGAAGGAAGTTGCCGACACGCTTACTGCGGAAGGTGTCGAAGCCGAGATTGCCTGGGCCGGCAACAAGCCCGTCCGCGGATGCGCCGCCTGCTACCAGTGCAAGGCGAAGAACCTCGGCAAGTGCGTGTTCGGCGACGATGCGGCAAACGGCATCATCGAGAAGCTGAAGGAGGCGGACGGAATCGTCGTC
>ONRL01000163.1 GCA_900320225.1 uncultured Lentisphaerota bacterium
CATACACGCGGCGGGGAGCGTCTCCTGGCTTCCGGCTTCGGGCCTCGTCCACATCCTTCGCAGGGCCACCCGGCCCCACTGGTCAGCGCGGATTCGTATCCGGTTACAGTTGCGCGACAGCGCCCGACTTTCACGGGCTTCCGTTTTCCTCGTCGCAGAAACGGCGCATATTATACTCTTTCCCCCTTGCCGCGGCAAGGGAGAAAGCGGCCGTGCGGCCGCGCAGGAGCGCGGCCCTCCCAGGGAGAACGGAGCGCCAAGCGGCCGCGCAGGAGCGCGGCCCTCCCGGGAGGGATGAGTCTTACTTCGCGAGGCTGTTGGCGAATTTCTCAACGTAGTCGTGCCAGGCGGAGGCGCAGGTGAAGAGGCCCGCGCCGCTCCAGCAGGCGCCCGCGTAGTACGTGAACGTCTTTTCGCCCTGGAGGAGGTAGATGCAGTCCATGTCGTCGGAGGCGAGGCGCGCCATGCCCGGCAGCACGATGGCCGTGCCGATCGAGCCCTTCTGCCCGTCCACGCCCTCCGGCTCCCAGTTGGCGACGAAGCCGGGGTTGAAGCCGACCTTCATCTGGCCGTTGTGCTGGCGCGCCTTCGACACGTCGAGTCCCGGTCCGATCAGGCGCTGCGCCGCGAGCGTGACGCCCTCGTTCGGGCGCACCTCGAACTTGACGAGCGGGCAGCCCTTCGTGATCGTGCCGCGGATCGTGTACGCCTCGTACTCGAGCTCGAACACGGCCTCCTCGGGCTTCTCGGAGATCACGCGCTGCTTCTTCCAGTTCTTCTCGTAGGTCCAGCCGCCGGCGCCGAGCATGCCCACGCCGCCCACGCCGCGGCCGGTGGACACCTTGTAGTTGTCCATGCCCTCGCCGTGGTCCTTGTGGTAGGAGCCCTCGCCCTTGCCGTGGAGCCACTTCTCAAGCACAGGGTAGTCAACGCACTTGTTGAACACGTCGAAGCCGCTCGAGACGAGCTTCTGGCCCTTCGGCGCAGGCTCCATGATCACGGGGCCGTACGCGCGCATGCCGAGGCAGTCGTTCTCCCACGCGAAGTCGTCCATGCGGTACGGCGCGTAGAACGCGCGGCAGCAGGGCTTCGCCTTGGCCGAACTCAGTTCGGCCATCATTGCCTTGAAGCGCAGGAGCGCCTCGAGGAAGTAGTAGTCGGCGTAGTTGAGCGGCACGTTCACCTCGCTGTTGCCGGGCTTGTGGCCGACGGAATGCATGAGCAGGAAGTCGCCGTTCTCGCCCTGCTTGGCGAAGTAGTCGGAGGAGGCCATCGCCGCGAGCATCTTCACGGCCGCGGCGCGGTACTTCGCCGCCTTCGCGGGCGGCGCGAACGCCTGGAGCTCGAAGAGCGCGCTCGCGGTGACCGCCGAGGCGGAGACGTCGCGCTCCTCGCCGACGAATGAGAAGTCCCAGTAGGAGATGCCGTCCGCGGGGAGGTTCGGCTCGTCGAGCCAGTAGTCGGCCGCCTTCATCGCGCGCTCGAGGTAGCGCCGGACGCGCGTCTCGCGGTACATCATCGTGAAACCGTAGATGCCCCAGGCGTGCCCGCGCGCCCAGGTCCCCTCCACGTTGCCGCCCTGGCCCGAGTAGTGGGCGCGCACGCGGCAGGTGACGGGATCGTAGTCGAGGATGTGGTAGGCGCTGCCGTTCGGACGGTAGTGGTGCGCGTCCGTGATGTCGGCCTGGCTGCGTGCGATCTTGTCCGACTTCGGGTCGCCGCCGTTCTTCGCGTCCCACTCAAGGAGCTCGAGGTTCATCATGTTGTCGATGATCACGATGTACTTCGTGCCGAAGTGGCCGCCGCCCTTCTTGGGCGAGTTCCAGCTGCGGATGAGGCCGAGCTTGTCGTCGTAGCGCGTGCGGAGCGCGGCGGACGTGTCGTGAAGGAACTCGGCGTAGCGCTTGTCACCGGTGAGGCGCAGGCCGTTGCCGGCCGAGCAGTAGGTGCGGAAGCCCACGTCGTGGTTGCTCGCGTCATGGCGCAGGGGCTCGATCAGGCGTTCCGTGTAGGCGACGGCCTGCTCCTTCCAGAAATCGTCCTTCGTGTACTCGTAGAGGTACCAGAGCGAGCCGGGGAAGAAGCCGCTGCACCAGTCCCTGGGCTTGATCACGACAAGCTTGCCGTCCTGAAAGCGCTTCGGGAACGTGTCAGGCGGCTGGGCCTTCATCGCCTCGAGCAGGGCCTTGTAATGCGCCCCCGACCGTTCGAAGATACCGGGCAGGTCCTTGAGCAGTTGTTCTTCGGCCGGCGTTCCGGCCAGCGCGCACGCGACGGCCGCGACGGTGGCGGCCAACAGCAGTTTCTTCATGACACGTTCCTTCTGATGGTTCTTGGATGCAATCATTCTACCAAATTCCGCGCGTACGGGCAACACCCCGCTCAATGCAAGATGCCGCGGATGTAGCCGGGCGCGAACGCCACTTTTTGCAGATCGCCATCGCCCGCTTCATGTCCACGCGCGAAAGCGCGACAAAACACTTGCGGACGCGCCGATGGCGCGTCCGCAACTGGAAGAGGACTAACCCTTGCGGCTAGCGCTGGTCGACGCGGAGCTTGAAGAAGTTGTAGCCCGTGTCGAAGCCCACCGTATAGGTGTTCTCGACAAGTCCGGACTCGTCACGCGCGGAGGGGATGTCCGTGACAACGTCCTCCCAGTTCTCGAGGTCGTTGCTGCCGAGAATCGAGTACTTCTGCCCCCAGCCGTTGCTCCATTTCAGCGTCACGCCTTCGGCGGAGACGGAGATTCGGAGATTGACCTGCGAGAGCTCGTAGGTGAGGTTGTTCTGGTTGTCGCCCTTGCTGTATTCGCTCGCGATGCCCTCCATGTCGGCGAAGGCGATGACGCGGCAGACGCCGCTCAAATCGGGGGCCGTGAGCCCGCCGAAGGAGTAGACGCGGGACTGGCCGGCGGGAATCCGCCCCAGCTCGACGGTGCGTACCGCCGTGTCCTTCTCGTCCGCAGCAATCGTGACGTCGTGGTTGGTGTTCACGAGGTAGAGCCCGAGGATGGCACCCTCGCCGTCAGCGTCGCCAGTGTTCGCGACACGGACATTGACCGTGAAGGTCTCGCCGGCGAATGTCGGCGTGCAGGAGAACCACATTTCCGTGACGCCGTAGTCGGCCTTGGTCACCGGCGCGGGCGGAGCCGAGTTGGCGGCCGTCTCGTTCGAGACGACACCGTCAATGACGGTTGCCACACAGGTACCGTCGCTGAACTCGACGACGGCCACGTCAGACGCCGTGACGCTAGGACGCGACGCAAGGACGGCGACATTGCCGGAGTCGAACGCAGCGGCCGTGACTGTCGCGGAGTAGGTGTAGCGGCCGGCGGCATCGCTCGTGATGGTCGTCGTCGCAAAGGTGCTGGCGCCGGGGGCGAGGTCGCCGAGCGCAACCGTCGTGCCGTCCGAACCGACGAGGGTGACGGAGCGGAGCCAGTATTCGCTGGGGTTGGAGACGTAGTTGGTGATGATGACCGTCGCGCCTGCTGCGGCGCCGAAGATCGAGCCGTCGGGGGCGAAGCCAGCCGTGGTGGTCAGGGTCACTTCGGGAACAGTCGGGCAGAAGAAGACGTCGAGTCCGAAGTTGTGGAACTCGAAACCGCCCTTGCTCACGACCGAGCCGCCCAGGATGGCGATGCCGTCGATCGAGCCGCCGGTGAAGGTACCGGAGGCGTAGGGGGCGAGAACGGAGCCGCTGTGAGAGAAGTTGGAGAGGGAGATGCCCGTCGCGTCAACATAGTTCACAAGGACGTCCACGTTGGAAACGCCCTCGGGGAGAACCATGCGGCCATTGGCCATGTCGACGAAGTCGCCGCCGACATTGACGATGATCTTGCTTCCGGCCGGAACGTCGAAGATCCAGTCGCGCTGCGAGCCGCTCCACTGCGCGGCGGTGACCTCGAAGACGTTGCGGCGGGTGTCAGTGCCGGTCAGGAGGAGGCTTCCGTCTGCCGTGTTGGTGACGACGCCATTGGTCTCCATGGCCGCCACGCGCTGCGAAAGCTCGCAGACGGCCGCGAGCAGGTCGGCCGCCGTGCGGCCCGATCCGTCGGCGGGGACGTTGCCGAGGCCGTCGATCGTCACAGGCTCGACATGGCGGAGCGCGTAGTCCGACCAGCGCGCCGGTCCCTGGAAGGTGCCGCCGTAGACGATGTTTCCGTTGACGGGCTGCGCGCCGATGGCGAAGTTGCCGCCGACGATGAGCCCGTCGTCGCGGACGCCCACGTCAGGAGTCGGCTCGCCGACGCCGGAGTAGTACCCGACTGTGTAGCCATCGGGGAGCGTGGCGTTGCCCCAGACGAGGAGGGCGCCTTCGCTGTCGCCGCCGGAAACGGTGAGGTCGCCGAAGACGACGGCGTTGAAGCGCTTGCCAAAGTCCAGAAGTTCGCAAAGGGTGAGGGCGTTGGTGATGACAGGCTGCGGAACGTCCGGCGGAGACGGAGGTGTCGGCGGAGTTTCCGGCGGCGGCTGAATGTTGGGCCAAGTCAGACCGATGTCGTCGCCCGCGTTGACGAGAATCTGCACTGTCCAGCTATTTTCATGCTGAACCGTTCTTCCGGGTACAGTTGAAACGACCGGTCCCAGCGTATAGAGGGGATTTTCGGATTCGGTGATTTCATGAAGGCCCGGCTCAAGATCGGCGATTTCCACATTTTGCCCGCCCGTCAGGGTGTACGGCACGCCATCGACGGAAATGACAAAAGTCGGTTGGGCCTCGTAGGGGATGCCCGTATGATACCAGATCCGCCCGTTGTTGAAAGTGATCCAGTAGAGGCGCTCGCCAACACGGATGTCCGCGTAGGACATTGGCTCCTGGAAGTTCTGCTTGTACTTCGCCAGGCATTCCGGACGGTCGGGATTGCCGATGTTGGCGATTTCCTCGTCCGTCATGGGTTCCTTTGTGCGATAGACGACCGTCGGCAACGTGCCGCCGGTTGCACCGGACTTGATTTCGTCCATTCGGTAAGGCACGCCATTGGTCCCCACCCAGATCACCCAGTTTTCGTGGTCGCCGCACTTGTTCTTGCGGTGGCCCTCAAGACTGGTGACGCCATTCGTGTTCGTGATCCAGTCCCGCTTCCATGCATTGCCGCTGAAGTAGCGGACATCGCAAGTGGTTTGATTCGTGACATCCATGTAGTCGCAGCCGACACGCCAGAGACCTCCGTTGACGGTCTTGGTGATCGTTATTTTGCCGGGCTCGGGGTCGGGTTCGGGTTCCGGCTCGGGCGTGTTATCCGTGTAGTGGCCGTAATCGAGGTGCGACCACTTGCGCGGCATGGCGACGGTGAGGCCCAAATCGCCGTAGGCGAAGGAAACCGTGCCGTACATGCTGTTGATGTAGTGGTCGCCCGTGCCGGAGATGAAGATGGCGTTCCTGTCCTTGAGGCTATGGTCATGGGCGCGCGCATAGCTCTCGATGGCGGTGAGCTGGGCGCCGATGAGTTCGTCGCGGGTCCAGATTACGAAGTCCGAAGAGGCTTTCTTGAGCACGACGAAGTTGACCGTCGCGGGAACCGTGTACGACGAGGCTTCGCGATCGTACTTCGTGAAGCTCTCGACTGCGAAGACGTCGTCAGCAAGGGCTGACGAAGCCGTGAGAATCGCCGTTGTCAGCGCGGCGATAAACGAAAAGACAGACTTTTTAGCCATAGAAGTAGTTGCAAAACCCCTCTTTCGCGCCCTTCGCGAGCTAGGCCACACGGCCTGACGAAACCCGCAGAAAAACCTTGCACGCCTGAAAAGTTCCGCGCCGTTATTATGCCAAAAATATGCCCTCGGCGCAAGGGGAAACTTGACTTTCTTTGGCGGGTCTTGGTAATTGCGTTTTTATTTATTTCATGCTTGTTTTTATGAAATTTCCAACTCTATCAAGCCGCGCATGTAGCCGAGCGCGAACGCCATGCCGGTCTCCCACCAGTCCGCCGCGTCGAGACGCGGCGTGTGGTCGGGGATGATCGTGCCGTCGAAGCCGCATTTCGCGTAGATCGACATCGCCCGCTTCATGTCCACGTAGCCGTCGTCGATGAACACCTCGCTGTAGCGCGGCAGCGTGCCCGACGTGTTGCGGAAATGCACGTAGCCGATCCGGCCGGACGAGGCGAACTCCTCGATGGCTGCGTAGATGTCGACGCCGCGCATCGTCGAGACCGTCCCCTGGCAGAACTCCAGGCAGTTCGCGGGCGAATCGACGAGCGCGAGGAGCTGGCGCATTCCCTCCACGGAGGTGAGCGGACGGAACGTCCCCTTCAAATACTCGATCGGTGGGTCGTCGGGATGCGCGCAGAGCTTCATCCCGTACTTCTCCGCGACGGGGCAGAGGTTCTCGAGGAAGTATTTGAGCCGCGCCCAATGCTGTTCCGGCGTAGTGGGCGGCAGCACGTCCACCGCGCTCCGCCGCTCGATCTCGGTGTTGAACCAGAACCGCCGCGAGGGGAGCGGCGAATGGTCCACCTTGTCCTCGTCGAACTTCTTGATCGCCGCCGCGCCGCGCCCGTCGCCGTTGTTCACCTCCGAGTAGTACCCCTGCACGCCGCAGCAGCTAAAGTTGTAGCCAAAGCATTTGATGCCGACCTCGCCCGCGTTTGACACCGTCTTGACGAGGTTCGCCATCTGCTCGTCCTTGCCGGACTCGTCCAGGACCACGTGGTCGATGTGCTGCGGATGGAAGTTCTCGATCCCCTCCAGCACGAGACCGTGTTTCTTCGCCTGGAGGAAGATGCGCTCGAAGTCCTCCGCGTGCCACACGCCGTCGCCCGCGCCGAACGGCACCCACGCGATGACCGTCTCGCATCCGAGCTGACGCGCCATCGCGAGGTGCCGGTCGCTCCATTTCTCAGGATGCATTGCCAAGCCAAGTTTCATGCTCTGCTCACTTTCGTACGTTGTTCCACTTGTCCACGCTCTTCACCGCGAAAACGGGAGGGACGCACTTCTCGCGTCTACCTCCGGGAGGGACGCAATTTATTGCGTCCGATGCGGTCGCAGCAAGCTGCGACCCTCCCAGATCGAGCGAGGTCGCGACGGTGGAGACGATCTGCTTGCCGTCCTTGTACACGCGGTAGTAGCGGTGTTCGGGCTCCTCGCTCGGCTCCCAGGCGAGCACCCTGCCCGCGATGCGGAGTCCCGTCACGGCGGCGGGTTGCCTGTCCACGTAGTCCGTGGTGAGGAACGTGATCGACTTCGCCGGGAGCGCCACGCTGAACGCGCCGTCCTTGGCCGTGACCGTGCCGGCGGGCGGCTGCAGGTCGTTGAACGCGTTGTAGGGCACGTGTCCAACCTCGTACACGTAGCGGCGGAACGGCTGGTGGAACGACGGTGCGCCGTCGATGCGCGATTTCCACGACGAGCAGTCCACGCTCACGGTCTTCGCGGGGCCGCGGTTGACGAGCGCGATGGACACGGACTGGTCGGAGTTGATCACCGCGCCGCCGCGCAGCATCGGGTCGGCGAACGCGCACGGCAGCACGGTGGCGTTCTTGCGGAAGAGCTTCGCGAGCCACCCCATCGCGTAGAGCTCGGCGTACGCCCTGTAGTCGCGGTCCGTCGAGCACCAGCGGTGGTGTCCAGACGGTAGCCGCACTTCCCGGCCTCGTAGACGGCACGTTCCTGCGGCGAGTCGCCATCCTCGATCACGAACGGGTCGGGGTAGTCCACGAAGCTCCAGCTCACGCACGCGAACGTCCCCTGGCTCATGGCCGCAAGCCCCACCTCGCACTTGCTCAGCACGCTTTCCTCGCACGTCTCGGGCTGACGCAAGTTGTAGCTCCTGTCGTCAACCATCACGCCGCGCTTCCCGAACGTGGGGCTGAACCCAAACTCACCGAGGATGTAGCGCTTTGCATTGCTTGACAGCGCGCGCTGCACGAGGTTCGAGAAGGAGGCGTTGCTTTCGCGCCAGAGGTTGAGGTCGTCGGCCTTGCGTCCGTACACGTACCAGTGCGTGCAGTACGCGCCCACGTAGTCGCCCATGTTCGTCCTGATCCAGTCGAGCATCGAGTAGACGTTCTTGGCGGCTTCGGGATTCGGGGAAGCCGACTCGTCGGAGGCGAGGAGGCGGATGTCGAGATCGTGCCGACGGAACGCGAAGTAGAGCGCCACGTTGAACTTCTTGAAAAGCTCCCACTGCCCCTTCTGCGCGAACCAGCCCCACCGGTCGCCGTTCATCAGCTCGTTCGTGAGGCAGTAGTAGCGGATCTTGCGGCAGTTGCGCGTCTTGATCAGGTACTCGAGGTTCTTGGCGACCTTCTCCGTCGTCCCGGCCTTGCGGAACGTGAGGTCGTAGTAGTCGGCGAAGCGGTCGAGCTGCTCCTTCGACTCGTCGGCGAAGCCCGTGTAGACGCGCGAGAAGGAGGGCGAGATCTCGGCGAACGTCTTGAGGACGCGCTGGTCGCGGAAGTCGTCCGGCATGAGCGCCACGAAGTTGGCCTCCGAGTTCTGGAAGCCGAATCCGCCGAACAGCCAGCGGATGTACGGTTTCGTGATCGTCACGTCCGCCCCGCCGGCGGCGCCAAGCGCCGTCCCAACGAACAGAAGCGCGGCGGCAGGTAAAACGTATTTTCTCACCTCTTGTACTTTTGCCGTGCACATAACATGCCTCCATATCCTGTGTTAAGGGCCTGTCATTTCCATTTGATGGAAATCGTGCCGTCAGAGTTGAAAGTGACGGGCAGCCAGACAAGCCGCGAATCGACCTGGTTCTCCGGCTTCCAGATGTCAAACATCGCAATGTACTCGTCCTCTGACTTCTTGAGGATGTAGTTCGACTGTCCGCCCCACGTCAATTCCGGCCCCAGTCCGTTCGCGGGGTTGACGCCCGCGCAGGGATTGCCCGTCCGCTCCCACGGCCCCGTCATCGACCGCGCGCGGTAGCTCCGCGCGGCGTTCGGCTTCCAGCCCGTGCAGCCGGAGCCGATGAGGTAGTACCAGCCGTTCTTCTTGCAGATCGCCACGGCCTCCGTCCAGTCCAGTTCGGCGATGCGCCACCAGCGGCCCGTGTAGCCGAGGTAGTCGTCCGTCAGCTCCGACACATGAACCGTCGAGTTGTCCTCGCTCGCGAAGACATGCCATGCCCGTCCGTCGTCATCCTTGAAGAGGGTCATGTCGCGGCTCATCTGTCCGCCGTCGAAATGCGCGCCCCACAGGCTCGCCTTGCCGCCCCACGGGGTGGTCGCGGACAGGAACTTCCCCTTCGTTGCCTCGGTGCGCGCCTCCTCCGGCACGTTCATCGGCCACTGGCCCGCGTTCGGACGCAACGAGCGCAGGAACACGTAGGGCCCGGTCGGCTTGTCGGCGACGGCGATGCCGACGCGCGCCGCCTTGTATCCCTGGCCTTTCAGCTCGAGATGGAAGAACATCACGAACTTGCCGGTCTTCTCGCAGAAGAGGATCTTGGGCCGCTCGAGAACGCATCCGTCTTCAATGTCGCTCCCGACCTTGTCCTCGACCTTGAGGACGGCCCCTTCGTCCTTCCAGGACTCCAGGTCTTCGGACGAATACATGTGCACGCCGACATGCGCCTTGTTGCCCGCCCGGCCGTAGACCTTGTGCTCGCCGTAGAGGTAGTATTTCCCGCCGTGCGCCAGCACGCCGCCGCCGTGCGCGTTCACGACGTGTCCCGCCGTGTCGTGCCACACTTCGCCGTTCTTCTGCATCGCCTGCGCCGCGCAGGCGCAGATGACAAGGCCCATAGCCGCCAGACTTCTCTTCATATTCTTCCTCTTTTCGTTGAATGGTGGTTACACGAATTGTCTCACCGGACATTACCCCATTTGTCCACGCTCTTCACGGAAAATACGGGATGGGCGCAATTCATTGCGTCCGATGCGGTCGCGCGGCAGCGCGACCCTCCCAAATCGAGCGAAGTCGCCACGGTGGAGGCGATCTGCTTGCCGTCCTTGAATACGCGGTAGTATCGGTGCTCGGGCTCCTCGCTCGGCTCCCAGGCGAGCAATCCGTTCGCAATGCGGAGACCCGCCACGGCGGCGGGCTGCCTGTCCACGTAGTCCGTGGTGAGGAACGTGATTGACTTCGCCGGAAGCGCCACGCTGAACACACCCTCTTTCGCCGTCACCGTACCGGACATCGGCTGCAGGTCGTTGAACGGGCTGTACGGCACGTGCGCCGCCTCGTACACGTAGCGCCGCAGCGGCTGGTGAAGGGCGGGCGTGCCGTCCACGCGCGTCTTCCACGAGGAGCAGTCGACCGACACGGTTTTCGCGGGACCGCGGTTGATGAGCGCGATGGAGACGGAACGGTCCGGGTTGATCACCGCGCCACCGCGCAGCATCGGGTCGGCGAACGTGCAGGGCAGCACGGTGGCGTTCTTGCGGAAGAGCTTCACGAGCCACCCCATGGCGTACAGCTCCGCGTAGGAGGAGTAGTCTCTGTCCGTGGTGGACCAGCGGAACACGCCGCACTTGTTGTACTTCGTGTCCATGCGATAGCCGCACTTCCCGGCGGCGTAGGCGGCGCGCTCCTTCGGCGAGTCGCCGTCCTCGATCGCGAACGGGTCGGGGTAGTCCACGAAACTCCAGTCCACGCACGCCGCGGCGCCCTGGTTCATCGCCGCGATGCCGATCTCGCATTTCGCGAGCACGCTCTCCTCCTTCGTCTCCGGCTGGCGCAGATGGTAGCTCACGTCGTCCACCATCACGCCGCGCTTGCCCCACGCCGGATGGAAGCCGTACTCGCCGAGGATGAAACGTTTCGCCTTGCAGGCGAGCGCGCGCTGGACGAGGTTCGAGAAGTAGGCGTTGTACTCGTTCCAGAGGCCGAGGTCGTCCGTCCTGCGCCCGTACACGTACCAGTGCGTGCAGTACGCGCCCACGTAGTCGTCCATGTTGTCCTTGATCCAGTCGAGGAAAGGAAAGACCTTTTCCGGCTTGGTGGTGGCCGCCTCGTCGGACGCGAGGAGGCGGATGTCGAGATCGTGCCGGCGGAACGCGTGGAAGAGGGCCGCGTAGAACTTCTTGAAGATCTCCTCCTTGCCACCTTTCACGAACCATGCCCAGTTGTCACCGCACATGAGCTCGTTCGTGAGGCAGTAGTAGCGTATCTTGCGGCACTTGCGCTCCTTGATCAGGTACTCGAGGTTCTTGGCGACCTTCTCGGCGTAGTCTTCGGCGTCGATCGTGTCCGCGAACGCCGGCATGGCGCACGGCACGGCGTAGAGCGTCGTGCCGGCCCTGCGGAACGTGAGGTCGTAGTAGTCGGCGAAGCGGTCGAGGTCTTCCTTCGTCTGCTCCGCGAAGCCGGTGTACACGCGCCCGAACGTGGGCGACAGCTCCGCGAACGTCTTGAGGACGCGCTGGTCGCGGAAGTCCTCCGGCATGAGCGCGAGGAAATTCGCCTCGGAGTTCTGGAAACCGAATCCGTTGAACAGCCACCGGATGTACGGCTTCGTGATCGTCACGTCCGCCGCCGACGCCCCGAACGCCAGCCCGCAAACGAGCGCGGAAACAATGATGTTTTTCATAGAGGAGACCTTCTCAAGGGATGAATGGATATAAGTATAGCATCTCTGACATGGCATCAGCTCAAGTTTCCTGCACGGAACGAAACTTGTAAAGCCGCAAGGTGTTCGCGGGAATCGGCTCGTCAACATCCACCTCGCCGCGCTCGGGCTCGCTCGCCGAAACGAACTTGCCGCCGAACGCCACGGACACCTTAGCCGGCTTGTCGTCCGCGTTCCACACGAGAATCCCCGTCTCGCCGTTCGCGCCGTCCCAGCGGTTCGCGATAATCTTCGTTCCGCCCTTCACGGTGAATCCTTCGTCCGCCTTGAACGTACCGGTGAGCAGGATCGCGCCGTGCTTCCTCCTGAAGTCGCTCACGCAGCGCAGGTAGTCGCGGTTCGCGCGCCACGTCTCGGACTGCATCAGCTGTATCTCGCCCGGCTTGGAGCGGATATTGTCGTAGTATCGTGGCGCTGGCTCCTCTCCGCGCACCACGTAGTCCCGATCGGCCCGGTAGCGCACCTCGAAATCGACGCGCAGGTTCGCGACCGCGCAGCCGTTCGCGCGCGTACGCGTGCAGAGCGACGTGTTGTTGCGGTCGGTCATGACCAGCTCCGGGAACGTGTAGAACGTCATCTCCGGATACATGTCGCACGAAACGCCCTCGACAAAACGATTCGCCACGTTGTAGCCGGCGTCCGTCACGTAGAACAGCCCCTGGTAGAAACCGACGGAATCGAGGATCGTGTCGTTGAACGCCTCGCTCCACAGCACGAATTCGGGATCAATTTTCTGCATCTCGCCGATCACGTCGAGAAGCATCGTCTCGCGGTCGCGCGTGAAGACGAATGCTCCAGGCCGGTGGCCGTGGCGCGCGTCGAAACAGAGACTCGGCCACTGCTTGCCGATCTGGTCGTAGAAAAAGCCCTGGAAGCCGAGCCCCTGCGCGTCACGGCAGATTTTCAGCATCTGGGCGCGCCAGTCGGGCGCGGAGGGACAAGCCACGTCGAACGTCATGCCGGGGTGGTTCTTGAACTTGACCCAGTGTTCGCTCATCGTCTGCCCGTCGCGCTTCCTCAGCGCGCACTTGTACCCCTTCTCGTCATACCACTTCGTGCCGCCCTGCTGCTGAAGCTGTCCGTTGGAGTACACCGACACATGCAGTCCCTTCGCCTGAAGCCGCTTGATTCCTGCCACGAGCGCCTCGCGTCCGCCCATCGCCGGGTCGGGATCGTACTCGGGATAGAGCGTGTCGTGTCCGCCCACGCCCCAGCCATGGAACTCGAC
>ONRL01000195.1 GCA_900320225.1 uncultured Lentisphaerota bacterium
TACTTCTCGGCGAGGACGAGGGACCATCCCCGTTCGTTCTGCTTCGAGGTCGTCCACTTGTAGGCCAGCGACTCGCCCCAGCTGTTCTCGCCCATCTCGTTGGCGTATTCGCAGTAGGCGTTGCGACGATACCAGAGCGATCCCACGAGAGCCCAACGTTCGCCCTTCCACTCGAAGTCGGCGCCGGGCTGAATGCAGAAGATGCTGTCGCTCTCGGCATGACGCGTCGTATCCACGTTTGAATCATACGTGTACGAAAGCGCCACGTACGGCTTGATGGTGAGATGCTGGTTGAAGAAACGGAACCCCTGCGGCTTGTCCGCCACGCTCTCGCCCGCAATCAACGCGGGGATGACGGAAAATGTGGCTACCGTCAGGCCTGTCAGATATTTGTTCATGGGAGGATTTCCTTTTCTCGTTTCAGATGAAGACTTCGCTTAACGCACGTAGTCGGGAGGCTCGGGAGTGGAGGGAGTAATGGAAGAACCACGCTTACGCGAGTAATAGGGGTTTTCCTCGTTCTCATTCGTGCCTTCGCTGTTGCCGCCAGTAGCGGACTGGCTTCCCAGCGCACCGCGCGGGACCCGGCTCAACCGCCCGTCGGAGAGGTCCTCGGAGGGAACGGCCGCGCCCGCGACGCTTCCAGCCACGAAAGCTCCGCCGCCCATGCCCGAAGGCGAACCGGAGGCGGACTGGTTGTCAGGGGCCTGAAGGTCCGCGAGCAGAGCGTCCACGACCTCGCTGGGACCGGCCATCTGGAGGACGACCGAATGGTCGGGCTCCTCGCCCGCATCGGCTGCGGCCAGCATGTTGTCGTAAGAAGCTTCCTTGCCGTCGCCGCCCATGGCCTCTGAAATCCAGCTTCCGGCGGATTCCTTCGCCTGCGGATCAGTCATCTGGGAAACGAACGTGTCCGTAAGTCCCTCGGGCGAGCCACCGGAAGCGCGGACGAACATGAGCGCCGCGAACGCCTGCCGCGCGCCGGCATTCTCCGCCGATTCGCACCGCTTGTTCACGACATTCAGCGCGTTCGTGGACAACTCCGTGAACGCCGCGTCGGAGACGGGCTTCTCGGGGTTGGCATTGCGGCTGAATAACTCCGTGGCGAAACGCTCGTTGATGTCCGTGAGGTATTCCACCGGCACCGTGGCGAAGACTTCGGCGAGGACGGCAGATTTGTCCGACGCACCGGTAACGGCCGCCTTGTTCGCCGCATAGAAGTCCGCCGCCTTTGACTCGGACGAACCTGGCTTCTTCGAAATGGCCTCGTTGACCTTGGCGACGAAAGCCGCCTGATCCGATGCCGGAATCTGGGCGATGGTCGCCTTCATCGCGGACGGATCGTTCGCACAGTCACCGACCTTCGCCTGCCATTCGGCTTTGCTCAGTTCGGCGGACGCGGCAAAAGGCACCGCACACAGGGCGAGCGCGCAGACCGCAATCTTCTTTTTTAGTTTCATGGTTCACTCCTTGTTGAATCGTTTCAATCAATACCAGGACATCGGCACCCACACGACATCTCCCGCCTTGAGGAGCATGTCCTTGTCTGGTCGGCCCTCTTCGCCGATCTCGACAAGGTCGACCTTTGTCTTCGTCTGTTTGCCGTCCTTGTCGCAGCGCGTCACCTGCACGCGCCGCTTGTCCGCAATCGCCGTCATGCCGCCCGCGAGAAACAGGGCGCGGGTGAGGCGCAAGTCCATCGTCGAGGGCACGTCCACCGGACCCGGCCGCGCCACCTCGCCCAGAACCGTCACCGTCCCCCAGGGGGAAACCATGTTCTGGCCCGCCTGGTAGACGAAAGTCACCGTCACGTTCGGCTTGAGGAAATACTTCTTGTAGGCCGACTCGATCTTCTTCTGCAACCCCACGAGCGTCATTCCGTCGCACTTGATCTGGCCGACGAGCTCCATGGAGATGTATCCGTCCGCATCCACGAAGTACTGCTTGTGCGAGGAAGTCTCGGCCCCGATCGCCGTCACGGAAATGCCGAGCGCCACGCCCGGACGCACCTTTGGACCGTCGAAGTAGGTTGCCAGCACGTCCGGATCCACGTTGTTGCCCTTCTTCTCCTGCCCATCGAGGTAATCAAGGATGAAACACCCGCCCAGCCCGACGGACAAGAGACCGCAGGCCAAGCCTTTCAGCAAAATCTTCAACGTTTTCTTCATATTCTCAACGACGGGAAACCGACACCTTCCCGTGAACGCTATTATCATACGCTTTCTTTCGGCTGGAATCAACTAGAAAAATCGGAACGGCGAAAAAAAATTCGCCGTCCGATTTTCCCGGTCTCGTCACGCCTGCGCGACCTCCTCCGCGATCTTCACCGTGAAGGGCGCCTTCACGCCTTCGCCGAGATCCAGCGTCGCCTTGTATTCGCCCACTTCCTTGAGCTGGTCCGGAAGGTCCAGCTGCGAACGCTCGAGCTTCACGCCGCGGTCCGCCTCGATCGCCGCGAGGAGGTCCGTCGCGCTCACGCTGCCGTAGAGCTTCACGCCGTCCACCGTGCGGGCGTTGACCGTCACGGTCAGGCCGGCAAGCTTGTCCGCCACCGCCTGCGCCGCCTTCTTCGCCTCGGCGCGGGCCTTCGCGCGCGCCTCCTCGAGTTTGGCGAGCCGGCGCTTCGCGGCTTCCGTCACTGGCGCGGCGAGCCCCTGCGGCAGGAGCATGTTGCGCGCGTATCCCGGAGCGACCTTGACGATCGCGCCGGCCTTGCCGAGCTTCTTGACGTCGGCCATCAGCATCACTTCAACCATGGTCTGCGTTCCTTTCTCAGGCCATCAGGCCCATGTTGCGCGCGCGGCGGACGCCCTTCTTGATCTGGCGCTGCTGCATCGCGGTGACGCCCGTCACGCGGGCGGGGATGATTTTGCCGTATTCGGTCACGTAACGCTTGAGGACCTCGATGTCGTTGAGGTCGATCTTGTCGTTCGCGGGAATGGCGGGACGGCGGCGGGTGGCGAACTCACCGCGGTCCTCGCGGTCGCCGCGCTCGTGTTTCTTCTGGTAGGCCATTTTTCTGTTCCTTCAATTGTTTGTTTGCCGGAGGTGGAATTCAGTAGGGCATCGATCCATCGTCGTCGTAACCGTCCATGTCGCCCGCCTGCGGGACGACCGGCGGCGGCGCGACGTTCACGTTCGGGACGATCGGCTCGCCCGTCAGCCGGCTCTGGTTGGGAGCGGGCAACGGCATGAACTTCACGGTCATCGCGCGGATCTTCAGCTTCTGGTGCTTCTGCCCGTCCCTCTCCCAGGAATCCATCTGGAGGCGTCCCTCCACGAGGACCGACCGGCCCTTGCGGAGGTACTGGCCGCACAGCTCGGCAAGCTTCTCCCATGCGTCGACTTCGACGAACGTGGGGATGTCCACCATGTTGCCGTTGCGGTCCCGGCGACGCTCGTTGAGCGCCAAGGCGAAGCGGCACACCTTCACGGCGTTGGCGCCCACCTGGCGGACTTCGGGGTCACGCGTCAGGTTCCCCATCACGATCACTTTGTTGAAAGACGGCATCGTTCCACCTCGTCTTCTTCGTTACTCCGCCGGAGCGGCCTCGGCCGCCTCGGCCTCCTTCTGGGCCTTCGCCGCCGCACGCTGCTCGGCAGCTTCGCGCTGCGCGGCCAGCACCGCCTCGCGGCGGTCGTCGACGGCGAGGATCTGCACGCGGAAGACCTCTTCCACGAGACGGTAGCGGTTCACGAGCTCGCTCACCTTCGCGGGATCGAGCTCAAAACGCACCTGCACGTACACGCCGCTCTCGCGCTTGCGCATCGGACGCGCGAACGCACGCTTGCCCAGCACCTCCTGCGAAAGGATGTTGCCGCCCAGACGCGTCACTTCGGCGACCGCCTTCGCGATCTGGCCCTCGAGCACGTCGTCCTTCGCCTGCCCGGCGAAGATGTAGAGACCATCGTACTTCTTCATAGTTTCGGCTCCTTCCCGGATTACTTCTTCTCTTCCTTCTTGTCACCAGCGGCTTCTTCCTTGCCCTTCTTGATGACCTCCGGGTTCGCCTCGGCGGCCGGCGCGCCGGCCGGTGCCGCGTCCGCGCCCTCCGGCGCCTTCACGACCGCCACCGCGTACTCGCCGCGCGTCACCAGCGTGAACTTGTCGCCCAACTGGAGGTCCTTCACGAACAGCGTCTGGTCGAGCCCGAGCGCCGACACGTCGACGACGAACTTCTCCGCGATGTCCTCCGGCAGGCATTCCACCTCGACCGAGCGCAACACCTGCTCAAGCACGCCGCCGCCAAGCTTCACGCCCACGGCCTCGCCAACGAGCAGAACCGGCACGACCACGCGCACCTTCTGCGTGAGCGAAACCTCGCTGAAGTCCACGTGGATGGGCGTGCCCTTGACCACGTCGTTCTGCATTTCGCGCATGAGCGCCGGCATCTCCTTGCCGTCCATGTCCAGGGTGACGAGCAACTGCTTGCTCGTGTGCCCCCGGAGGCCCAACATGAACTCGTGCGCATCGAGCTTGACCAGCAACGTGCCGCCCTTGTTCATCCGCATCACCGCCGCGGGAATCTTGCCCGCCCGGCGAAGACGGCGGACGGCTGCGGAACCCTGCTCCGCACGCTCCTCCGCCTTGATCTTGATCTTGTCCATTCTTGTTCCTTAACGATCCACCTGCTCTCGCACCTCGACGGAAACGGGTCACGACGACCCGTCCGCGGCGCTACCCTCGGCGGTTGGTGGTAAAGTATACCAAAAACAGGACAGGAAGGTCAATATTGACATTACGGAATTTGTATCGCGCCGCCTTGCCGTCTCCTTGCCGTTTTGGTAAACTCGCGCCCAAAACCACAAGGATCGCCCAATGGACATCTACGACACGCACGCCCACTTTTCCGAAGACCGCGAAAAGACCTCCGCCACGCTCGCACGCGCCCGCGCGGCGGACGTCGCGCGCCTCATGGCCGTGGGCGGCTCGGCCGAACTGAACCGTGCCGCCCTTCTCGCCCAGTCGCTCGCGCCGGAGTCAACGCGCCTTGCGCTGGGCGCGGACCGCGACCAGGCGGGCGACGCCTCCGCGAACGAAGCACTCGTTGATGCCATACGCGCCCTCCACGCCGCGCACGCCTGCGCGGCCGTGGGCGAGATCGGGCTCGACTTCCACTACTCGCCGGAAACCGCCCGCGGCCAGTGCGACCTCTTCGCGCGCCAGCTCGCGCTTGCGGACGAACTCGCACGCCCCGTGGTGATCCACACGCGCGAGGCGGACGACGCGACGCTCGGCGTGCTCGACGAAGTCCCCTGGCACGCCGACGCCCCCCGCGGCGTGATCCACTGCTTCACGGGTTCCCCCGACTTCGCGCGGCAACTCCTCGACCGGAACTTCTACGTCTCGATTTCCGGTATCGTCACCTTCCGCGCCGCCGAGAACGTGCGCGAGTCCGCGCGCGTCGTGCCCGACGACCGCCTGCTCGTCGAGACGGACTCCCCCTTCCTCGCCCCCGTGCCGATGCGCGGGAACGAGAACGAGCCGGCGTTCATCGTGCACACGGTGAAGTTCCTCGCCGCCCTCCGGGACGTCCCCGCCGAGGAACTCGCCGCACGCACGTTCGCGAACGCCGTCGCCCTGTTCGGCTAGCTCTCGATTTCCCAGCCCTTGCGGTAGGTGGTCTTGCAGTAGGCGTTCGCGGCGGGATTGTTCGTCACGCGCGTGCCGTCCCACTCGACGCGCGGCTTGCCGTCGCGCGCGGCGAGCGCCACCACGTTGCCGAGGAGCACCGTCTTGACGAGCGGCACGCCGTAGTCGACGAAGTCCGCGTTCGCCTTGCGTCCCTCGCGGATCGCGTCGAAGAATTCGTGCACGTGGCTCTTGCCCTTCGCGAGGCGGCGGTACTTCTGCGGCGGCACGGGAATCTGCTTCTTGAGGGAGAGCGGCACGAACTGGAACGCGTTGCCGAACTGGCCCGCCCACAGGATGCCCTTCTCGCCCATGAAGATCGTGCCGATGTTGCCGAGCTTCACGTTGATCGGCACGTCGTCGTGGATGCCGTCCGTCCAGTGGAGCTTGAACGGCTCCATGCCCGGCCGCGCGGGGAATTCGTAGGTGAGCGTCTCGCGCGTCGGCCACGACTCGGGGCACACGTAGCTCATGTCCTCCATCGTCACGGCGGTCGGCGGCGTCTCCATGAGGTTCATCGCCCAGAACGGCGCGTCGAGCACGTGGTTGCCCATGTTGCCGAGCGAGCCGTTGCCGAAGCCGCGAATGTCGTACCAGCGCTGGCCGAGGTAGGAATGGCGGTAGGGACGCATCTCGGCGGGCCCCACCCACAGGTCCCAGTTCATGCCCTTCGGCGGGTCGATCACGGGGCTCAGCTTGCGCTGGGCGTTGAAGCGGTCCGACCAGCTCCACACCTCGCGGATCTGCCCGAGCGCGCCGCTCTGCACGTACTCGGCCACGAGCGGCTGGAACGGGCCCGAGTGGCCGTGGTGGCCGGCCTGCGTCACGACGCCGTACTTGCGTTCGGCGGCGGCGAGGAGGTCGGCCTCCTCCTCCGAATAGCAGATCGGCTTCTCGACGTACACGTGGATGCCGCGCTTCATGCAGGCGATGGCGATGGGCGCGTGCGTCTGCTGGTTGGAGGCGATGATCGCCGCGTCCACCTCGCCGCCCATCTGGTCGAGGAACACGCGGTAGTCGGCGAACGTGCGCACCTTCGAGAGGTCGTAGTCGGCCTTGAGCTTCTTGATGCGCGCCTTCGTGGCGTCCATCTGCGGCGCGTCGGGGTCGACCATCGCCACGATCTCCTCGTCGAGGCACTTCGTCACGAGCACGCTCCGGAGCCGTCCGCCGCACCCGATGAGCGCCACGCGGATCTTGCGCCCGGCCGCGATCTGCTTGGGACGGCTCTGCCCGAAGGCGAACCCGCCGATGTTGAAGAACGACGTACCGGCCGCCACCGCGGCCGCGCCCTTCAGGAAACTGCGTCTCTGCATGTTGTTTCTCCTTTTTGTCTGTTTGAAATCAGTCGAATTTCACGCGCTCCACCGGCACGGAGACGTCGTATTTCTTCGTGCCCTCCGGCACGCGGATGTTCGTGACGGCGGAGTCCGCGAGCGGCCCCTTGATCCACACGCCCACGCGGCCCTTGGCATCCACGTCCGTCACCGTCACATGGTGCATCTCGCCCAGCTCGTTGCGCTTGATCGTCCAGTAGTTCACGTCGCCGATGCGGATGGTCGCCTGCGCGCGCTTCTGGGAGCCGGACGTCGTGTCCACCACGTTCGACACGACGATGTTGTACATCTTGATCCCGTCCTGCGTCAGCAGGCGGATCACGCCGTCGCCGCCCGCCGAGCGGGCGCGGACGTTGCGGATCGTGATGTCGTGGATGTCGTCGTCGTCCGTCGGCCACCAGCCGCCGATCTGGATCGGCAGCTTCCGGCTCGTCGTGCGGCGCGGCGCGTCCTTGGGGCGGCGCAGGCCCGTGAGCGCCACCGTGTCGTCGCCCGTCACGCCGGAGATGTTCTCGATCACGATGTCGTGGCAGCCCTTCCGCACGTCGATGCCGTCCTGGTTGCGGTTGAGGTTCGTGTCGGCGAAGACGATGTCGTGCACGTGGCCGCGCGCGCAGCCGTTCTCCTGGCTGATGGCCCAGCACTGCGTCTCGCGCATCGTGAAGCCCGCGAGCTCGTAGTCCGTCACGCCCGCGAACAGGATGCCGACCGTCCGCCAGCCGTTCGCGTCGCCGGAGCGGTTGGGGGCGTAGTGGTTGCCCCGGCCGCCGCAGAGCGTCGCGCCGTTCCGTCCGAGGACGCGGATGCCGCGGTTGGGCGTGACGTGCCCGGTGGCGACCGCGCCTGCGTTGCGGATCAGGTTGTCCCGCACGCCCGGCGCCAGCTCCACCCACGCGCCGTCGAGCTCGAGCGTGAATTCGTCGGGCAGGAGGATGGCGCGGTCGATCAGCCAATGCCCGTCTTTCCGCGCCGGATTCGCGCCGATCACGACGCGGCGCGTCCCGCCCGGCGCGCAGGCGGCCTTGATCGCGGCTTCGAGGCGGTCGGAGTCGGACGTCCCGGCACCCGGCTCCGCGGCGATGCGCTCGAGCGGCAGGAGCTGGAAACCGGGACACGCCTTCAGGATCTCCGCGCCGGGCAGGAAACGGAAGTCGCCGTTCGTCGCGTCCGCGAACCCGAACGCGCACGGCGCGTTGGTCGAGCCGTTGAGCGCCGTGAAGCCGCCCGCGATCCGCGCGTCGACCGACGCGCATCTCACGCCGTTCGTGCCGCGCGTGTTCACCACCACGTTGTTCGCGATCGGCGCCATCCGCTCGAGCGGCGCCTCCTTGCCGAGGGCGAGCACCTGCTGCCTGCAGTCGATGAAGACGTTGTTCTCCACGGGGTTGTACAGCGGCTCGCGCGGGTGGTCGTTCATGATGTCCGCAAGGCGCGGGTACCGCGCCGCCCACACGCCGTTCGTGTAGTCGAACGCCTTCGCCTTGTCCTCCAGAAGCCACGAGCTGCCGCCCACCGAGACGCTGTTCCAGTGCTTCCACGTCATGCCGCGGCAGTCGATGGACATGCCGATGAGGCAGTGCGAGAAGACGTTGTTGCGGATCGGATGCTCGCGTCCGCCGCCCACCATGATGCCGCGCGACACGTTGTGGAACACGTTGCCGTACACCTCGTCGCCGCAGTCGCAGTCGTCGAAG
>ONRL01000107.1 GCA_900320225.1 uncultured Lentisphaerota bacterium
TACGTTTAAGAACGATGTCGTCATCGAGTCCGCCAGCACGATCCAACAAGGATCCAGCGGCACGCAGGCGACGTTCAGCGGGACGGTTACGATCAACGCGCCGGTCACGTTCGCCGGTAACGCCGTGGTGTTGAACGGGACGCTCTACGGGAATGCGGAACTCAAGGTCACGAGTACGTTCGGCAACGCCGTCCCGGCTTCGCGCAACCATTTCACCGGCCCGATCGTGGTCAATTCCGGCGCGAGGTGCGCCATCGGGCGCAAGAACTGCGCGGAAGGTTCGCTGAACGTCGGCATCGTGACGAACAACGGCACGGTCGCCTGGGAGCGGCGTTCGGCGGGAACCATCACGAATACCATCATCGGCGGCGTCCGAACGGGCATCCGACGTTCAAGAACTTCGTGACGAACACGCAGGCCTTCGTCCGGCGCGGCACGCTGACGTTCGGTTCCGGCGCGCGCTGGGTTTCGCCCGAGAAGGATTTCCGCGTCGGCGAGCAATGGACACGGGACCACACCAACGTGGTCGGCACGGTCGAGTTCACAGACGGGTGCGACGTGACGGTCAAGGCGTTCACCGTCGGAAACGCGACGCAGTACACCTACACGAACGCCGTCACGGACGCGACGTACCACAACGTGGTGACGGGTATCGTGAACCAGTCGGGTGGCATCGTCCGAACCGTCGGCCCCTACGGAAGCAACGCGTCCGAGTACGACGGCGTGCGGCTGGGGCACTACCCGGTTGGCCAGGCGTTCTGGAACATGACGGGCGGCAAGCTGCTCGTGGACACATATCGCCTGTCGCTCGCGACGGACGGCTACGGCACGTTAAACCTTTCCGGCGGAGAGGTGTTCACGGACGAGGTGAATCTGAACGGCCGGCCGGGCGGCAAGGGATACGGCATCCTGAACGTGACCGGCGGCGAGCTGAACGTGGGCTCGAACGGCATCCGCAAGAGCTCGACGAACGACCGCTACGAGATCCATCTGGGCGGCGGCACGATCCGCGCGACGGCGGCGGCAGGTTTCGCGTGTCCGCTCGCCATCGACCTCACGGGGTCACACGGCGGCGTGACGTTCGATACGACGAACGCGGCGGTCACTCTTTCGGGCGTACTCTCCGGCGCGGGCGGCCTTACGAAGGTCGGCACGGGCACGCTCACGCTCTCGGGCGCGAACACCTACGCGGGTGCGACGCGCCTTGTCGACGGCACGGTCGCCTTCACGCAGGCATATCCGGGCGGCGACCTGGAGCTGCCCGCCGCCGCGACGGGCGGGACGTCCGCGCCGCTCCTCACGGCGCCGTCGTTCGCGTTCGCCGACGGGAAGGGGGTGCGCGTGACGGAGGCGGACACGCTCAACGACTCCACCTTCGGCCCGTCGAAGACGCTTGTCTCCTCGACGGTGCCGTTCGCGTCGAAGCCCACGCTTGCGCTTGTGGCGAGCGACGGGTCGGCGTTCGCGGACGAGAAGGGCATCTGGCGGCTCTTCCTCGCGGACGGCGGCAAGACGCTCAAGTTCGGCCCCGTGCGTGGCACCCAGATCTTGCTGAAATAGGCTTTGGCGGACGGCGGTGGAACGCTGTCCCTACCGGGATTCGCAACTGTCTCCAGGGCCATTCTGTCCGGCATTTTGTCAAACTTCACAATTGACAAGACGAAGGGGCAATGGTAGGATAGGGCCATCTTTAAAAATCTTATAAGAGGGACTATGCCATGAAGAAAACGCTGATGGTGGTGATGGCGGCGATTGCCGCCGTGTTGGGTCCATCCGTTGCGCGGGCGGCCACGTGGTCGGGGGCGGGCGACGGCACGTCGTGGAGCGATGGCGCGAACTGGGGCGGCACCGCGCCGGCCGCAGGCGACACGGCGACGTTCAACGGAAATGTCACGTTCAACGGGAACGTCATCCTGCCGGGCAACCTCACGATCAGCGTAGCGAGCGGCAAGACGGTCACGTTAAACGGCGTCGTCTCCGGCACGGGCAACCTCACGAAGTCGGGGTCGGGCAACCTCAAGCTCCTCAACGCCGCCAACACGTACGACGGCACGACCACGCTCTCCGCCGGCAACCTCTACTACATGACGATCGCCGACGTCGGCGAGGCGAGCTCGCTCGGACAGCCGACGACGGTTGCGAATGGGAAGATCACGATTTCAGGCGGCAACTTTTTTGCGGTGACGCGTTCGGGAACAACTTCGATGGAGACGGACCGCACGATCCACATGACGGGGGGAACGCTCTACGTGGGCGAGATCAACTTACCCTGAAAGGGCCGTTCACCGGTACGCGGCTCAACGTGCGCGGCCGCGGCAAGCTCCGCGTGGAAGGCTATCTGGGAACGGCGGTGACGGCGCTCGGGCGGACGGACGGCGGCACGGTCGAACTCCTCAATCCCACCAACAGCACGACGGCGTCCATCACCCTTGCCGACGGCATCTTCCGCGTGGCGGGCCTTGGCAAGCCGAGCGCGCTCGGCAGCGGCTCGAAGGTGACGATGGGGCAGACGATGTACTTCACGGTTGGGCGCCTCTTCTACAACGGCACGACGAATGCCGTCTGCGACCGCGAACTCGCGTTCTGCGCCTATACGAACAGCACGATGTCGTATTTGAGCACGGCCACCTCCGGCGGCCGCATCCGCAACGAGACGGCGGGCACGCACGTCGCGTTCACGGGGCCGATCACCCTCTCCATGCCCTCCTTGTCGAGCTACCCCAAGGCGACGAACGCCACGGCCTACATCTGGATCGACGGGCCGGGCGACGGCACGGTGACGAGCGACATCGCGGGGCGCGCGCGCCTCTCGCACGAGCAGGGCGGCACCTGGTCGTACATCTCCGTCAACAGCAACTCCCGGTTCGAGCTCGACGGGACGGTCTCCGCGGAGAAGGACTCCACGCTCAGCAACAAGCTGCAGGTGAACAACGGCGGCACGCTCGCCGGCACGGGCACGGTCCACGGCGCGTCGGTCGTCTACTCCGGCGGCACGCTCGCGGCGGGCACGACGAACCGGTGCGGCACGCTCACGTTCGGCTCGAATCCGCTCACGTTCTCCAACGGCTCGAAGCTGCTCTTCAAGGTGGGGGCTGAGACGAACGACCGGATCGTGGTGGGCGGTGACGTCGTCATGTCCGGAACCGCGACCACCACGGTGACGCTCGTGCCGTTCGGCTGCGAGGCGATCCCCGCCGGTTCCTACACGCTGATGACGTGGAACGCGACGCCGGGCGGAACGTTCGTCCTGGCGGACGGCGCGCCGGAGGAGGCGCGGCTCGTGGCAGACGCGCGCGGCCTGCGGCTTGTCGTCGCCTCCGCCGCCGACACGCTCGTCTGGAAGGGCGACGGCGCGGCGAACGCGTGGGACTTCTCGGCGGCGAACTGGCTTGTGGGCGGAGAGGCGGTTCCGTTCACGGACGGCGCGTTCGTGCTGTTCGACGACTCGGGCAGCTCCGACCCCGCCGTGACGTTTGGCACGGACGTGGCGCCGTTGTCCGTGACGGTGAACGCGACGTCGAACTACACGTTCGCGGGCGAGCACGGCCTTTTCGGCGACGTGACGCTGGCGAAGAAGGGAAGGGGCGTCCTCACGCTCGCCAACCGGAACGCCTACACGGGCGCGACGGTCGTGGAGGAGGGGGCGCTCGTGGTGCGCGGCGCGCTCGACGACACCTCGATCGAGACGGCCTACGGCGCGGTGTTCACGAACGCGTCCACGGGCGTGATCGGCGGCAACGCCTCGCTCTACCTGCGCTACGGCAACCACTACCTCGCGGGCGACAACACCTTCACGGGTGACGTCACGTTCGACTCGCGCGGCAACTCGTCGGCGGGCAACTGCACGCTTTTCATCCTCTCCTCCAACGCCCTCGGGCGCGCCCGGCACCTGCTCCAATTTTCGCACAGCAGCGCGCTCGACAAGAATTCCCACATCTACCTGGACGGCGCGACGGTCATCCGCGGCGTGACGCTCGTCTACGGCAAGGAGGGAGGGAACCGCAACTACCTGCAGAAGCCGAGCAACAGCTCGACGGCGGGATGGTACGGTGACATCGTGGACGCGGAAACGGGGACCGGGAACCCGGCGGCCGGATACGTCGCGGCCGACAGCGGAACGTTCGTCCTGGGCGATCCGGCCGGCACGAACGAGATTCGCACGGCGGGTTCGCTGACCCTGCGCGGCGGCGGGACCATCCACTGCTACAGCCGCATCAACCGTCCTGGAATGGGCGTCAACCGGGACGACCCGGGCACGGTGGTCCTCTACAACACGAACAACGTCTTTTCGACGTTGCAGACGTCGCAGGGCGAGTTTCGTCCGGCCGTCGCCGGCGCGATCCCGACGAACGCCTTGATCACGGTCGGCAAGGCCGGCACGTCGTCTTCGGCTTCCCGCTTCAACCTGAACGGCATCGACGTGACCGTCGCGGGACTCTCGGAAAACAATCCTGAGGCGCAATACGCGCCCAACAAGCGCTACGTCTCGTCCACGGCTCCCGCGACGCTGACCGTGAACGGCGCCGTCAACCGCGCATGGGGATCCTCCCATTCATGGATCGAGGGCTTGCTTTCGCTCGTGAAGGCCGGATCGCACATGTGGACGCTGAACGGCACGAACACGTACACGGGCGCGACGACGGTGCAGGCGGGCACGCTCGCCCTCAACTCGGCGAGGGCGCTCGGCGGCACCACGAACGTGGTGCTGACGGGCGGCACGATCATCGCGAATGCGAGCGGCGCGTTCAACGCGGATGGCACGCTCACGGTGCCGGATCCGGCGAACGGCACGCTCTCGCTCGCGGACGGCACCACGCAGACGGTCGAGTATCTGGTGATCAACGGCGTCGTGCAGCCGTCGGGCAACCCGCGCCTCGCGTTCCTCGCGCGCGGCACGGGCTCGGGCACGCTCCTCGTGCGCAAGGGTTCTGGCTGTACGATTGTCATCCGATGAGGTGAAACATGAAGGCCATGAAAAAGCCTTTTTAGACTCTCTTGGTCGCCGCGTTCGCCGCAGGGGATTCTCGGTAGGTTGATTGCCTAGAAATCTTGTAGATTTTCTGCCGCAGTTCCGTTCATGGCAATGGAAAGATTATTGCCAATGAACGCGAAACTGATAAAAACGTATCTGATTGCGGCATTTGCTGCCATCTGCATGGTCGCATGCGTGGCGGACCGAAGCCTTGAACCGGTCAAGAACGAGTTCAAAATCGTTTCTCCCGTCCCGACAGGCTCCACGGTGGAGATGATCACGCAAGCGCCGCGGCTTGACACCTTGCGGGGCAAGACGATCGCATTGGTCGGCGGGAGCTTCGCGGCTCCTACAACCCCATCAACCCGAGCGCGCAGACGAAGGAGTTCCAGCAGCGGCTCATCGAATGCGGCGTGGATGCCATGATTTCCGGCAACTGCGGCTGCGGCATCTGCACGGTGAAGGAGACGGGCAACGGACTGGCCGCCGAGGCGGCCTACTCGAAATCCGACTGCTGGAAATGGCTGCTGCGCTGAAGGATATTTCTTTTCGCTGCACACGGGCCGTTAGTTTTTTGCTATACTACGTTGCGCTGAAGCAAAGGAGCGCAATATGCCAGCGGTAATTGAACAAGTTGAACAAATGAGCACGGCCGAAAAGCTGCGCCTGATGGAGTATCTGCTCAATTCAATTTCCCGTACGGTCGTGCAATACGACAGCGCCGCAGGCACACAACCGAAGGTTGAGCGCAAGAAGCCGCGCATCAGCGACTTCATTGGATACGGCAGAAGGTTTCATTCAGAATATCGTTCGACAGAAGACGTGATGCGGGAACTTCGCGAGGGGGAAGAGGAGTGACATGGGTTGTGGACACATGCGTCTTGATTGACGTGTTTCGCGGTGACAAGACGTTTGCGGCGATATCATCCATGGCATTACAGTCAAAACTCGATGATGTGCTGACAGTAGTGCCTAAGAGCTGAAATGAGTGTAGGGTGTGCTGGGGACCCACATGCGGTCAGTGCAGTGTAGTGACATCTAGTGGGGCTCGGGAAAGCGGCGCTCTCGCCGCTTCAGAGTGAGAAGCGACATGAGTGTCGCTTCTCCGATGAGGGGATTTTTGTGTCCCTCAAGTAGCATTTGTGCGTCGTGTAGGGACTGAAAAATGCTATAATATGTGCCGCCTATGTTCGGGTTCGGCAGATTCGGGCGCATACGCCAGAGAACACGGCGGCTTCTTGCCGCTGTGGGCGTTGCCTTTCTGCTTGGAATTCAGGGCTTCTGAAACCGCGCGGCGGAACGCTGACGCTCGCACCCGGCCTCGCCGACGGAGGCATCGGTTACCTTCCGCAGCAAGGTCCACTCCAGCGCGACTTCCCGGCATCCGTGCGCGAAGTCGTGCAGTCAGGGTGCCAGGCGCTTCGCGGACTCCGGCCGTTCTACACGCGCGCCGAAAGACGGCGCGCGGCGGATGCCATGGAGCGGCTGTCGTTCATCGGCGACGGACTCTCCCATGTCGCATTCGGCGCAATGGCCGTTGCGGGGGTGCTGAACTTCGCGGACTCGATGGCGCTCAGCCTCCCCGTGACGATTGCGTGCGCGCTCGTGCTGCTCAAGTCAACGCGCAACGCGAAGACGGCGGGCGACGCGATGCTGGCGATGCTCTCCGTGGGGGCGATGGCGATCGGCTACCTGCTGATGAATCTCAGGCCGTCGACGTCCAACGTCTCTGGCGACGTCTGCACCACGCTCTTCGGGTCGGTTTCCATCCTGACGCTCACCGACAAGGACCTCTGGCTCTGCGCGGGGCTGTCGCTCGGCGTGGTCGTGTGCTGGCTTCACTCGTACAACCGCCTCTTCGACGTGACGTTTGATGAATGCCACGCCAAGGCTTGCGGCACGAACACGGCGCTCTTCAACGCCGTCTGGGCCGTTGTGGTGGCCGTCGTGATCGTCATCTCGATGCGGCTTGTCGGCACGCTCCTCGTCACGGCGATCCTCGTGTTTCCGGCTGTCACGGCAATGCGCGTCGCAAAATCCTTCCGCGCCGTCACGGCCGTGGCGGCGGCGTTTTCCGTCGCCTGCTCCACCGTCGGAATACTCGTCGCCATCGTCGCGGGCACGCCCGTCGGCTCGACGATTGTCGGGGTGGACATTGCCGCGTTTCTTCTCGTGTCGACACTAGGGAGGCTTCTCAAATGAAAGCGAAGATGATCGCAAGACTGTTCGTGGTCGTTGCTTTTCTCGCCGCCGCCGTGCTGCTGTGCGTTTCGTCCGTAATGAAGGCCGTGAAAGATCCCGTGCCCGGCGGCATGGCGGCTACGAACGATGCCGTGAAGGTCGATTTCGACTTCACGAGCATGAACGACACCATGCGAATGACATACACGTACCGCCTGGCGGCCAAACCAAGGGAATTCGAGGGCAAGACGCTGCGAATCTCCGGCACCTTCCCGACCCGCGTGGACGAAAAGGACGGCACGCGCTACTTCGGCTGCCTCATGGGCGATCCGGGCGGATGCGCGTGTTGCGCGCCCGGCGGCGTCCTGGAGTTCATGCCAAAGGATTCATACGTCTGGCCGACGAATTTCCCGTCTGTTGAAAGCCGCATCACGCTGACAGGCCGTCTCCGGATGTTCGAGGTCGGCACCCCGGAGCAATCCTTCACGATTCCCCGTCTCGTCGACGCGGACATGTCCTGGGCGTTGCGATAAGGCAGTTTCCCGTAAACGGCGTGTTCGCGAAGCGCGAAGCAAATGCCTGACGCCGGCACAGAGATTCACGCAGATACGGAATTGTGGATTGAGGTCTTTTGGGGGGATGTGATAAACTAAAGACATGCCAATCGTCAAAAGGAGATCAAGATGACAGATCAAGAAGAACTCGAGGCGAAGCTGGGCGAGGCGTTCCACCTCATGTACGACGGGCTTCCCGAGCCCGTGCAACTGTGCCACAAGACGTACCGCGTGGTCGCGGTCAATCCGGCCTGCGCGGCGTATGGACGCCAGCCCGGCGTCATCTGCGCACAGGGATGCCCCGGGCTGAAGGCCGGCCTCTGCCGCCAGGCGCAGATGCGCAAGAGCGGCGTCACGACGTGGCTCCATACGGAAAAGACGGAGAACTCCCCCTGTGCGACGACGTTCTGGATCCCGGTCGCCGGATATCCGGACTACTACGTCCACTTCGGCATCGGCGTGACCATCGACTTCGCAGCCCGCCCGACAGAAACCGCATGATACCAGAGACTTCGACGACCCTTCTGAAAGACATCTCGGGCGACGCGGACAACGCGCGCTGGCCTGAGTTCGTCTCGCGGTATCGGCCGATGATGTGTGACTATGTCAAGACGCATTTTCCTGGACTTGACGCGGACGAGCTGGTTCAGCAGACCCTGATCGCGCTTTCCAACGTTCTTCCAAGATACCGTTACGCCCCTGACGAGACGGGCCGTTTCCACAACTACCTGACGGGAATCCTCCGAAATAAGGCTCTCAAGCTGTGTGAAAAGCGTTCGCGGGAGCTGGCGATGAAAGCGGAGTTGCAGCGGGGGGCGGTTGACCCCGTGGCGTCAACAGCGGCAGAAGAGGCCGCCGCCTGGCGCGAGGCACTTCTTGAAATCGCCATGCGGCAGCTTCTTTCAGACGAACGCATCCCGGACAAGTCCAAGCAGATTTTCCAGCGTGTGATGGTGGACGGCCTTGCGCCCGAGGATGTCGCCGCCGCATACGGCACAAGCCGCAACAACGTGGATCAGACGAAGCGCAGGATGCTTGAGCGCCTGCGCAGAATCGTACGCTCGTTGGAGGAGGTCGGCGATGCCTGAGCTGGGCGTCGGGGATATTGCGGGCTTTCTTCGCTCGCATGGTCCGTTCGAAGAGCCGTCGCTGCTGGCAACTGGCGAGAAGGTAGGAGACTGGAAGGTACTGGCGTTTCTCGGGCGTGGCGGCAGCGCCGAGGTCTATCGGGCCGAAAACGAAGTGACCGGAATTGTGGGCGCACTGAAGGTTCTCTACGCGTCTGATGAACGGGCTCTTGTGCGTTTCAGGCGCGAAGCCCAGCTTCTGGCGGAATCGAAAAGCCCCGCATTCCCCAAGTTCTACGGAGCTGGCGCATCGGGCGGACGTTGCTATATTGCCGAAGAGCTGTTGGAACCGCAGGAACTGCCATGCGGCGACGTGATGGTTGCCCGTTTCATGTTGGACGTCGCCGCAGGGGTTGGAGAACTGCATCGACGCGGATTCGTGCATCGCGACATAAAGCCGCGCAACGTGATGGTGCGGCCCTCAACGGGGGAAAGTGTCCTGATCGATATGGGGCTTGCGCGAGAAAGTACTGACGCCAACTTGACACGCAACGATACGGAGTCGATTGTGGACGGGCGCGTCGTAGGTGTGGGAACGCCCGGTTTTTCCGCGCCAGAGCAGTTTACTGGCGGCATGATCGGCGTTGCGGCGGATATCCATGCGCTCGGCATGTTGGCAAACGTCTGTTTCGGCGGCAAGCCGCCTGCGGCATGGGCATCTATCATCCGTCGTTCAACCAGCTCGATTCCCGAACAGCGCTATTCCTCCGTCACGGAGTTTTCAAAGGCAATCCGCCGCCGTCATGCAATCCGTTGGTGGCTTCTCGCTCTTGCCTCCATAACCATCGCCGCAATCGCCCTCTGGCCACAAGGGGACAGACCCCAAACACCCTCTGGGGACAGACCCCAAGAAACAACCTCTTCAACTGGGGACAGGCCCCAAAGACGCGAAATAATTACTGCCAAAAACCTGCTGGAAGTCGTTCGAGATATTAATTATGCCGGTTGCGCAACCCCTTCTGAGGTTAAACCTGTAGCTACGAATGTAACGACTGTGGAAAAATCCAATTGGCAAAAATTGCTTGCTTTGGGTAAGACGCGATACGTCGATGGTGCTCTTGTCACGCGCATCGAGTTGAATGGCAGGGACGTGACGATTCCAGAAGAAATCAACCTAGAGGGGAATCGCAGGGTCGAGATCGTCGGGCCGGGACGGTTGACGGCTTCCATCGCCGGTCCGCGCGGAGCGAGCCTTGAACTGAGTGAGCATGCGGTGCTGATCAACCTCACGACCATTGGTTATCCTGCCTCTGGCATGAGATACGTCCTGAACGGGGCGTGCTACCTGAACTTCAAAAACCTCGATCCGCCAGTCGACAAGGACTACAAGAACATCTGGGTGGGCGAGGAGAACGGTACGCCATCATTCCGTTTCCGTGGCCCGGATTCGTACGAAGAAGTCCGCAAGGCCGACAAAAAGGCCGCCATTGAGGCCATGCGCCGGGAGATTGGTTCATAATTTTGAGGTAGTTGCCCTCCCCACTAGATGTAGCTCACGCAAAGTCCGCAAAGTACGCGAAGCTTGATTTTTAGAAATACTTTGCGAATTTTGCGGACTTTGCGTAAGACAAAAAGACAAGATTGACCTAGTTATCGGCGGAGTTCTCCTTCATTTATTATGTACTGATGTAAGAACCGGCTTTTTTTTCTTTTCATCCTGTCAGATTTCAACGGTAGCGGGAAATATCCGTATGGAGGAAACTCTACATGGAAGATTTTGATATGTCACAAGGCAAAAGAATTTGCTATAATAAACACGTTTCGCGCAAGCGAGACAATCCGATCTTTGACATCGGCCCGTACCAATCGGTAGGGTGCGCATCCCGTGCGCGCCGCCGAGCGGCAACGGGCCACCGGCTCGAAGCCACGGGATGGCTGCGCATGTCGCGGCCAACAGGTAGGGCGCGCACTCCGTGCGCGCCGCCATGTGGCAACGGGCAAAACACACGCAACAGTGTATTGGGTTTCGTGGCAAAGCCGCTAACTTTCCGACGAAAAACCGAATACGGTGGTGCGTCGCGTGTCATACACGCGGCGTACCCTCTTTTCTGGTTTTTCGTTAAGGTTCTTAGCGGCACCTGCCACGAAACGGGATTTCGAGGGTGCGCCGCTTTTCTTTCCCGCGCTGAAGCGGCGGCCCTGGTGGAAACAGACGCGGGAAAGGAGTGAAATGCTGACATGGCGACAAATGTAGAGCGTCCAAAGACAGGTACAATCAAGCTTCATAACTGGCGAGACTTTACAAAGGTCATGAAGATCATGGACGATGGCCGCTGGATTTTCAGAGGCCATAAGTCTGTCAAGTATCATCTTGATAGTGGCCTTGACAGATATATTACAGATATTGTTGCCGCCCGAGAAAAGCGCGGAATTGGAACAGATAAAGATTCGTTTGCGCTCACGCTGCCAAGGGCGGAACATTTTGCAGTGGCAAATTTCAGAGCAAAGGCACATGAGTTCCAGGGTTGGACAACGAACACTTCCGCGCTTCTAGCCATGCAGCATTATGGTGCGAAGACGAGGCTTTTGGATTTTACGACATCAATAATGGTTGCTCTGTTCTTTGCATACGAGGAGAAGATGACGGGCGAGGAACGTGCCATATACGCAATCAACTATAAAATGCTGATAGAGCGAAGCGGCTGGAAAGGTAAGTATCTGGAGGACGCGAAGCGTTCGGATTTGATGAAACGCGGCGATGAAGAAGCTTGGTGGGAGATTGAATCGCAGATTGACAACTATTATTTTCACAAGTTCATGTTACAACTGGCGGAAGAAAACATCAACAATGGCAACGGCGACAAAGGCATGGGAATTATCCCATTGCACAAGGCGCGGTTCAACGGACGCCAGATGGCACAGTCAGGCATTGAGCTGATGCCTTGTACATTTGACGGGTTTACACGAAATCTCGCGGCAGTATTTGATGTTACAGAGAAAGAGATCGATGACCCGCCAGACGTTAGGATGGGCCCCGTCTCGAAAACCCCTTGCGAGGATATTCGTTTCCCCAGTTTGATTATAAAGTTTGTGTTCGATGTGGATATGGAGGATGATGCATGGCGTATGCTTGACCAGGCTAATGTCAATGCGGCAACGATCTATCCAGACATAGATGGCATAGCAAAAAGTGTGCGTTACAACGACAGGATATTGGGGTTGTAAAAGAAAGGAAGTTTGACATGGAGATCGAATGTCCACATTGTGGGGCGAAACACACGGCGGCGCAGGGCGATTTTGGAAAATGCACAAAGTGCTGGAGCTGTAACAGGCAATTTGCTGTAAACCATGGTTTTGTATGTGAAAAAGATGGAATGGTTACATGGTATACCTCCGATCAATTGGCACAACTGAAGGAGCGGGCAAATGCTGGGGTATGGGCAATTATTGTTGGATGTGGCTTCTTGCTATGGTCGGATGGTGTATATACGGCTGAAGAAACGGGACCTGTGTTTACAGACATTGAGTTCATATTAGTCGTTGCGGTTAATCTTATAAAGAGCTTATATTCTTGGCAAGGAATATTGGGCTTGATAATATTAGTAATAGGTCTCTTGTTGTTAGCTATGAGCAAGAGAAGATGTTCTCAATGTGGAGAGCATGATGGTCTTATGGACTTGAATTTGCCAATGGGGTGGAAATTGTATGTCGAAACACATACAGCAGCGGCAAGGACAACTCGTGGAATTCGGAATTGACACAAAAAATGTGTTATGATATTGTCTTTCAAAGGCGTATCAGAGCATAACAAGTGAAAGGCAAATAACCATGAAAGAGAAAGTCATGCAAGGAAAGCCGTATGCGGGAAATCCGCACGTACGGTTTGACGAGGGGGCGGACGATCCGAAGCGTTCGGGGCGTTCCGCTCTACAACATCGAATGCCCGCACTGCGGAACGTCCCCGCGACATACAAGCTTAAGGGCGCGGCGGCGTTGGACGGGCCGTGGGAGGAAATTGAAGACGGTGGCGGTGTTGGACGCGCCGCCCCATTGCGATTCTTCAAGGTCGAAGTCCGGTTGCCGTAGTGATGACAGCATTTCACAGAAAGGAAGAAACAATGAACATTGAATTCAAGTGCCCGCAATGCGGGAAGTCTGTCGAATGCGACGAGACGTTTAGAGGTCAGGTGGCTGAATGTCCACACTGCGGCAAAGGAATTGTCGTGCCACGCGAAAAGCCAAGGATGCAGATGCCGAAGACACCGATGCAACGCTACATGGACGATGAAAAAGCCTCGGGAGTTCATGCTCCGAATGTTCCCTCTTCGAATTCTCAGCCTGACCACGTTAAAGTTGATACGCTTCCGATTCCTTCCGAGACGGAATGCCTTAAAGCATGGGCGAAGTATTGGCTTGCGCGACTGTTGATTGTTTTTTGTGTGTCGTTTGGCTTGGGATTTCTTGGAGGGTTTGTAGGACGGCTAACCGGTTGCGCACCGTTTATTGACTGGCCGAAAGAGGGCGCTCAGCGTTTGGGGCATATCGCTGTTTATCTTGCATTTGTTCTCGGCGTTTACATGAGCTGGCGTCTTGCATGGTGGGGATACAAGAGGTATGCAGTCCGAAATCTCCTTCATGAGCAACCAGCATCCAATATGTTGTCGTCATGGCTGGTGCCGATTCTCGTCAATACGGCGTTGTCGTTATTGATGCCGATGAGTCTGCAAATTGCCGTGCTTGGCGTCTATGGGTATATTGTCTGGTGCTTTACAATCTGGATTTTCATTGATTACTTAATGTTCAGGTTCATGTCTGTTAATCTTCTGTGCGGACGGAATATTGATTCGCGATGGATTTGTCCCGCTATCCTGTTCTGTATATTCGTTGTGGTGATGTTTGGCTTTGCGCAGATAATCGAAAGTGTTAGAAGTGCCGAAAGTGCTCGCCACCATGACGCGTCACAGATTTACGACCGTATGAAGCAGATGGATGACTCTCGGCACCACGACGCGTCACAGATTTACGACCGTCCGGGACGTATGAAAATATATTGAATGAAGCCGATGAGACATGACTTGGACGGCCCTAATAATCGCTCGCCATGATGTAACTCACAAAAGTCATATCAATGCTAATTGATGTTTTGCGACATGCCTATCCATTGCCCACACTGCGGAATGGAACCCGACTATTCGCTGTCAGAGCGTGGATATGCCCATTTCGTGCCGTTCACGGAATTGTCCGCAACCATATTCATGGATCGTGGCGTGAGGGTTCCTGCATGGTTCGGACGCCATTACGCTGGCAGATTTTTGATGCGCAAGACGGGGTTCATCAAAGGCAACCACGGGATTGAAAACGATGCGGGTGTCCTGTGTCTTCCCCTGAGCGGGCCATCCTTGAATTCCTGCTCGACGTGTCGGCAAGGCAACTGCTGAACGAGGCGTACCAGCTTCTGGAAATGATGATGACGCTTCGACCGAGGCTTGTCGAAAAACTGCTGTCCGCGTGCTCTTCCGTCAAGATGAAGAGGCTGTTCTTCCTTCTTGCGGACGACTTGAATCCTCCTTGGTGGGAGCGGGTGAGAAAGGAAGAAATTGATTTGGGTGCGGGATGTCGGGTAATCGACAAGGACGGCTCGTTCAATTCCAAATACAATCTTGTCGTCAAGCCGTGGAGGGAAATCTGATGGAAACGCGACCTCTTCGACGTGGCGCAGTTCTTCGGCGAGGGCGGGACTGTCGATGACGTGAAAGGCGGCTTTATCGCATTGGCGCTCGGACACAACCGCCCGCTGCACGAAATACTCGCGCCGAACATGCTCGACCAGTCGTAAACGTTCACGTCGCAGTTCGCCTGCATGAGCGACATTCCGTTTACGTATGACGAGCACGTTGCGACGTTCCGGCGGCTCGTTGCGGATATCAACACCTCGCTTACGCGCGAGGATCGCGAACGGCTCGTCGCGTTCACCGCGCTTGAGGCGGATGCCGATGTTTTCGGCATCCCTGGATTGGAAAAGCTGCCGGCCATCATCAGTGTCAGGACGTCTTTCTCCCCCGCCGCACAGCACGCTGATCCTCGCCTTGCCGAGCGACGTGTCGATCTCCATGCCGATGCGCCGCGCCCGCCGGAGCCTCCTCCCGTCGGACCCTTCCGGCGGCGTCGCGTCCGCCGTCTTCTGGAGACGCCCGGCAAGTTCTGCCAGACCCCTGGCCACCTTCTCCTCGACTTCCGCAAGCGTCTGTCGAAGCGCAAGACCGAGCTGAGGGTCAAGGCGTCCGCGCGTCAAAAGTAGCAGTACCTCTCAAATTCTGCAAGACCGCTACGGGGAGGGGCGGTCGCGCGGGAACGCGCCCCTCCCTGTAAACGTTGCATGTGCCCGTTAGGCGTTGTAGGTGGCGGCGGAGGTGTTGCCGCCGTGTCCGGTCCAGTTCGTGTGGAAGAACTGGCCGCGGGGCGAGTCAAGCCGCTCGTACGTGTGCGCGCCGAAGTAGTCGCGTTGCGCCTGCAGGAGGTTCGCCGGGAGGCGTTCCGTGGTGTAGCCGTCGAAGTACGCGAGCGCGGAGGTCATCGCCGGGGCGGGGATGCCGTACGAGACGGCCGCCGCAGCCACCTGGCGCCACGCGGGCACGAGTTTCTCGATCGTTGCCTTGAAGTACGGGTCGAGCAGGAGGTTCGTCAATTCAGGGTTCTTGTCGTAGGCTTCCTTGATCTTCCCGAGGAACACGCTGCGGATGATGCAGCCGCCGCGCCACATGAGCGCGATGCCGCCGTAGTTGAGGTTCCAGCCGTAGGTCTTCGCGGCAGTGCGCATGAGAGTGTAACCCTGCGCATAGGAGATAATCTTCGAGGCGAAGAGCGCCTGGCGGATGTTCTCGACGAACGCGGCCTTGTCGCCCGTGAACGCGGGGACCGTGCGGTTAAAGACCTTTGCGGCCTCCACGCGCTCGGCCTTCATCGCGGAGAGGCAGCGCGCGAACACGGCCTCGCCGATGAGCGTGAGCGGCACGCCCTCGTCGAGCGCGGCGATGCCCGTCCACTTGCCCGTGCCTTTCTGGCCGGCCGTATCGAGGATGTTCTCCACGAGCGCGGAGCCGTCCTTGTCCTTGTAGGCGAGGATGTCGCGCGTGATCTCGATGAGGTAGGAGTCGAGTTCAGTGGTGTTCCACTGCTTGAACACCTCGTGCATCTCGTCGTCGGACATGCCGAGCAGGTCGCGCATGAGCTGGTAGCTTTCGCAGATGAGCTGCATGTCGCCGTACTCGATGCCGTTGTGGACCATCTTGACGAAGTGTCCGGCGCCGTTCTCGCCCACCCAGTCGCAGCAGGGCGAGCCGTCCTCGACCTTCGCGCAGATGCCCTGGAAGATGGGCTTCAC
>ONRL01000164.1 GCA_900320225.1 uncultured Lentisphaerota bacterium
TCTTGCGCGGACACTTGTAGGAGGAGATGGTGCCCTGGATGGAGGGGGGAAGCGCTGCGATCTCGGCAAGGATCTCTGCGCGGGAACGGACCTTTTTCGATGATTTGCTTTTCATGGCATATATTATAGTATATGCGTATCGGAAATGCAAGCGGAAATTTTGGGGTGTCTGCATAAATCTCTCGGTGCACCCCGCTGACGGTCTCGTGTGATTTCGTTCTCGCATCGGGGGCGGGGGAATGGTAGAATAGAAAACGTTTTCCAAAAGAAGAAGGAAGCGAAAATGAAGAAGATGGTTTCGGACCAGGTGAAGGCGGGCAACGAGCGCGCGCCGCACCGCAGTTTGTTTTTCGCCACGGGCATGACGCGCGGCGACATGAAGAAGCCGTTCATCGGCATCTGCAACAGTTACGAGAGCTTCGTGCCGGGTCACTGCCACCTCAACAAGGTGGGCGAGTGGATCAAGAAGTGCGTGATCGAGGCGGGCGGCGTGCCGATGGAGTTCAACACCATCGCCGTGTGCGACGGCATCGCGATGGCGCATCCCGGCATGAAATACTCCCTCCCGAGCCGCGAGCTGATCGCGGACAGCGTGGAGACGATCGCGCGCGCGCACTGCTTCGACGCGCTCATCTGCGTGCCGAACTGCGACAAGATCGTGCCCGGCATGCTCATCGGCGCCCTGCGTGTGAACATTCCGACGATTTTCGCCTCGGGCGGCCCGATGGCCCCGGGGAAGCATCCCGCCACCGGCAAGGACACCGACCTCAACTCGGTATTCGAGGCGGTCGGCGCGCAGAACGTCGGGAAGATCACCAAGAAGGAGCTTGAGGCCGTGGAGGAGACCTCGTGTCCGGGCTGCGGCTCGTGCAGCGGAATGTTCACCGCGAACTCCATGAACTGCCTCTACGAGGCGCTCGGCCTCGCCCTGCCCGGCAACGGCACGATCCTCGCGATTGACCCGAAGCGCAAGGACCTCTACCGCCAGGCGGCGTTCCGCGCCGTGGCGATGGCGAAGAAGGGCGGACCTCTCCCGCGCGAGCTCGTGACGCAGGCCTCGCTCGACAACGCCCTCACGCTCGACATGGCGATGGGCGGCTCCACCAACACGGTGCTGCACACGCTCGCGATCGCGCGCGAGGCGGGCGTCGACTACTCGCTCGAGCGCATGAACGAGATCTCCGCGCGCACGCCCTACATCTGCAAGCTCGCGCCGAGCGGACACTACCACGTGAGCGACCTCGACCGCGCGGGCGGCATCATGGCGATCCTCAAGCGCCTCCCGAAGAAGCTCCTCAACCTCAAGGCGAAGACCGTGAGCGGCAAAACCCTCGGCCAGCAGGTCCAGTGCGCTGTCATTCTTGACAGCGACGTGATCCGCACGCTTGACAACCCGTATTCCAAGGACGGCGGCCTCGCAGTACTCTGGGGCAACCTCGCCGAGCGCGGCGCCGTGGTGAAGAAGGGCGGCGTGGCGCCTTCCATGATGACCTTCACGGGCAAGGCGATCTGCTTCGACTCGCAGGAGGAGGCGTGCGCGGGCATCCTCGGCGGCAAGGTGAAGCCCGGACACGTGGTGGTGATCCGCTACGAGGGGCCGAAGGGCGGACCCGGCATGCAGGAGATGCTCGCGCCCACGAGCTACATCATCGGCGCGGGACTCGGCGAGAGCGTGGCGCTCATCACGGACGGACGCTTCAGCGGCGCGACGCACGGCGCGTGCGTGGGGCACGTTTCGCCCGAGGCGGCCGAGGGCGGCCTTATCGGCCTCCTGAAGAACGGCGATGAGATCACGATCGACATTCCGAACCGCGCCATCTCCGCGAAGCTCTCCAAGGCTGAGATCGCGAAGCGCCGCAAGGCGCAGAAGCCGTGGTCGCCGCGCATCAAGGGCGGCTGGCTCGAGCGCTATGCCCGCTTCGTGGGCAACGCCTCCACCGGCGCCTCCCTCAAACAGTAGGAGGAACGAGGCCATGAACGAACAGTTGGAGAAGGTGGCCGGGGCGCTGCGGAAGCGGGGCTTCAAAGCCGTGTGCTGCGCGACGGGCGCCGAGGCGCGCGACTACGTGATGAAGGAGGCCGAAACGGCGAGGTCAGTAGGTTTCGGCGGGTCGGTGACGGTCAAGTCGCTCGGCCTCGTCGAGGCGATGGCGGCGGCGGGGAAGGAGATCCTGCGGCACGGCGATCCGTCGCTGACGCCCGAGCAGAAGGCGCAGGTGATGCGGCGCGAGCTGACGTGCGACCTCTTCCTCCTGAGCGCGAACGCGCTCACGCTCGACGGGCGGCTCGTCAACATCGACGGCAACGGCAACCGCGTGGCGGCGTCGATCTACGGCCCGGGGAAGGTCGTGTTCGTGGTGGGGCGGAACAAGCTCGTCGACGGCGGCCTCGACGAGGCCGTGGCGCGGATCAAGCGGTGCGCGTGCCCGCCGAACTGCCGGCGTCTCAACAAGCAGACGCCATGCGCGGCCACGGGGGAATGCGCGGACTGCAGTTCGCCCGACCGCATCTGCATGGTCACGGTGGTGATGGACCGCCGTCCGCGCGCGACGGACGTGCACGTGGTGCTCGTGGACGAGGACCTCGGCTACTAAGCGTGCTTGACATCCGCAGGGGCGATTGTGTATCATATCCCCGCTTTTGAACACAAAGGAGAGTAGATGAAAGTCAAATTGATTGTCGGCGTCGCCATGGCGGCGCTGGCGTGTGCAGGTCAGGCCCAGAAGGCGTCCGTGGCCGCCGATTCGAAAGACGTCGTCGTGACCGTTGGCGATGCCAAGCTCACGCGCGCCCAGCTTGACGCCGACGTCGCCAAGTTCATCGAGGCGCGGAAGGCGCAGATCCCGGCCGCGCAGTTGGAGCAGGCAAAGAGTTATCTGGCCATGCAGTTCCGGCAGCAGTTCGTCACGAAGACGCTGTTGCTGAATGAGGCGAAGAAGAAGGGCCTTGTCGTCACGGACGACGAGGTCGCCACGCGCGCGAACGAGATCATCAAGGCCAATCAAGGCCGTCCGGGCGCGCCGGCCACGCTTGACGACTTGCTTGCGAAGCATCCTCTGGGCATCGAGCGCGCGCGCGTGGAGTTCAAGGACAGCGTTCTCATCAACAAGTTCGTCGACCAGGAAATCGCGTCTAAGATCAAGGTCGATCCCGCCGAGGTCAAGAAGCAATACGACGCCGTCGTCTCCAACATCGCGCAGCGGGCGAAGGCGCCCCAAGGCGAGCGGGTGCGCGCGTCGCACATCCTCGTCAAGACCGACGCGAAGAAGACGGCCGACGCCGCCAAGAAGGAAATCGACGCGCTGTACGCGCAGTTGAAGGGCCTTTCGGGCGATGCGCTTGCGAAGAAGTTCGCAGACCTCGCGAAGGAGAAGTCCGATTGCCCCTCGAAGGCGAAGGGCGGAGACCTCGGCGCCTTTGGCCACGGGCAGATGGTGCCGGAGTTCGACAAGGCCGCCTTCGCGCAGGAAATCGGCAAGCTCTACGAACCCGTCAAGACGTCGTTCGGCTGGCATCTCGTCCTCGTGACGGAGAAGATTCCCGCCTCGACGCCGAGCGAGGCGGACGTCCAGAAGGCCGTGGCCGCGCAGGCGCCGAAGCTGGCGGACGTGGAACGCAGGGTCAAGAACCAGCAGATCCAGAAGAGTTTCCAGAGCTATCTCCAGGGCTTGCTCAAGGCGAACGGTTTTGAGTTGCCTGCGGGGCCGAGGCCGGCCGCCAAGGCGAAGTCCGGCAAGGCGAAGACCGCCAAGGGCGTCGAGTCGAAGCCGGTGGAGGTCAAGCCCGCCAAGCGTGCAAGCGTTGAGTCGAAACCGGTGGAGGTCAAGCCCGCCGGCAAGGACGCGAAGGCTGTGCCCGCGAATGCCAAGAAATAGGCCTAAAATCAAAACGGATATCGCTAGAAAGGAAGTCTGACAATGAGAAAACTGATGATCGTCGCCCTGGCTGTTTCAGGGCTTGTGTACACGGGCTGCAACAAGAAGTCCGAAGCTCCGGCTGCGGGAACCACCGACTCCGCCGTGCCCGCCGCCGCGTTGCCCGCCCCCGGCAATCCGAACGACGTGGTCGTGGCCGTCGGCGACGCCAAGCTCACGCGCGGCGAGCTCGACGCCGACATCGCGAAAATCATCGACGCGCAGAAGGGGCAGATCCCGCCCGAGCAGTTGGAGCAGGCCAAAAGCTATCTGGCCGAGCAGTTCAAGCAGCAGTTCGTCACGAAGACGGTGCTGATGAACGAGGCGGCGAAGAAGGGACTGTCCGTCACGGACGACGAGGTCGTCGCGCGCGCAAACGAAGTCATCAAGGCCAATCAGGGCCGTCCGGGCGCGCCGGCCTCTTTCGATGAGATGCTGGAGAAGCATCCGCTCGGCAAGGACCGCGCTCGCGCGATGTTCAAGGAAGAGGTCCTCGTCCGGAAACTCGTCGACCAGGAAATCGCGTCCAAGATCAAGGTTGACCAGGAGGAGCTCAAAAAGCAGTATGCGTCGATCGTCTCCAACATCACCGAGCGGGCGAAAAACGCGCAGCCCGAGCAGGTGCGCGCGTCGCACATCCTCGTCAAGACGGACGACAAGAAGGACGCCGACGCCGCCAAGAAGGAGATCGACGCGCTGTACGGCCAGCTGAAGGACCTCAAGGGAGACGCGCTGTCGAAGAAGTTCGCAGAGCTCGCGAAGGAGAAGTCCGACTGCCCGTCCAAGGAAAAGGGCGGCGACCTCGGCGCGTTCGGACACGGGCAGATGGTGCCGGAGTTCGACAAGGCGGCCTTTGAGCAGGGAATTGGCAAGGTCTACGCGCCAGTGAAGACGTCGTTTGGCTGGCACCTGATCCTCGTGACGGAAAAGATTCCCGCCAAGACGCCGACGGACGCGGAAGTCGAGAAGATCGTCGCCGAGAAGAAGCCGAAGCTGGCGGACATCGAGCGGATGATGAAGAACCAGCAGATCCAGCAGAAGTTCCAGGAGTATCTCCAGGGCCTGCTTCAGGCGAACGGCGTCGGCCAGCCCGCGCCCCAGGCTCCGGCCGCACAGGCGAAGCCGGCGCAGAAGATTGAGTCGAAGCCCGTGGAGGCCAAGCCTGCCGAGCCTGCGAAACCCGCCGCCGAGCCTGCGAAACCTGCTGAGGCGAAGAAGTGACGCAATGTTGAAGATCGGCATCATCGGCGCCGGCGGCATGGCCGCCTACCACATCCCCGGCTTCCGGGCCGGGGGCGCGAAGGTCGTCGCGGTCGCGGATGCATCCCGCGCTGCGGCCGACCGCGCGGCGGCGCAGTACGGCATTCCGCACGCCTACGGCGACGTGGCCGAAATGCTGCGAACCGAGACGCTGGATGCCGTGAGCGTGATCACGCCGAACAAGTTCCACTGTCCGCTTGTGCTCCAGGCGCTTGCGGCCGGCAAGCACGTGTTCTGCGAGAAGCCGCCCGCCCTCAACGCGAAGGAGACCCTGCGGATGGTCGCCGCCGCGAAACGCGCGGGGCGCACGCTCATGTTCAACTTCAACAACCGGGCGCGTCCCGAGTCGCAGGCGATGATGAAGGCGATCGCCTCGGGCAAGGTCGGCACGATCAACAGCGCGCAGGCGCTCTGGATCCGCCGCACCGGCATCCCCGGCTTCGGCGGCTGGTTCACCACGAAGGCGCTGTCGGGCGGCGGCCCTGTGATTGATCTCCTCCACATGATCGATCTCGCGCTCTACTTCATGGGCTACCCCGATCCCGCTTACGCGCTTGCCGGCACGTTCGATACGTTCATGGGCGACAAGCGATTCAAAGGCCCCTGGGGTATCCCCGACCGGGCGAACGGCACGTGCGACGTGGAGGCCGCCGCGCACGGGTTCATCACCTTCAAGAACGGTTCGGTTCTCTTCCTGCGCAACGCATGGGCGGAGATGAACAAGCGCGAAGAGGTCAGCGTGACGTTCCAGGGCACGAAGGCGGGCGGACTCGTGCGCCGGCTCTTCGGCACGGACGGACTCGACGAGACGGCCGAGGACGTGTGCGAGCTCTACTGCCAGACGGCGAAGGGCCTGCGCGCGGACAAGACGGTGCGCGTGAAGCCCGACGAGACGATGGGCCGCGTGCGCTCCGCCACGAACTTCGTGCGTGTGCTGCAGGGCCGCGAGGCGCCGCTCAACACGCCCGACCAGGCGGTGAAGCTGATGAAGATCATCGACGCGGTCTACGCGTCCGCGAAGACGCATGCGCCCGTGAAGATCCGCTAGACCGAAATGAGCGACACGAGCGCGCGCCGGATGTCCGGCGGACGCTCGATGTGGTACGAAAGGAAGACGCCGAGAAAACGAACGGCGTCTTTCACTGTTTCTAGGGCGTGTCCGGGAGCGTCGGGACGAACGAGCACGGCCACCGTGCGCGGGGAGAGCCGCACGGTGCGCGCGCCTTCGCCGCACCGACCGAGATCGATGGCGAAGGGCGTCCACTCGGCGTGGGGAACCATGTTGGAGAAGTCAGGGGCCCAGCCGGCGAGTTGGAGGATGCCCATCTCAAGGCGCACGAGTTCCTGAAGGGCGGACGCGCAAGAGCGCGTCCCTCCCGGGGCGGGCGCAACAAGTTGCGCCCCTCCCGCGCTTTCAAGGCGGGAGAGGAGTTCTTCAAGGAAGGAATACCAGTTGGCGGCCTCGGCGTTGGCGGGGGCAAGGTCTTTTACGAGGTCAGCGGCATAGCCGGCGAGGGCGGTGGCGCGCCAGTCACCGCGCAGGCGTTCGCGCAGGTTACGCGGCGTGACCTCACGCAAGGCGTGGAGGTCACCCGAGGCGCGCGCGTAATACAGGAGGTCGCAGCGGTAGAAGAGGTCGTACTGCCCGAGAAAGGCGCTTTTCGCGCGTACCGCGCCCTTGACGAGCGTGGTGACGGGGCCGTGGTCGGGCGTGAGCCACGTGACGACGTGGCTTGTCTGCGACCACGGATGCACCGCCAGCACGATGCCCTGCGTCTTGACGATTTCTCCGGCCATGCGTTTCGGGTGCCTGCGGGTTGCTCGCAGATCACTTCATCGGGCAGCCGACGTTGTCCTTGAACACGAAGTCCGGTCCGTGGCCGCCTTGGTCCACGAGCAGCGTGTCCATGTAGCCTGCGGCGAGGGCGTTGTCCTTCACGATCGAGTACGACATCCCCTTGAGGATGAATCCCACCTGCGGCGTGAAGAGTCCCTTGCCGCCGTCGTCGCGTCCCGCGCGGCAGACGTTGCCCGTGAAGGCGATTCCGCTGCATTTTTCCATGCGCACCTGGCAGGAGCGCTCGCCCTCCGCGAGGGTGTGCGAGTCCTTGCCGCACCGGCGGAAGAGGTTGCCGGTGAACGTGGAGGCGCTCACGCCCACGGCGCAGAGCCCCGCGCCCCAGTTGCGGTCGAACGAGTTGCCGGTCACGTTCCAGGCGTCGCCGCCGCAGAGGTAAAGTCCGTAGCCGCGGTTCCACTCCACGCGGTTGGCGGTGAACATCACCGTGGCGCCGCACTCCTCCGTGCCGAAGCCGTGTCCGCCGTTGCCGGAGAACTGGTTGTCC
>ONRL01000165.1 GCA_900320225.1 uncultured Lentisphaerota bacterium
ATCATGTTCCGCCTCCCGTCACTCGTTCAGCAGCATGTCCGTCAACGGCACGAGCGGACGCCCCAGCAGAAACTGTCCGCCGCCCATTGCGCGCGCGCCCTCGGCCTTGAGCGACACGAGCAATACCGCGCCGTCGAGCGTGCGGATGATCGGCCCGCGCTTCGTCGCGGAAAGGACCGTTCCCGGCAACTCCCCGCGCCACGCGGGATCGATCTTGTCCGACGGCACGAACTCGACGCCCATCACGGCCACGCGACCCGTGTTCCCCTTCCGGCGGAAACGCATCGGAAGGAACGTGTAGCAGCCCGGCCAAGGCATGTAGGCGCGCAACATGCGCTCGATGTCGTACGAGCGCAGGCGGCTCCAGTCGATGAGTCCGTCCGTCTTCTTGATCTTGTGCGCGAACGTGACGCGCGCCTCCTCCTGCGGCACAGGCGGCGGAAGCGTGCCGGCGGCGAGCATGCGCATCGTCTTCGCGAGCGTCACGCCGCCGCAGATCGCGAGCTTCTCCATGAGCGTCTCGGCCGTGTCCTCCGCGTAAATCGGCTCCACCTTGCTCATCAGGATCGGGCCATCGTCCATGCCGAGGCCCATCTTGATCACGCTCACGCCGGAAAGCTCGTCGCCGGCAAGCACCGCCGCCGTCACGGGCGCGGCGCCGCGGTACTTCGGCAGGAGAGAAAAATGGCAGTTGATGCAGCCGAACGGCGGAAGCTCGAGGATCTCCTTCTTGAGGAACTGGCCGAACGCGACCACGGCGATGGCGTCCGGCTTCTTCGCGCGGATCCACGCAAGCGCCTCGGGCGTGTTCACGTTCTCGGGCGTGATGCATTCCTTGATGCCGCGCTCGATGGCGTACTTCCGGCAGGGACACGGCGTGAGCTCGCGTCCGCGTCCCGCGGGGCGGTCAGGCTGCGTGACAAGGCCGACCACCTGCAGCTCGGGATAGCGCAGGAGGCCCTTCAGGCAGACGGCCGAAGCCGACGAGGAACCCATGAACACAATTCGCATGACGAAAATAGTTTATCATAATCCCCGCCGCGCGGATAGTCAGGAATTGAGGGAACGGCGGAAATATGGTAAACTCATGCCATGAAAAACTACACATCGCACACGACACGCTGGCTCGTGCTCGCCATTTGCACGGCAACGGCACTTTGCATGTTCGCGGCCAAGGCCGCAGACGACGTCCGGATCCCGGCCGTCTACACCGTGCCGCATGAATTGGACTGCCTGATCAAGGCCGGTCACATCCAAGGCGCCTGCTGCTCGGAACAGGCGATCTACCTGTCGCACCAGCTCGGCATCTTCAAGATCGGCTGGGACGGCAAGCTCGTCAAAAGCGTCGAGGCGCCGGCCCACCTCGGCGACTCCGCATACGCCGACGGCAAGATCTACGGCGCGTTCGTGATCCGGAACAAGGCACAGCGCAAGGACGGCAAGCAGGGCCTCGTGCGCGTGTGGGACGAAGACCTGAACGTCCTGCGCGAGGCGTGGTTCGACGAGGCCCTCGACGGCATCGCCGTGATCGGCGACACGGTGTACGTGGGCGTCGACCGCTGGGGACACGGCAAGCACGACGGCTGCTGCATCAAGCGCCTGACGAAGGACCTGGCCGACCTCGGCAACGTCGACCTCGACCTCGGCTACCAGATCCACTACGGCGTGCAGACGATGGCGACGGACGGCACGGACCTCTTCCTCGGCAACTACGGCGGCACCTCGCGCGTGTCAAAGGACCTCAAGACTAACACCAAGGTCCAGCTCGGCTGCTCCGAGGGCTTCGGCCTCGTCCCGAAGTCGGTCTCGAAATGCGACACGCCCGTCTTCTTCGTGGTCAAGGCCATGGGCGGCAACATGCAGGGCTGGCGCAAGGACCCCGTGAACAACCCGCCGCGCATCCGCATCGACTTCTACGCCTACGCCAACGGCGCGTTCAAGGACGTCACCGTCCGGAACGACAAGAAGAAGAAATGATCCTCTTCCTGACGCCGCCGTTCGTGCAGCTCAACACGCCCTACCCGGCCACGACGCAGCTCGTCGGCTGGCTGGCGTCGCTCGGCGTGGCGGCCACGCAGCGCGACCTCTCCGTCGAAGTCGCGCTTGAGGTCCTGCGCGCCTACGGCGAGCAGCCACTCACGGACGAGGTGATCGCCTTCCTCCAGGGTCGCGCGCCCGACGACGCCGAAACGCTCGCCGAACCCGGCTACCTCCCCGAAGGCCCCGCCTTCGACTCCCTCACGCCCGCCGGCACCGGGCTCACCCGCGCGGACGTGCTCGGCCCCGACCCGCAGAACCGCGCGAAGGTGCTCTGCTCGCTCTACCTCGACGACCTCGCCGCCGCCATCCGCGACGAAATCGACCCCGACTTCGGCTTCTCCCGCTACGCCGAGCATCTCGGCGCGGCCGTGCCCGACTTCGGCGCCCTTCTGCGCCGCCTCCGCCGACGCAGCCCCGTGGACCGCATCCTCGAGAAACGCGTCGCCCGCGCCCTCCGCGAGACGAAGCCCACGACGGTCGGCGTGACGTGTCCCTTCCCCGGCACGCTCCTCGGCGCGTTCCGCATCGCCCGCACCGTGCGCCGTCTCGCGCCGCATGTACGCCTCGTCCTCGGCGGCGGCTACGTGAACACGGAACTGCGCGCGCTGAACGACCCGCGCGTGGCGCGCTTCTTCGACGTGGTGATGTACGACGAGGGCTACGGGCCGTGGTGCGACCTGCTCGGACTGAAGGCCGACGTGCCCGCGTTCGTGCGTCCCTCCTACCGCGGACTCGACCTCGCGCAGTACATCGACCTCGCCGAGACGACAAACCCCATGCACCGCCTCTGGAGTGACGGACGCTGGATCAAGCTCCAGCTCGCACGCGGCTGCTACTGGCACAAGTGCGCGTTCTGCGACGTGACGCTCGACTACATCAAGTGTTTCCAGATGCCGTCCGCCGCCACGATCGCGGACGCGATGGAGGCACTTGCCGACGAAACGGGCGAACGCGGGTTCCACTTCACGGACGAGGCCATTCCCCCCAAACTCGCCCGCGACCTCTCGCGCGAGCTCATCCGCCGGAAGTTCGCCTGCCGCTGGTGGGGCAACGTGCGCTTCGACGCCTCCTACACGCCCGCCCTCGCGCGCCTCATGGCGCGGGCGGGCTGCATCGCCGTGACGGGCGGACTCGAATGCGCGACCGACCGCCTCCTCAAGCTGATGAACAAGGGCATCACGCTCGCCTCGGCGCGCGCGGCCCTTCGCGCGTTCGCGGACGCGGGCATCCTCGTGCACGCCTACCTCATGTACGCCTTCCCCACCCAGACCGAACGCGAGGCCTACGCCGCGCTGCGGTACGTGCGCGACCGCTTCCGCGAGGGCGTGGTGCAGTCCGCGTTCTTTCACCGCTTCGCGCTCACGGTCCACTCGCCGATCGCCCGCGAACCGGAGAAGTTCGGCATCGTCGTGCCGCCCCCGCCGAACGCCCGCACGCGCGTCTTCGCCCGCAACGAAATCCCATACGACGAGCCGAACGCCCCCGACTGGGACCGCCTCGGCCGCGGGCTCAAGCTCGCGCTCTACAACTACATGCTCGGCCTCGGACTCGACCTCCCCGTCCGCGCGTGGTTCCGCTAAAGGTATTTCTTCACCGTATTGCGGGCGACCTTCAGGGCCTGGGCGGTGCGGCTGAGGTTCTGCCCGTACTTGTCGAAGACGCGGCGGACGTGGCGGCGGATCGCCGCGTCAAGATCGTCGGGGAGCGAACAGTCGGCAACCGCCTCGCCTTCCACGAGGCCTGCGTTCATCTCCCGGTGTTCCGCGAGGAGCGCGGCGAAGTCGTCCTCGGACAGCACCGTGGCGCGGTCGAGGAGGTTGAGGAGCTCGCGCACGTTTCCGGGGTAGTCGTAGTCCATGAGCGCGGCGATCTGTTCGTCGGTGAGATGACGGCGATGATGGCCCAGCCACCAGCCGTCCGCGATGTCGCGGATGTCCTCCTTGTGCTCGCGCAGGGCGGGGATGCGCAGCTGCACCACGTTGAGGCGCTGGTAGAGATCGCCGCGGAATTTCCCCTCGCGCACGCGGGCGGGCAGGTTGCGGTTCGTGGCCGTGATGAGCCGCACGTCGGCGAAGTGCTCCTCGCTGCCGCCCATGCGCATGAAGCGTCCACCCTCGAGCACGCGCAGGAGAAGTCCCTGCGCGTCGAGCGGCAGTTCGCCGATCTCGTCGAGGAAAAGCGTGCCGCCGTTTGCCAGTTCGAAAAGGCCGGCCGCCGCGCGGTCGGCGCCGGTGAAGGCGCCCTTCTCGTGTCCGAAGAAACGGCTCTCCAGCAGCGAGGGGTTCACGCTCGCGCAGTTGAACGCATAGAACGGCTCCTTGGCGCGCGGGGACTTGTTGTGGATCTGCTGGGCAACCGTCTCCTTGCCCGTGCCGCTCTCGCCGAGGATGAGCACGCGCGCGTCGGGGTACAGCGCGATGCGGTTGACGCGTTCCTGAAGCGTGCGGATCTGCTGCGACTTGCCGACCAGTTCGCGCCCGCGGTAGCGGCGGTAGTGCGCGACGATCCGCCGCATGTCCTCGCCCCACGCCGCGGGCTGTACGCCGGCGGCGAGACTGCGGATCGCCATCGCGTAGACCGCCTCGTCCTGGTAGTAGCGGTAGAAGAACTGCGCCGCCTCGAAGAGCTCGCGGTAGTCGCGCACGGAGGCGGACACGCGCCCGCCCTCCTCCGCGTAGGGCAGGAACGGCTCCGCGTCCACGTCGAACGTCCGCCCCACCACGGTCGGCAGCGCGACCGTTTCGTCGACAACCGCCTTCATGAGCGGCAGGACGTCCTGCACCTGCGACTCGCTCGCCGCCACCGCGCTGATCCAGGTCACGGCCACGCCGTGCCGGCGCAACGCCTTCAGCGCGGACGCGAGGCGCGGCTCGTCGCCGCCAAGCGCCACGCCGAGGATGTAGATGTTCCGCACGCCCTTCGCGGACGCCTCCAACATCTCGGGCAGACGCCGCTTGCTCACGCCCGCCACGTCGGCGAGGCCGCCGAGGCCCTTCAGCGCAACCGCCGCCGCCACCGCGTAATCGGTCCAGCCATAGCCTGTCAAAATGAGTTTGTCCATCATCCTTCCTTTCCCTGTCCGAAAGGAATTGTATCAAATTTTGACCACCGAGGTCAAACCGTGACTTGCCGCCTTACTTAAAATAGTCCTGCCACTTCAATGACGGGATAGACCCGCTGTATGTAGTCCAAACACCCAGGTATTTCTGGGCGGTCCTTTCAAAATCCTTCCGCCCCTCGTGATGGAACTGTTCCACATACTTTTTCAGAATTCTTGAAGTCTTCCACTTTATCTCCCCTGGTTCCATTGGCGTCCTGGATGGGTCTTTGTCGTAATTGCACAGGAAGAGCCGTTCGTTCCAATTGTAGCGGATAGTGGTGTCGCGCCTCTTGAGGATGAACGAGATGCGCATACGCAAGATACAAAATCACCAACAATTCCATGTTTCACCTCAGTCAGTGCTCATTAATGTTGTGCTCCCTGTTGTATTTCCTTTGAAATTCAAGTGCCCGACGGTTGGCCTCCTGTTGCTTCTGATGCTCTTTAATATTCTCTTCCATTCTTCGTCGTGAATCCGCCTCGTATTGTTCCGCTGACCGGATCGGACGACCAACCACTTGTTTGAAACGTGCCTCAACGGCCGCGCGGTCTTGTGGATCGAGAGCTTTTCGTGAATCACGCAGATATACGAAATTGAACAAATACTCCACTTGCTCCACTCTGGCTTCAAGTGATCGCAAAGACATCTGTCCAAGATATTGCTTATCTGTTTTCATTTTTTCAATGAGCATGAACCACGGTTCAAACTGTTCAACACCCGATGCTGGTATGGATTCCGTCCAAAGGCATGTCCATATTCGCTCCGCCAAACTGGTCAATCGCCCACACACTTCTCTTCTCAGGCGCATAATTTCTCTTTCCCTCAACTCTAATGCCTGCGAATGCAATTGTTGACGAGAGCCTCGTTTCCAGATTTCGTCCGCATCTGTTTCTTTGATTTCTTTTAGCGGAACAACGTCCGCAATCTTATCTAATCGGACCTTGCAGGCGTTTGCCATGAAATCACGAAAATAGCGATGGCGTTTCTGAGCATCCGGACATTTCGCAATCCTTTCACATGTCGCTTTAATGTCATAATGGATCTTATTGGTCTGAGGAAGTAACATTTCTGATGCATGTGCGATAACAGTCTCAACATCCCACTTCTGCTCAGATCCTTCAATTCTATCGATTTCTGCGGCTTCATCTCTACTTTCGCAACGACCCACATTGTTGCTTTTACATACCAAGGACTGCCCATTGGTTGTATATGCAAAAAGGAACATCCCCAATATGCCTATCACTGAATTGCACTTCATGCCATCTCTCCTTTCAATTATCGAGAATTCCATCATCCACACGTCCATCTACGGTAACCGTACCATTGGTCTGGCGTATGGCCGTGTGCAGCAGTTTTTGTACGCTGAAAGTACCCGCTTCGGTAAGTGACATGACTTGTTGCGTGTCCTCTGCGAATTGACCTACTGGAGTATCACCTGACAAATCATCCCTGCTTTTCCAACCAAATGGGATCTTCCATGTTAAACTTCCTCCAAGCCATCCGTAATCCGTATTAGTCGTCGGGATTCCATTAGGCTTCATTCGTGGAAGCTCATCACCGCATCCTGCAAAATCCCGGATGTCTTCGCCGCCACCAAACAGGTTTCCGGCTCCGATATTCTGCCATTCTCCGGCTCCGGCTGCGCGTGAGTGAGTGCGATAAATAATGTTGGGAGGGACAAACATAAAATACCCCGTTGGAGGAATCGCCTCGTCACACGGAACTTCCTCTATCATTAGGCCTGAAAAATCCACGGATAACGGTAGAACACGATACCTCTGCACAAGTTTCAGCCCCCCAGCTGCATCTACAGGAAGTCCGTAGGTTTCAGCTTGAGCATCATAACCTTCAATCCCCGTCGGTACCAAAACCGTAACAAGCGGATCATACGTAACGCCACTTAGGGAAAAGGATATCGTATGACAAATGTTTAAAACACCCCATTCGATTGTCCGCGCTGAAGTTCCGCGGATCGTTGCGTCTGTTGCCGAAATGGTTATCTCTGGTGAAGCAGGAAACTGGTGGAATAGCATTTTTTCACCGATTCCAAATTCATGCCTATTAGGGCATTGGTTGTTAGGTGCTCCTTTTATTGTCTGAATATCCACCCTTACAACGGACGTCTGCGCTGAAGATGTATCGAATCCGTTCGGGCCGGATATACTGCCGTTCACGGTGGCCGTCCCGCCATCACCCGCTCCCTCGCATTTGAACGTCGTTGAATACGACTGGTCAGGGCCCAACACCACCTGCGCCGGCAAGGACACGGAGCCGCCGCCAACGCGCTGAAGGCATTCAAGATTTGCCGTGGAGAGGATCAACGTGGCTCCGCTGGCTCCGCCGGAG
>ONRL01000226.1 GCA_900320225.1 uncultured Lentisphaerota bacterium
GGGAAGGGGGCGGCTTCTCCGAAAACGCCCATTGGCGCCTCACTGAAAAGTCCGGCGAAGGCGATGAAACACATATCCCCCGGATTTGGAATCCTTGAAGCGGAAAATGCGCCATTGCCAACCGGCGGCGGAAAATGGTATAATCGCGGCATGAAACGAAGAGACTTCATCGGTTTGGCAGCCACGACGGCCGCACTGGCGGCAACGGGGGAGGGACGCGCTCCTGCGCGTCCGAACGCGGGAGGGTCGCAGCTTGCTGCGACCGCCGTGCCGCCGCGCAACCGCCAGCCGTATTCGGACGTGGACTGGGACCACGTGGTGGAGGTGCACTCCACCACGCACGGGCACTGCACGGGCCAGCAGATGCTGGACGGCTACCTGGATCGCGGCTTCGGCCTGCTGACGCTCTCGAACTACTACCCCTCCGCCCCCTACGTGCCGGCGGCGAAGATGACGAAGAACTACTACCGCGTCCACAACGCGGACATCCCCGTGATGGTGAACGGGAAGCGCACGGACGGCCCGTTCGACTGGTCGAAGATCATCTCCGCGTGGGCGGACGAGCTGCCGCCGGAACTGCGCCGCGAATTGCCGTTCGCCGAGGGAGGGAAGCTCTTCAAGCCGCTCCCGGAGGGCGTCCTGGAGGCGCCGAACGCCGAGCACCACGGCTTTACGGACAGCCCCATGCACATGTGCTCGCCCGGGTCGGCGTTCGCCTCCGGCACGTTCGACGCGCGCGACCGCTTCAAGACGCGCTCGCACGGGTACCACTTCGGGACGGGCGAGCCGTGGCGCACGTCCGTCTCGCGCATGATCGACGGCCTGATCCATCCTGACGGCGGCGGCGTGACGATCAACCACCCGGCGTGGTCGAACCTGCTCGACGCGCACGTGTGGGAGGTGCTGGACTACGACCCGCGCGTCCTCGGCATCGAGGTGTACAACCAGACGTGCGCGCCGCGCGCGGCCTGGCGCTGGAGCAAGGCGTACTGCGAGGACTACTGGGACCGCGCGCTCTCGACGGGCCGGCAGTGCTTCGGGTTCTTCGTGCCCGACTGGGGCGTCACGGAGGGCGTGAACGTGCTGCTCGTGCCGGAGAAGAGCGTGCACGCCTGCCTGCGCGCGTACCGTCAGGGCAACTTCTACGGGGCCGTGAAGGGGCGGGGCATGCTGCGCTTCACGTCCATCCGCTTCGACGGCGCGCGCCTGCGCGTGACGCTCGACAAGCCGGCGCGCATCCAGCTGATCACGAAACTGGGGCTCGTGAAGTCGTGCGGCGGCACGACGCTGGACTTCGCCGTCCCGCCTGCGGAGCGCGAGCGCCACGGCTACCTGCGCGTCCGCGCGTTCACGCTCGGCGAGGCCGACGAGACGATCTTCTCCCAGCCGATCATGCTCACGTGAGTGGTCGACGGCGGCCGGACGCTGAAGTTCGGCGCGCTGCGCGGCACGCAAATCCTCATTCGATAGGTTCCCGTCTCTGCTGGAATGTGGTATACTTGCCGCATGAAACGTAGAGAATTTATCGCCTTGGCCGCCACGGCGGCCGCCACCGCACACGTCGCCAGGGGGGATAACGCCGCCAAGATGGCGGCTCTCCCAGTTAATCCCGCCGCCAAGATGGCGGCTCCCCATATGGAGAGCCGCCGTCTCGGCGGCTCGGCGACTGGGAACGCCCCCGTCCCGCCGCGCAACAGGCGTCCGTACGCGGACGTCGACTGGTCGAAGGTCCAGGAGGTGCACACCACCTCGCACGGACACTGCGAGAACCAGAAGATGCTGGACGCCTACCTCGACCGCGGTTTCGAGTTCCTCACGATCTCCAACTACTACCCGTCCGCGCCCACGATGCCGCTCAAGACGTTCCGCGACACGCACTACCGCGTCCACCACGACTTCCCCGTGATGGTGAAGGGGAAGCGCGTGGACGGTCCGTTCGACTGGACGAAGATCGTGAGCGAGTGGAAGGACGAGTTGCCGCCGGAGCTGCAGAAACAGCTGCCGTTCACGGAGGGGAAGCTCCGCTTCTCGCGGGTGCCCGACAACATCCTGGAGGCGCCGAACGCCGAGCACCACTGCTTCCGCGACGACACGGGCAGCGTCGTCTCCGGCCTTCACATGTGTGCGCCCGGATCGGCGTTCTGCTCGGGCACGTTCGACAAGCGCAACCGCTTCCTCTCCCACGGCAAGGGCTACTGCTTCGGCAGCGGCGAGCACATGCACACGGCCGTCTCGCGTATGGTCGACGGGATGATCTTCCCCGACGGTGGCGGCGTGACGATCAACCATCCGGCGTGGTCGCACCTCAAGGACGAGATCATTTGGGACCTCCTCGACTACGATCCGCGCGTGCTCGGCATCGAGGTGTACAACATGTGCAAGCCGAGCAAGAACTACCCGTGGAGCAGGTGCAACTGCGAGGACTACTGGGACCGCGCGCTCTCGACGGGCCGCCAGTGCTTCGGGTTCTTCGTGCCCGACTGGGGCCTCCAGGAAGGCGTCAACGTGCTGCTCGTGCCGGAGAAGAGCGTCCATGCCTGCCTCCAGGCCTACCGCCGCGGCAACTGGTACGGCGCGATCAAGGGACGGAACGTCCTGCGCTTCACGTCCATTCTCTTCGACGGCGCCAACCTCCAGGTGACGCTCGACAAGCCCGCGCACCTGCAAATCATCACGAAACGCGGCGTCACGGCCTGGGCCAACGCGAACAAGATTTCTTTCAGCGTGGCGGCGGCTGACCGCGAGAAGTACGGCTATCTCCGCGTCCGCGCCTACGCGCGTGACGACTCCGGCGAGATCATCTTCTCCCAGCCGATGATGCTCACATGACTGCAACGGGCGAGACGCCCGTTGTCCCAGTCGGGCGCGACAAGCGCGCCCGCTCCCGCCCGGGAGGGTCGCAACTTGTTGCGACCGCCATTGCCAGGTCTCAGGTCTCGGGTCTCATGTCCTCGCGAGAGGGAGACCTGAGACATGAGACCTGAGACCTGGGGAGACATTGAGACCTGGGGAGACATGAGACTTGAGACATTGAGCCCGATTCTCCCTTGCGTCGACGGCGCGGATTTGGCATAATGGTTGCGCTGAATCCTTCAGCAGTGCAGGTGTGATTTTGTTCGTTCTGTCAGGCCGTGTGGTTTGGCTCACAGATGGCACGAAAGAGGGGTTTTGCAACTGTCTGAAGGAAGACACATGAAAAAGCTCGTAAAACTCGCAGTTCTCCTCACTGCCTGCGGCGTGGCGCGGGGCGACACCCTGCCCGCGTCGCTCTACGTGCAGGACGGTTTGATCGGCCATCTCGACGCGATCGAGAACGGCGGCGCGGGCGTGCACGTCGCCGCGCCGACCGAATGGTCAGACCTCACCGGCAACCAGACGTTCACGCTCGTCAACGGTTCGGCGTTCTCTGACGACGCCTGGGTGGGCAACTCCAACCGCTACATCTCCGCCACGTCCCCGAAGGCGCTCGCCGCCTTGCAGAACAAGGCGTTCACGCTGGAGATGGTGGTGTCACATCCGACCGAATCGCAAGCCAACGCATTTGAATACTGGACCTACTTCGGCCACGAAAACGGCAACAACCGCAACTTGACGATGGAGATTCGCCACGTCAACAGCAAGAACCCGCTCGTGAGCGGTCTCCAGTACCGTGCGAAAGCCTATTATGACTTTGTGAAAATCCCGGAGACGACCGGATTGACCGCGTGGGGCAAGCGCCAGCATTTGACCGTCGTGTGCGACGGAACGACCGCCACGCTCTACTGCGACGGCGTGAACGTCCTCCACACGATCACGTGCGACTACCTTTCCCCGACGTTGGCGACCCTTTCTTTCGGCGCGAGCGTCGGCGGCGTGTCTCCCTTGAAGAGCGGCGCGGAAATCTGCGCCGTGCGCATGACGGAGCGCGTGCTGACGCCCGCCGAGATCCTGCGCAACGACTTCCTCGACCGCGTCCGCTTCATGGGCGCGAGCGCGACGGACGGCGCGACGGGCTGGCGCGTGGTGAACGGCGCGCTCCAGGTGCTCACGCACGTGGGCGGACTGGGCATGCAGTTCTCGACGGACGGCGGAACGACCTGGCAGGACAACGCGCTGGACGTCTGGTCCGACGTCGGCGCAAGCGTCTCGTTCTCCGCGCGGATTGCCGCCGACGGGTCGTCCGACGTGATCCTCGACGCCCTGCCCGCCGACGCGACCATCTCGGGCGGCACGGTGTCGTTCACGGCCGCCATGCCGGCGCGCATCGTGGCGCGCACCGCCACCAGCCCGGCCACGTCGCTCTACGTGCAGGACGGTCTGATCGGCCACCTCGACGCGATCGAGAATGGCGGCGCGGGCGTGCACAACGCCGCGCCGTCCACATGGACGGACCTCACCGGCAAACATGCGTTCGACTGCGCGAACGGGGCCGCATTCTCGTCCGATGCCTGGGTCGGCAACGCGAGCCGCTACGTGAAGACGACCTCGCCGCGCGCGCTCGGCGCGCTGATGCGGAAGGCATTCACGCTCGAGATGGTGATCATGCACCCGGAAACGCCGATCGCGGCGTCCGGGTACGAGAAGTGGGCGGTGTTCGGCAACGATTCCAAACGGCAGCTGATGGTGGAAATCCGCACGATGAACAGCAAGAATCCCGTCATCCAGGGTCTCCAGTACCGCACGGACGGCTACAACCATGCGTGCGAGGTTCCGAACGGCAAGGGCAAGACTACGGCGTGGGGCCGACGGCACTGCGTGTCGGTGACGTGCGACGGAGATTCCGCCACGCTCTACCTCGACGGAACGAACGCCATCCACACGTCCAGCTACGGAACGGTCGAACCCACGATGGACATTGTCGCGTTTGGCGGCTATTTCACGGGCAGCAGTCCGCTCAGCGCCGGCGCGGAAATCTGCGCCGTGCGCATGACGGACCGCGTGCTCTCGTCCGAGGAGCGCCAGCG
>ONRL01000167.1 GCA_900320225.1 uncultured Lentisphaerota bacterium
GCTCGAGAAGTGGCGATCGCTCGCGGGGCTCACGGGCGACGAGGACGAGGCGCGCACGCGCGTGATCCTCACTTCCGCCACGAACGGCGCGCGCACGCTCACGTTCTCCTTCACGTCCGGCGGCGCGCTCAACGACTCCGTCACGCAGGACATCACCTTCGTCAACCCGCCGCTCCGCCTCGACATCACCCGAGACGGTTCCATCGACGACGGTGACGCGGCGGCGTGGCATGACGGGCGGACGTTCTACTACTGGGTGAACGAGGACACGATACAGGGCGACTACATCGACCCCGGCAGGGAGTACACGGCGACGAATTCCGCCGACCTCGTGGTCAACGGCACGTTCGACCTCGTGAACTTCTTCCCCGTCGCCCTGGACCTGGCGGCGTTCACCGCCGCCTGGCAGGCACGTGTCGCGTACAGGATAAGGACGAACTGGTACAACCCGGACTCGTTCAACTTCTGCTTCGCGGACGTGCCGTGGAGCGAAGCCGGGTCCATCCAGACGACCAACGTCGTGACGACTTCCGGGCATGCGCTGTCGGCGGCGCCCTTGACGGCGCTGCCGGTCGCCGGCAGCTCCCTGCCGTATTCCGTCATCACCTCGTTCTCGGAGAATTCCGGGGTGATGGTCTGCGAGGCCAAGTCAAGCTCGTCGCTGCGCATCGACATCAAGGACGGGGACGCCGTCCTCTACACGTACTCCGTGCCGATAACCCTCCTCCCCGTCAAGCAGATGTACAGCTGGTACAACTTCCGCCACCTTTCCGGTGGCGAATGGAAGCGCGGTTCCGTGAAGCATACGCTGCCGGAGGAGCGCAATACGAAGTCGCTCATCTTCCTGCACGGCGTCAACGTCACCGAGGACGAGGCCGAGGTCTGGGGGGACGTCCTGTTCAAGCGGCTGTGGCTGTCCGGCGCCCGTGTCGACTTCTACAACGTCGACTGGCGCAGCAACATCGGCGGCTCGGCAAACTACCAGGAGAACGCCTCCAACGCCTTCGTGGTGGCGAGCCAGATCGTGTCGATCCTGACAAACAACATCCCCGGCGAGAAGGTCGTCATGGCGCACTCCCTCGGGAACATGGTCGTGTCGTCCATGATACAGGACCACGGTCTCCAGGTGTCGAAGTACCTCATGTGCAACGCCGCCGTCCCCGCCGAGGCATACGACACGACACTGTCGCCAACCAACGCCCTCGTCCACAGGGATTGGAGCGAATATCCGAGGAAGTCCTTTGCAAATGAATGGTACAAACTGTTCGAAGACGACCCGAATGACGACAGGCAGTTGCTGACGTGGGGCGGGCGTTTCGCAGATGTGGTCAATGTGGCGGTGAACTTTTATTCTACAGGCGACCATGTTCTTGAGCTTTACCGCGATAACAGGATCTGGGCTACGGATGGCTATGAGAACTGGGATCAGAGGTTCGAACACTATTCCTGGCACAAGCAGGAGCTGTGGAAAGGAAGATCGGGGTTGTTGTTCAACATCGGCACAACCGATTGGGCGGGATGGAGTATTCGTGAAAACGTGATCCAGCCAACCAACGCCTGGCTGATGTCTGGAGCGGAGTTGCAAACCAATACCGTGTTCAAACTTCAACCCGAAAGCATGAACACGAATTCAATTCCGATGCTTGTTAGAGGGGCAATCCTTGCCAAGGGCATCCCGGCAAGAACTCCAGCTAGCGGAGCGACGAAGTGGGGAGATGATCTGAACATGCAGAGACGCATGTTCAATCTGGGTGACACTTCAGAAAATGCAATGATTGAGAGACCAAACGGCTGGATTGCCCGTCCTAATGGTCTGTTTGGTAATTGGGGTGAGAGGTGGCTTCATTCTGACATGAAAAATATGTCATACTTTTACGTTTTCAAATTCTTTGAGAAGCTAAAGGAAGTCGGAGGTCTCGAATGAAAACAATAAAAACAGTTTGCCTTTGTGCCATCATGAGTATGGTAAGAGGGGGACTTATGGCATTTTCCCTGTTTGGCGCGAATTCCTTTCAGGAGGCGTGTCATGAGGGTGCTAATGCACGTGTTGAATTTCGTGTGTTGAACGATCTGGGAAGTCCTGTTGTCGGTGCAAAGGTCAATGTCTTCTTCGACATGGCAGATAGAGGGGAAGGACGGTCGGTGATCGGAATTACTGACACAAATGGTGTCTGTATGGTTGAAGGGAAGACCGTAGGTGTCTTGAAGATAGAAGTGTCTTGCGAAGGATACTACCGAACAAAAGACGAACTGTGTTTTATCACGATGGGACATGAGCATGATGTGAAACATGGGAAATGGCAACCTTGGGGGATGTCGAAGAAGATTGTTCTGCGCCCAGTCAGATGTCCTCGGGCGATTCGGGTAGCATCGCATGATTGGATAGACACGAAAGCTATAAACGAATGGATCGGGTTTGATTTGGAGAAGTATGACTTTGTCGCTCCTGTCGGTAAGGGAATGGTTAAGGATCTGGAAATTAAATTCGATTGGGATGGATGCTATGGCACCAAGCATAACGGGATGGCTGTGTCATTGCGATTCCCAGCCCTTTATGCCGGAGGGTATTATGATGACAAGACGGCATGGAGTGATTTTACAGGTGTATATAATGCCAATACAAATGGTATCTACGCGCAAGAGTTTCATTATGAGCGTCGGCCGATTAGGAATGCTAAAGGACGCATAGTAGGAGGTGTTGGGGATAAGTTCGACCAGTCAAAGGTGTTGATTGTACGAAGCCGATGCATAATTGGCAGTGAGGGGAAGTTAGTTTCTGCTCGATATTTCCTGCTGTCAAACTTGGAATTCTCCTGTATTCCAGATGGACGTGCGTCCATACGATTTGTCACGATATACAACCCCATTCCCAACGACACCAATCTTGAGCCAAAATGATGAAGTGAAGGTCGTCACAAATGAATAGAGTGGCGTTTAAAGGTTTGACTTCCCTACTAGGTACATTGGGGCGGCTACAAGGCCGGTTTGACCTCCCGTTGTGACCGCTCCCGTTGGCCGCGACAAGCGCGGCCGATCTCGGTTACCGGCCGCGGTAGACGCGCTCGACGCGGTTGCCGAAGGAGCAGATGATGTCGTAGGCGTGGGTGCCCTTGAGGGCGGCCCAGTCGTCGGGCGTGATGGCGTACTTGCCGCGTCCGCCGAGGCAGATGACCTCGTCGCCGGGCTGCACGTGGGGGACGTGGGAGACGTCCACGGTCGTGTAGTCCATCGAGATGCGTCCGATCACGGGGCAGGGCGCGCCGTCGATCAGCACGTGGCCGCGGTTCGTGAGGGCGAGGGGCAGACCGTCCGCGTAGCCGGCGGAGATCGTCGCCACGCGCGTGCGCTTCGCGAGGCACCAGGTGCGTCCGTAGCCGAGCGTGGTGCCGGCGGGGAGGTCGCGGACCTGGGCGACGCGGGTCTTGAGGGTGAGGACCGACTCCACGTTGAGCGCGCGGCGTCCGTTGGGGTCGAAGGAGCCGTGCAGGTTGATGCCGGTGCGGACCTGCGTGAAGGGGCGCTTCGCGGCGCGCGGGAAGTTGTTGATTGCGTCAGAGGCGGCGATGTGGATCGTCTTGAAGCGGATGCCGTCGCGGGCGACGTCCTTCAGGATGGCGCAGAAGAGGTCGATCTGGTCGTTGGAGAACTCGTTCGCGGGGTCGTAGGCCATCGGGCAGTGTGAGAAGATGCCGGCGCAGTCGAGGTTGGGGAGGCGCTTGACGGCGCGGATCACGCGGGGGGCGTCCGCAGCGAGGATGCCGAGGCGTCCCATGCCGGTGTCGAGCTTGAAGTGGACGGTGGCCGTGCGGCCGAGCTTCCGGGCGGCGGCGCTGATGAGCTTCGCGGTGGGGAGGTCGATCACGGGAAGGGTGACGCCGGCCGCGACCATCGGCTCGATCTCGTCGGGCAGGATGGAGGAGAGGATCTGGACGGGCTTCTTCCCGCCCGCGAGTTGGAGGGCCTCGAACGGCTCCGCCACGCCGAAGCCGGCGCAGTCGGTCTCGGCGAGGGCGGCCGCGTAGGGCATCACGCCGAGACCGTAGGCGTTCGCCTTCAGCACGCAGAGCACCTTGAGCGGCTTCACGGCCGCGGCGATTTTCGCGTAGTTCGCGCGGAGGCGGGAGACGTCGATCTCCACCCATACGCGTCGTTTCAGGTTGTTCATCTTTGCAGAATCTTTCATGGCTTCATTCTTCGGCTTGCGCCGATGGGCGATATGTTACCATTTCCCATCCGGAGGGTCAACCATTCGCGCGACACGACCGGTCGTGCCGATTGTTGGAAAATGCCATTGGCGTGAAAAGGATTTTCCCTTGCGGGAGGGACAAAGATTTGGGATAATTGATGCGCTTCTTGGTGGAAGCAAGGCATCTGAACTGTCAATACGAAAACGGAGGATGAAGATGGAGAGTGTTTTTGACGTGCCGCACGTCGGACGGCGCGGGTTCATTGGCGGGTTGGCGGCGGCAGCCGCATGCCCCGCCCTTGCGGACGGCGAGAAGCCGTTGTTCAAGGTGGGGCTTGTGACGGACACGCACGTGCGCAAGACGCGGAAGTCCTGCGAGCGCGTGGAGCTCGCGTACCAGCTCTTCAAGAAACACGGCGTGGAGATGATCGTGAACTGCGGCGACATCGCCGACAAGTTCTACCCAGAGGGCTACGCGCACTACAGCGCCGTCCGGCGCGAGACCTACCCAGACCCCGCGACGGCGCCGCGCGAGCTGTACGTGTGGGCCAACCACGACCGGATGGACTACCCCGAGGACGACTCCAAGAACCCGCTGCTCGCCTTCCCGAAGGTGAAGGAGCTTCTCGGCATCCCGAACGAGGCGTATGACGAGATCTCGCACAAGGGCTTCACGTTCCTCGTGTTCCCGCAGTGGCTGGACGCCAAGCGCTACGAGTCGATGATCGCCAAGGCGTGCGCCGCGAACCCCGGCAAGCCGGTCTTCATCTTCGACCACGTGCCGCCGCTGGGCACGACCGAGAACTCGCGTTCGTGGGGCAGCAGCGGCCGCCGCAGCGTTCTCTCCAAGTACCCGCAGGTGATCAACATCACGGGGCACGCGCACGGCTCCCTGCGCAACGAGCAGAACATCTGGCAGGGCGCGTTCACCAACGTGAGCGTGGGGTGCCTCGCGCAGTGGGGCGGCGATTTCGTCGGACGGCAGAACCCCACGCTCCAGAACTGGAGCTGCATCGTGATGGAGGTGTACGCCTCGCGCGCCGTGTTCAGGCGGTTCGAGCTGCAGCAGGGCGTCGAGATCGGGGCGGACGCGCCGTGGACGGTGACGTGGCCCTACGATCCCGCGCACGCGCCCTACGACCCGAACCGCCTGTGCGCGTCGCGTCCGAAGCCGCAGTTCCCGGCCGGCGCGAAGCTCTCGTTCAAGGTCGACGGCACGCCGTTCTCGTCGCTCGCCGTGACGTTCCCCGCGGCGACGGACACGGCGACGACGCATGGCTATCGCCTCGAGCTGGCCCGGCGCGGCGCGGACGGCGCGTGGCACACCTTCGCGCGCCGCGAGACGCGCGGCGAATACCACCTGCCGGCTTCCGCACGCGGCGCGACGCTGACGGACGCCGCCATCTCCGCCGGCTACTTCACGCCCGGCGAGACGTGCCGATTCACGGTGACGCCCGTCAATTTCTGGGGCGGCGAGGGGGAGCCGATCAGCGCGGAATGGACGCCGCCCGAAGCGAAGCCCGTTACGCGCATCTGGGAGGGCGTGCCCGCCCCGGCGCGTGCCGGCAAGAAATTCACGTGCAAGGGCAGCGGCGAGTTCTCGTTCCCCGAAGGCGTGTGGGAGAAGATTCCGGTGGGCGCGAAGCTGCGCCTGACCGCCGACCTGCTGCTCGAGCAGGGCGACGTGCGCGGCGTCAACTTCATGCTCCAGTCCATGCCCGGCAAGAAGCGCCCGTTCGGCAACGTCCTCACGCCGAAGGGCAACTCCGATCTCCGCTACGTGGTGGAGTTCAAGCGGCAGGCCGCCAAGACGCCGTACACCTTCGTCCTGCGCCAGGGCGACCGCATGAAGATGCTCTTCCGCAAGCTCGCCCTCGACCGCATGAGTTGAAAGGTTGAAAGGAATATTGACATGAACAAAATTGCCAAATTGCTTGCTGCCGTGGGTTTCATCGGCGTGGCCCAGGCGGCCGACCTCACGTGGACGGGCGCGGAAAACCTGGTGCCGCGCAGCGAGTACAACAAGTACAGGCTCGTCTACGACCTCAACATCCAGAAGGAGATGTCGCACTTCGGGTGGAGCGTCCAGGCCGTGCCCTACGACATCGACAGGTCGCGCCAAGTGGCGAAAGGCGGCTTCGGCCGCGTGGCGTATTTTGTGGAGACGGTTTCCACGAACGGCGGGCCATTCGACCACCGTCTCGGCCCGCATCAAGGTCATCTCCGGCGGCACCACGTTGATCCTCCGATGAGGGGATTGTTCAGGGCGCGCCGCACGTTAACGAGAAGGGTACGATCATCATGTTCAGGTGACGTCGAATCATGGTGACGCGTAAAGATTTTGTCGGTGGCGGCGCGGCGCTGTTCGGCGCGGCATTCCTTCCGACGGCGGCGTGCGCCGCAGAAGGCGATTGGAAGTCCGCGTTCCGCTCGGTCGGTTTCGATCCCGATGCGCCGGACGCGGCGTGGTTTGCCGTCACGAGCGACATCCACGCCGACAAGCAGCATATCAGCCTTGCCGAGCACGTCGCGACGTGGAACGCCATGGAACCCCGACCGGCCTTCGTGGCCGCGCTCGGCGACATGGGCCAGGTCAACGGCTGTTTCGGACATCGTCCCTCGCCGCAGGTGGCCGCCGAAAATGCCGAACGGCAGTTCGGGGCGATCAACGCGGTTCTTTCGCAGGGGCTCCGGAAAGATATCCCGCGCGTCTACGTGGTCGGCAACCATGATACGTACATCGGCGAGGACGACCGCGCCCTGTGGCGCACGCACTTCCCCGACCAGCCGCCCTATTGCGCGTTCGATGCCTGCGGCCTCCGCTTCGTGAAATGGGATGGCGGCGTGGACGGCATGATCGACGCGGAGCAGGAGAAGTGGATCAGGAACGAATGCGCCACGTGTCCCAAGGACGTGCAGCTCGTGGTGCTCGTGCATCAGCCGTCCGTTGGCTCGTGCGGCATGGAGCGCGACATCGGACGCGTCGCGAAGGCGGCGCTCGCCGGACGTCCGGGCGTCACGTGGCTACTCGGCGGGCATGAGCACCACAACGCCTTCGCGCGCTGGGACTTGCCGGGCGGCGGAACGCTGGCGGTGGCCACGCATACGATGGACCGGCATGGCTGGTGGGCCTATGGGGTGAAGGCCGGACGCATCGTCGCGCGGCTCTTCAAGTCCAACGCGTCGGATTCGTTCGCGGGCGAGAAGATGCCGGAGGCCTACGCGAGCAAGGGCGAGATCCCGCTCGCGTGGCAGGGGCGGAACGATGTCGCGCTGGCTCTTCTATGTGGGTACGACCCTCTACAGGTTCCCCAAGGGGAAGGTGGCGCCGACAGCCACGCGGTATGCGATTCTCGGCAGGCTATGCGGCGAGCGGAAGACGAAACGTCCGGCACGGTGCTTCCTTTCGGCGGACGGAGAGAATTGGGCGGAAACGAAACGTTCCGCCGTTGCGCACGACGTGAACGAGTTCCCCATTCCGCCGGAGCTCGTGGGTGCGGAGACGCTGTGGGTCAGGTACGAGGGCTTTGGGTACGGCGCTGACGAGTGCCATGCGGCATTTGCGTTTTTGTCGCCGGGGCGTTTTGAGATGACCGTGATCAACCCGGAGGTCGTGAGCGGTGGCTGCGGACTATGCGTGATCATGCGGACTCCCGCCGGGCGTACCTACCTGTTTGACACCGCCAACGGCATGGACGGGGCCGTCAAGAACAACGGCAAGGACATCATCATTCCCTGGCTCAAGAAGCGCGGCATCACCAAGATCGACGGGCTGATCCTGTCGCATTACCACTCCGACCATTTCGGCGGGTTGCTGTATCTCGCGGACCATTTCGAGATCGGACATGTCTTCGACAACTCGTTCGAGCCGCTCAACGCCTACGGGAACGGCGAGGTCGATTCCGCCAAGCGCTGCCTCTTCAACTGGGAGAAGAAACACCCCGGGCAGGTGACGCGGTATCTGGTCGAAGGCGACGATCTCGGCTGGAACGAGCCGGGGGTGACGTTCGACGTCGTCTGGCCGCCGAAGACCGGTTACTGCAAGCCGCTGGATCGCGGTCCCGACTACAAGAGAAACGGATCGCTGCATCATCTGCTCAACGCCAATTCGACCGGTCTGCGGATCCGCGTCGGCAAGGTCGACTACCTGATCCTCGGCGACATCAACGCCGACTACGTCGCCGAATACATGCGGCCGTACATGGAGCAGAAGGGCACGTGGACCGCGAATGTCGTGGTTCTCCATTGCCACGGCATCGCCGACGACAAGGGCGCGAACGTCGCGGCGATGAAACCGCTTCCCGAAGTGGCGATCGCCTCGCTTGGAAACATGAATTGGATGTTCAGCGCCGGCAGGAATTCGGTCGCCACCTACTCGAAGATGGGGATCCAGGCGTTTTCGACGAATCTCCACGGGGACATCAGCGTTTCCTCCGACGGTCGCACGCTGAACGTCACAACAGACCCAACGAAACTCTATCCCGAGAAAAGAGTTTAGGGCACGAAATATTAAAGAATATCGATTTCGTGCCCGTTTTACTGATTTGATTTTCGGGCACGAAATCGCCTTGGGCCTTGATTTCGTGCCCGAAATCTGGTATTCTTTCTGCAAAACTCTTTTAGGGAGGCCAGATTATGTTTGTCGGCAGAACGGATGCTTTGAACAGATTGGGCGGACTTTGGCAGAAGTCTACGCCCTCTCTCGTAACCGTACGCGGACGGCGGCGTATCGGCAAATCAACGCTTGTCTCGGAATTCGCCAGACGCACGGCCGACCATTTCATATCCATCGACGGTCAGGCGCCTGGCGAAGGCGTCAACAATAAAGTGCAGCTTCAAAGTTTCATGGAACAGCTTTCCATGCAGACCGACGCACCAGACGTGACCGTCAAGAACTGGCTTCAGGCTTTTCGCATGCTCGCCAACGCCCTGCCGAAGGACGGTCGCATCGTTGTCCTGCTGGATGAAATATCGTGGATGGGCGGATATGACAAGTCCTTTGCCGGGACGCTCAAGATTGTCTGGGACAAGATGCTCAAGAAACGGGACAACCTCGTCTTGGTGCTTTGCGGAAGCGTCTCCAGCTGGATTGCCGACAACATCCTGAACGGAACCGGATTTGCAGGCAGGGATTCGCTGGACCTCGTGGTGAACGAACTTCCGCTCTCCGTATGCAGGGCGTTCTGGGGGAAAGCGGTTGAACGCACGTCGACTTCGGAAATGCTCGACATGCTTTCCGTGACGGGCGGCGTGCCTAAGTACCTTGAGGAAATAAACCCCAGCCTCTCGTCCGACGAGAACATTCGCCAGCTGTGCTTCACGCGCGAAGGGATGCTGTTCAGGGATTTCAACCAGATATTCAACCAGATATTCGGCAAGAAGTCCTTGGCTCGGAAGTCGCTTCTGCGCGCCCTTGCATACGGATCCAAGTCGGCTGCGGAGATGGCCGAGGACTTGGGGACCGAGCGCAACGGACATCTTGTGGACTATCTCACGGAACTTGAACTTGCCGGGTTCGTCTCGAAGGACAGCGGGATGAATCCCTGCACGGGTCAACCCGGGCGCGCCGTGCGTTACAGGCTCAAGGACAACTACACGCGGTTCTACCTGCATCATGTGGAACCGAACGCAAAGGAGATCGAAGCCGGACTCTTCAAATACGATTCGCTTGCGGCGCTCAAGGGCTGGGACACGGTGAAGGGATTGCAGTTCGAGAATCTTGTCGTGTCAAACTTCCGCTCATTGCTCCCGATCCTCGGCATCGACGGTGCGTCGTTGCTTTCGGCCGCACCGTACCGCCGCGCCAAAGAAGGCACAGCCAACGGCGTGCAGGTCGATCTGTTGCTTCAGACCAAGTCCACGGCGTATGTCGTCGAAATCAAGCGGCGCGAGAACATCGGCGTCGATATCGCAGCGGAAATCAACCAAAAGGTCAAGTCCGTGGGATTTCACGCCGGCACGTCGGTCCGCACGGTGCTTGTTTACGACGGCAAGCTCGCTCCGGCAGTTCGCACCGAGCACATGCTTGATTTCGTGATCCCTGCTGAGCGGTTCTTTGAGTAGAAAAGGCGAGGATGAAACAAAAAAGGAGCATACCATGAATCGAGTGTTCGGAATTGCGGTGTTGGCTGGCCTTGCGGCGTGCGGAGCGGAGAACCTGCCGCCGGTGGAGGCCGACGTGCTCGTGGTGGGCGGCACGGCGAAGGGCGTGGCGGCGGCGGTCGCGGCCAAGGCGGAAGGCGCCGACGTGTTTCTCGTCACGCCGTTCACGTACGGGCAGAAGCCGACGACGGCGCTGGTGAAGAAGCTCTGGGCGGGCGCAAGCGACCTGGCGGCGTACGACTACTGGCCGGACAGGAAGTGTCCGCATCCGCGCTGGATCTACAAGAACGACTGGTGGGAGCGGCTTTCCGAGTACGGCCGGCCGCCCAGTCCGTCCGATTCCGTGTACTACGACTCGGACGTCTCCTACACGTGCGTCCTGCGCACCCGCGCGAAGGTGCGGCGCGTGGAGGTGATCGCGTTCGAGCGCCGGACGCGCGAGGGCGATGGCGCGACGGGGCGCGTCACCGGCACGTTCCTCGACGGCCCGCGCGCCGGCGAGTCGTTCGAACTTGCGAACTGCGGGCTTGCGTTCAACGTGGCGGGCGACGCCTACCAGCCCGGGGCGAAGGCCGTGTCGTTCGCGGCGGACGTGGAGGCGCCTTTTACGAAGATGTCCATCAAGGTGGAGAAGGCGGCTTCGGCGCACCACCAGTTCGTCTCGCGCATCTGGTTCCACCTGGCGGATCCGGAAAGCTCCTTCGCGCCGCCGACGCCGCTCAAGGTGAAGCGCACGTTCGACCGGGAGCTGGTCGACGCCGGCGTCGGCTTCCTCACGGGCGCGGCGGTGGAGCGCGTCCTGCGCGGCGCGGACGGCGCGCCCTGCGGCGTGGTGGCCGCCACCCGGTCGGGCCGCCTGACGGTGCGCGCGCGGCGCGTGGTGGATGCCACGCGGTACGGCACGCTCGCGCGCTTCGCGCCTGGAGGTCCCGCGCTGCCGGTGGCGAAGGAGGAGACGTTCTCGCGCGTGGTGATCGTGGACGGTCCGCCGCCGGAGACCTCCGGCATGAAGGTGGAGCGTCTGCCCGGCACGTTCCCGGTCAGCCACACCACCGCCACGGGACGCATGTACCGCTGCACGTTCAAGCTGCCGATGAAGGACGGACGCTATCCGAGCTTCGCGGCGGCGGAGTGGGCGGCACGCGACCTGACCTGCACGCGCGACCTGATGGACGACGCGGACCTGCTCGTGTGGCACGCGCCGGGCTGGAAACCGCTTGAGGACAGGATTCGCGACGGCGAGGCCTTGGGGCGTGCGGCCGCGCGCGCGGCGCGCGGTGCGCGTCCGGCGCAGGCATGCGCGGAGCAGGTGAATCCCGCGCCGGCCGAATGGGGCGCGTACGACGTGGTGGTCGTGGGCGGCGGCACGAGCGGCGCCCCCGCCGCGCTCGCGGCGGCGCGCGCCGGCGCGAGGGTCCTGCTCGTCGAGTACCTGCACGTCCTCGGCGGCGTGGCCACGGACGGCATGGTGCTCGGCTATTACGACGGCAACCACTGCGGATACACCGAAGCGTTCAAGAAGGGAAATCGGGAGATCGGCGGGCGGCACGGACTCTACCGGCGCGCCGAGACGCTGCGGAAGTGGTGTGGCGACGCGGGCGTGGAGGTGATGTTCGGCGCGATGGGCGTGGGGGCCGTCACGGAGAACGGCGCGGTCACGGCGGTGGACGTGGCCACGCCGCTCGGCGTCGGGCGCGTGCGCGCCAAGGCGTTCATCGACGCGACCGGCAACGCCGACGTCGCGGCGGCGGCCGGCGCGCAGACCGCCTTCTTCGGCGCGCGCGAGTTCGCCCTGCAGAGCGCGGGACAGTCCCCGCACCGGCTCGGACGCGGCGGCATCAACTCGGACTTCGGCTACCTCTACGACGCGGACGCGCGCGACCTGTGGCTTTTCGGCCTCCGTGCGCGGGCGGGTGCGCCGAACGCCTGGGACATCGCGAAGATGCCGGACTCGCGCGAGCGTCGGCGCATCGTGCCGGACTACCTCCTGAACGCGCAGGACGTGACGGCGAACCGTCCGTTCCCCGACGTGGTCGTGCAGGCGCGCTCGCGCCAGGACTCGCACGGATTCCTCGTGGACGACTTCTGCGCGCTCGCGGAG
>ONRL01000184.1 GCA_900320225.1 uncultured Lentisphaerota bacterium
TATACTTTTCCCGCCATGAAAAGACAACTGACCGTATTCGCCGCCGCGATCGCGCTCGTGGCCGGCGCGTTTGAATGGGATTTCACCAAGGGCCTGCCGGAAGGCGGACGGCCGCGCGCGTGCGCCGTCCTCGGCCCGAACGGACTCTCGCCTTCGCAAATCGCGAAGAACATGACGGGCAAGGACGCCGCTGGCGTGATGTTCCCGCAGGTCACGTTGCCCGAGGCGTTCACGTTCGAGGCCGAGGTGGTGCCGTTCGTCGCGTGGACAAACGACGTCGACCGCGCGGCGGCCGCCGGCTCGCGGTCGATGCACGTCTTCGACACGATGGCCGTCAACTACAAGCCGAAGTGCCGCAACATGGGCCTGCAGGTGATGTTCCACCAGGCGGGCGAGAGATGGACGGCCTTGCTCTACGCGGGCCTCGGCGACATGACGTGCCGCGCCACGGGTCCCTCCTTCACGCCGAAGGCCGGCGTGCCCGTGCGGCTGCGCTTCGAGTACGACGCGCTCGGCACCGTCCGGTGGGACCTTGACGGCCAAAAGCAGGAGAGCTACCTCGCGAAGGCCGGGCCAATCGTCCCCGACCCGAAGCACCGCCCGGTCGTGGGCGACCGCATCTGCAGCCTCTACTGGCCGTTCAACGGATACATCCGCCGCATCGCCATCACGCCGTTCGAATGCTCGGCCCTCGCGATGCGCCCCGACGGGCGGCGCGCGTTCGAGCGCGGCGAGGCAAACGCCACGTTCCGCGTGGCGGCGTTCGTCCGCGCGCCGGAGGGACTGCGCGACGTGTCCGCCGTCCTGGAGCAGCGCGATCCGGCCGACGGACGCGTCTGGGCGCGCGCCGAGCGCAAGCTGGACGCCCTTCCCGGCAACGCGTGGACGCCGCTGGACCTGCCGCTCGAAACGCGCCTGCGCACAGGCACCTACTCCGTTGCGGTGCGTTTCGCGGGACGCGCGCCGGACGGAACGGCGGTTGCCATCACGAACACCTTCGACATCGCGATCGGCCCCGTCTTCGCGGACCGCATGCCCGTGGTGATGTGGGGATCGAGCGGCACGGACGAGGTGGTGCGCGACTTCGGCTTCACGCACGTGCTGCGCTACGGCGGCCTGACGTCGCCCGAATGCACGCGCGAGCAGTCGCGCCAGCTGACGGACATGTACGACCGCGCGCTCGCGGCCGGCATGCGCACGATGCATTCGCAGGGCGTCCGCTACCCGGACGGGGACGTGGAGAAGTTCTATCGCTGCCGGCGTGACGGGACGGCGCCTACGAACGCGCGCGAGCAGAAGCAGGCGGAGGTGTCGAACCCCGAACTCGTGGATTACGCGCGGCGGATCGTCGCGGCCGAGACGGCGTGCGTGGGCGACCATCCCGCGTTCGCGGGCGTGCTCCCCTGCTCCGAGCTGCGCGACCACACGTCACCCTCGTTCCGCACGGAGCATCTACGCTACAAGGCCGAGACGGGACGCGACGTGCCGCCCGAGGTGACGCGCAAGACGTTCAACCTCAAGGATGCCGAGGCGCGCTTCCCGGACGGCGTGGTGCCGACGGACGACCCGATCTACGCCTACTACAGCTGGTTCTGGGGCGGCGGCGACGGCTGGCCGGGCTACACGGGGGCAATTGCGGACGAGTACCGCAAGACGGCCGGCCGCTACGGCGACGGCAGCGCGGCGCAGAAGCGGCGTCCGTTCTTCAGCTTCTGGGATCCCGCGGTGCGGTGTCCGCCCAAGTGGGGGTCGGGCGGCGACGTGGACGCGCTCAACCAGTGGGTGTACGCGCAGCCCGAACCGATGAACGTGGCGGGGCCGGCGGAGGAAATCCTCGCGATGGCGGCGGGGCGTCCCGGCCAGCACCCGATGATCATGACGCAGCTCATCTGCTACCGCGCCCGGCTCGCGCCGTCGAACGTGGTCGTGTCGCCGTTGCCCGCATGGGTGCAGAAGCGTCCGCGCGCCGGCTTCCCCACCATCCCGGCGGACGCGCTGCAGGAGGCGGTGTGGTCGATGATCGCGAAGCCCGTGAAAGGCATCATGTTCCACGGCTGGGGCACGATCGCCGAGACGGGCAGCGAGACCGGCTACACCTACACCTCACCGGAGTCGGCCGAACGCCTGCGCCAGCTGCTGAATGGACTCGTCGCGCCGCTCGGCCCCGCGCTGAAGAACCTCGGCCGCGAGGAACCCGACGTGGCCGTGCTCGAAAGCTTCGCGACGGCCGCGATGGGCGGCCCCGCCTCGTGGGGCTGGCTCTCGCCCGCAATCACCTTCTGCCAGCGCGCGCGACTCGACCCGCGCGTCGTGTACGAAGAAACGATCCTGCGCGACGGGTTCGGACGCACGAAGATCCTCTACGCGCCGCAGTGCCAATTCCTTTCCGCGCCCGTGGTGGAGAAGATCAAGGCGTTCCAGAAGGCGGGCGGAATCCTCGTTGCGGACGAGAAGCTGCTGCCTGCGCTCAAGGCGGATATCGTCGTGCCCGTGATGGCGTACAAGACGCCGCCGAAGTCCGACCACGCGGCGGACGTGGACGCCGCCACGAAAACGATGGTCAACACGGTGGCGCGCCGCTTCACGGAGGAACAGAAGACGTGGATGCTCGCGGAGGCGGAGAAGCTCCGCGCGGCACTTGCCGCGAAATGCGCCTACGCGCCGAAGGCGGACAGCTCCAGCCCCGAAATCGTGACCTACTCGCGCGCGTGGCGCGGCACGACCTACGTGTTCGCGCTGAACGACAAGCGCACGTTCGGCGACTACGTGGGACAGTGGGGCCTCACGATGGAGAAAGGCCTGCCGTTCGCGGGCGAGGTGACCCTCTCCGATCCGGAGGGGAAGATCGGCGCCGTGTACGAGCTTTCGCGCAGCGGCGAGGTGAAGTTCGCGCGGCGCGACGGGCGCGTGGCAGTGCCGCTTTCCTACGACACGAACGACGGGCGGTTGTTCGTGTTCCTGCCGCGCAAGATCGCCTCGGTGGATGCCGAGGTGGCGAAGGCGGGCGATGCGCTCTCCGTCACGATGACGGTGCGCGACGCGGCGGGCGAGCCCGTGCAGGCGCTGCTGCCGGTCGAGATTCGCGTCTACGACGCGGCGGGCCGCGAACTGGACGGCGCGGGTTATGCCTGCGCGAAGGACGGCGTGTGCAAAATCACCGTGCGCACGAACCTCAACGACGCGCCCGGCGCGTACCGCGTCGTCTGCCGCGACCGCGCGAGCGGCCTCACCTGCGAGCGTTAGCGAGGATGATCGCGCCTGTCAGCGACGGGGGCCAGCGGACTTCGCATCCCAGGGCTTGAAGCCGAGGGCGAGGGCCGGCGAGGTGGGCTTGAGGCGGAAGTCGTTGCGTTCGGGATCCTCGAACTGCGGGTCGGCGTAGACGCCGCCCACCTCCTTGCCGCACTTCGCCCAGGCTTCCCAGTCGAGGCCGTCGAGTTCGGGGCGCCCCGAGTAGTCATACCAGAGGTTCGCGGCCCAGATGCCGCCCACGCCGCGCGGCCCACGCCCGACAAGCGGACCTTCCCGCACCACGACGATGTTGTTCACGAAGTGGAGCGTGCAGGGAATGTCCTGCACCACCTGGCGCGCCATGCGCACCGCGCCGAGCGTGCGGTTCCACGCGAACACGTTGTTGCGGATGATGCATCCCGTGCCGTAATGCTGGTGGAAGCCGCCGTCCGTCGTGTTCCAGCAGAGGTTCCGCTCCATCACGATGCCCTCGCTCCCCTCGTCGGTGTAGAGCGCCCACCCGCCGTAGGAGTAGGACTTCACGTCGTGGATCACGTTGTCGTGCACCCAAGTGCCGAAACTCGTGCCGAGCGTGTAGACGCCGCCCATGTCGCTCATGATGCCTTTGCCGAGACCGTAAATGCGATTGAACGCCACCTCGTTGCGTTGCGCCACGCTGCCCTGGAAACCCCACGTCCAGCCCATGCTCACGCCCGTGTAGAAGAAGTCGTAGATGTCGCAGTGCAGCACCTTCGAATCCGAGACGTGCGTGAGCGCCACGCCCGTTCCCTCGGGATTGAACCGCCCGCCCTGGCGGATCGTGCAGTCCGAAATCTCGTTGAACGCCGTGGAACGCGGCGCAAGACGCTTGATGACGCGGCGCGTCAGTTTCTCGCCCGCCGCGACGTATCCCCCTTGCGCGCCCATCCACACGCCGCCCGCGCCAAGATCCTCGAGCATGCAGTGGACGATTCGGTTGGACGTACAGCCGTCGTTAAACCGGAACGCGTAGTTGCCCGTGTTGCGCACCGTGCAGTTCTCCCACGAAAGGCGCTGCACGCCCTCCGCCGTCACGAGCCCGTCGTACCCGATCGCCGCCTGGTGCTGCCAGGCCTCGGTCGGACCCTTCGTGCCGTCCGGCGCGGTCGCGTCGCTCGCGGCGAACGTCAGTCCCTTGAAAGCGATGTCGTGCACGTAGCGCCCGGCGTCGGGCTCGCCCTTGAACTCGACGAGACGGCTCAGCTTCGCGCTCGGCGCGATCGCCTGCAGCTTATCCAGTTTGTCGTTTGGGCGCGGGCGGTACAGCACCTCCCCCGCCTTCACGTCGTAGAACCACTCTCCCGGCGCGTCGAACGCGCTCCGCACGTTCTCGAAGCAGACGAGCGTCTCGCGCGTGTTCCACTTCTGCCAGCGGGTCCAGTCCTTCGGGGACCATGTCTCCACGGTGCCCGTCGCCGGGTCGAACCCACGCAGGACGCGACGCGCGAAGCTCCACTTGTGCACCACGCACATCTGCGCGTAGGGCATTTCGTCGGGGGCGAGCGCCGCGAGTTCCTTCACGCCGTTGGTGACCACGAGATGTTCGGTGAACGAGGACGTACCCGCACGCGGAGAAATTTCGGGCTTCGCCACGTTGAAGTAGCCGGAATTCGGCAACCGCGCGCGGTTCGCGCGCCGGCCGTTCACCCACAGTTGCTCGAAGTAGACGGGCTTGCCGTCCGCGCCGCGCGGCGCCGGCGCGGACCACCAGCCCTTCCCCGTGTCCTTCCATCCCGCGAGCGGCGCGCCGCCGGAGATCACCGCGCCCTTCTCGCCGACCCACGTGACGGGCGCCTGCGGCGTGCCGGAGTCCCCGGGCGTGAAGAGGAGCGTGCGGTCGAGCGCGTAGACGCCCGGCTTCACGCGGACTGTCCAGGCGGATGCGTCGCCTGCGGCCTTCGCGGCGCGGATTTTCTCGAGCGCACCCTGCGGCGTAAGGCCGCCAGAAGCCACAACGAGCTCGGCGGCGGAGAGGGTGAGAGGGGTGAGGAAGGTGAGAGTGGTGAGAAAGGTGAGAGGTGAGATTGTATGGCTTTTCATTTTCGGTTTCCCGGTTGCTTATGGGGCCAATTCGACTGTCACCTTGAAGAAGCTGTTTGTCTGGCGGAACTCCGCCGGCGGGTTCACCGCGTTGGTCTCGGCCCACGGGCCCTCCAGGCTGGAGGCGCCTTTCAGCTTGTAGACGCGCGTCGCGCGCAACTCCGGCCGATCCGGCGACCATGAGATGTACGCCGTGTCGTTCGTCATCGTGATGTTGGCGATGAAGAGGTCATCCACGTTCGCCGGCGCCGTGCCCGCCACGTAGTCCTGCCAGAGCGGCACGCTCTTGCCGATCGGCGAGGCGTTCGTCGCGAAGGTGAGATAGTCGTCGTACGACACGGGCTGCGCCGCCGTGCTGCCGGCCGCGGCGAGGTCGTCCCACGCGTCCGCGAGCCACGCGATCGGCACGTCGTGCCCGCCGTCCGCCTCGGCCACCACTTCCGGCAACGACGCCACCACCACGGCCACGTTCTTCGCAAGTTCGCCGCCGGACGCGTTCTTCGCGACGAAGGCGAAGAAGTTCGTGCCGCCGGGCACGAGGTTGGCAGCCGGGATCGACAGGGAGGCCGTGCCGGACGACACAGGTACGTTGGACGCGAAGCGCCCGTTCACGTAGACGTCGAGAGACGCCGCGCCGGACGTCGGCACCGCCACGGATCCCGTGAGCGGCCCGCGAGCGAGCGCGGCCGTCACGTCGGCCACGTCCGTCTCCACGGATCCCGGCGTGGGCGACGCGCCGGTGAAGGTCGGCACGATCTCCTTCTTGCGCGCGTAGCGCAGGGCGCTCGCGCTGACGGTCTCCGAGACGTTCGACACGGCGCAGCCGACGGCGGCGAACTGACGGTCCAGCCACGCGAAGCGCCGCGTGAGGAACTGTTTCAGCGTGTCCACGTCGCCCGTTTCCTCCGCGTTGCCGAAGAAGCCGATACGGTTGTTCCAGCGCAGGTCGTTCGCGCGCGCGGACGCGGCGAGCTTCACCTTGTACTGGTCGATGAGACCGCCCTCCTTCACCATGTCCGTCAGGTACGGGCGCGTGGCGAAGTAGCGCTCGCGGAGCTTGAAGGTGAAGTACGGATCGGACGTCCAGTGCCCCATGAAGTTGTTCTGGCTGCGCGAGGGGATCCACTTCTCGGGGATGATCGCCGCGTAGGTGGCCTCGCCGTAGATGTTCGTGACGGC